>NZ_JBFSVA010000003.1:0-348617 GCF_041467655.1 Vibrio sp. 10N.247.311.49
CAGATTAGTTCTATTAGGCCAAAAACCACTCGACTGTGAATGCAGACTTTTTGGCTAAACCAATTTAGGGGCAAAAGCGAGTTAGCCCCTAATGACTCACCGACGTCGAAAACAAGTTAATAATCACGACGCCCACCAAAATCAAAGCGATACCGATGATCGCAAAGATATCGAGTTTTTGCCCGTAGACCAGCCAAGACAGCGCTGCGACTAGCACTATCCCTGCCCCACACCAAACCGCATATGCCACACCTAAAGACATAGTTTGAACCGTGAGAGACAACAGATAGAAAGCAAAGCCATAACCGACTAGCACTGCGGCAGTCGCGGGCAAAGAAGTAAATTGCTGCGTTTTAGGCAATAGAGAAGTCGCGACAACTTCAAATACAATGGCAAGTGACAGCATCACAGGAGGCGAGAGAGATAAAAGCATGTTTAAGTCCACAACAATAAAATACGGCGCTCAGAATATTGTAGTTTTATTTCCGATTCATGCGATTTTCAGCAAGTAATTATTATGATGCACCTTAAAAATTCTTAGGTGTAATTCTCGATTAAACCTACGCTTAGACAAAAAAAGAGCCCACTAATTCGTGGCTAGCAGACCCTTCATCAATCTAATCATCTAATCATCTAATCATCTAATCGGCAAAAGCGCTTAATTTGCAGACGTTGAGCCTCTTAGGATATCGCGCTTCACTTCACCTTTAAGATCGGTCAGGGTTTGCTGGTCGATATCAATCAAGAAGGGCGTTGTTCATCAAATCAGCTTGAAGATCAACGACACCATATGTAGCTAGCCGTTAGCTTCTAACGGGCATAGCTAGTCCTATGACTTTGTTAATCGCTTTGACATTCGCCATGATTTCGCCCACTTGAGCGTTGTAACATCTCAAGCTCAATTTATCGCTTGTTAGTCCTTTATATCGGGACATAGCAGTCTCAGATATTGAACGATAGTGATAACCAGACTCTGTTTTCCATTCCGATATTGTTCCATCTCTCAGAGCTATTACCGCTTTGTTTCTGGGATGACCGTCTTCCCAAAGAGCTGCATTCTTTCGAGGCGGTATTAACGGAGTACAGCCTTTATTTTTCAGAGTCTCGTGGCAATTTTTTGTGTCATATGCTCCATCGGCGGATACGGCAGCGACCTTTCTACGTAGTGGGTTGAGTAACGTCGGTAACACTTCACTATCGCCTACATTTACAAGACTGACTTCCGCACTAATCGCTTCGTGAGTATCCACATCCACAGCTAAGTGCAGTTTGCGCCATGTCCTACGTTTTTCTGTACCATGCTTTTTCACTTTCCACTCCCCCTCACCAAAGACTTTGAGGCCAGTAGAATCAATGGCTATATGGCGAATAGCCCCTCTCGATTTATTGCGATATTTGACCTGAACTGTCTTCGAGCGTTTACTGATACAGGTGTAGTCAGGGGACGTTAGTGGAACATCTAATAGCTCAAAGATAGAGTCGATAAAGCCTTGAAGAGCACGTAAAGGAAGAGAGAAGATGCCCTTAATCATCAAGGCGGTTTCAATCGCTGTATCAGAGTACTGAAAGCCTCTCCCACGCTTACCATGATGAGTTTTGCATCGCCATGCATCTACGGCTGAATCATCTATCCAGAATGTAACCGAACCACGTTTACAAAGAGCCTTATTGTACTCCGTCCAGTTAGTTATCTTCTTGTTTGCTTTACCCATATCACCACCATTCCAATCGTTTCAAATGATCAGATCACAGGACTTGGAAAAGGTTCAACTAATTTAGGCAACAACGCCATCAAGAAGTGGTCACTTGCTTGGCCTGTTGCGAATTTTTCAAGAATCACGAACAAGCTACCGAAACGAGAGCGGAATACCTCTCCCACTGTATATTGGCCAAGATCACCTAGCTCTGAATCCACTGTGCCATCAAACTCGGCAAGCTCGCGGCTTAGCAGTTCGTATTGGCGTAGTTGTGTTTCACCGATATCACGGAACGCCAGTTCGTCTGCATTACGTAGTCGGTAGAAATCGGTTGCTAGTAGCTCACCACTCCACTCTGCAAAGTCAGCTAAGCTTAACCCCTCAGTAGTTGCCAAAACCTCAGCTTCTACTTTGGCTGCCTGCCAATCTTTCTGGAACTGTTCCTCATCAACGACACCATTTGCAGTGCAGCCTTCAACTGGATAACCCAACTTGTCAGCTAATTGACAAACCGTGAACTGCGTTTCTAGTTGAGACATGATCATCATCTCTTCACCGTTCATGTGCATGATCATTTCACGCATTTCGATTGGCCAATCACTAGGAAGGAAACGCAAGCGCGTTAATTCACGGATATGCCAGTCGGTGAGTTCATAGTAACTCTTTGAATCAAGAATATTGATATCCCATATCTTAGCTTCTTCTTCCTCATTACTTGCGTTTGCTGTTAAGTACTCATGCTCTTCTTCGTAGTGACTAAATAGTTCGTTGTAACGTTCAACTTGATCGATAACCACAGTTTCAACTTCGATTTGGTTATCAGGGCGAATGTTCAGCAGCTTGTAAGCTGGGATGTAACCCGCTAACGATGGCGCTTGGATATTAAAGAGCGTGTGCTGAACACCATCGATATTGAAGCTTTTCTTACCAGTATCGTTAAAGTGCATATGACCGCCAACGTGGATATTCAATCCTGTTGCAGCAAGTGTACGACTAGTATTGTCATCTGGTTCACGAGCCAGTTGATGGCTTCCTTCACCAAACAGATCTTCAATCTCTTCAGAGGCACCGTTGTAGAAATCTGTCATTGGGAAGTGCGAGAAGGAAACAAGCGTCTTATTCTGCTCTTTGGCTGCTTTTACTACATCAGAGATCCAATCGATCACATGTTCTTTGTGAGTCAGCATCATGTTGTAGCCAGCGCTGCTTGATCCATCAAACGTGTTTCCGTCTACAGAGCTATCAGACGAATTTTCTTTAGGGCGATAAACATTCGCGTCAATGGCCAACAGCCACAAGCCTTTGACTGGCTCGACTAAGTAACTGGTATCCGGCACTTCAGAACAACTTGAGTAGCCATTCTCTTTATAACTACCACCTGTTCCTTCATAACAGATCTCGTACATGCGCTTATCAAAAGCTGCTTCTTCTTTCGCTAATTCATAGCTGTAGTTGGTACGAGCTTGCGCACTGCTATAAGGGGTTTCAAAGTAGAGATAATCTTGCTGAGGGTAGAAGCCGTGAGTACCAAGGATACTCATGATCTCTTCATAGCCCCACTCACGCACTTCTTCAGTACAGATGGTTGCTAGGTTATCGCCGTCACCGGGAATGGTTGTCCACTCATCTTCATAGCCAACACACTCTTCCTTACCCCGACTATAAATACGTTGGTTCTTACCCCCTTCTCCCAAAAAGTCCGACTTACCCGCAGGTATAGTAAATGGCCTCACTGGATCGTGGTTGCCAGGCGCTGCAAAAAACTCAAGGCCGTACGTGTCACGATAGTGGTCAAAAATGCTCACTAATCCACGCATATGTACTGGCTGACCGTCGTCACTGAAGTCCCCCGGCAGTGCTACGTACTTCACTCCGCGCTCAACCACATCATCAAGCGCTGCGATCATCGCGAAATAGTTTTCGTTGAATAGACGGGTAGAGTTCATCTGAGACTCCATCGTTCTGATCGTTGCATTCTTACCACTGATTGCATTCGGCAACCCTGCGAACGAGCCATCCTGAAAATCACCGTAAACATCATGGAAATGGATATCAGGCATGAACGCCACTTGCACTGCGCTATCCATATTGCCGCTGTCATCACTTGGCGAACTTGAATTGCAACCGACCAAAGCTGTTGCTATCAAGCCTGACAGTACGGTCAATGTACTCTTTTTCATTTTCTCTTCCCAAAAAGTTAGAACTCAAAATTTGGCGAGGAGATTAGGTGAGAAAAATGACACTATTGTTTCTGATATCTTACAAAACGTCGCATACAGAGTGCTTATGCGACATTGCTTCAATCCTTAAAATTCAATTAGTTAGTAATGATCATGAGTATTGATGACTCTATCGTACGAATCAGTTATTAATATATAAGCCGCCATAAGACAACCCCTCAAACATCAATGACAACTATGCATTCCGACTATTTGAATAAGTAGCCCTTCATCAAAAACCGGCTCGATCCGAATAAAGTAATCACAGGGAAAACAGATCAGCTCTCCATACTTATTATTACAAATAAGTAATAATCATTTTCTATTTAAGGGGATTATCAAAACATGCACTCACACCTATACTAGCTCCAACAAAACGAGAGAGCGGAAACAATTAAGCTCAACTACGCTTAACGGGTTGAATTTAATTGCACAGTTATCCGCTGTACTGACATATATAGGAAACATCCAATGACAATCGAAATTAAACTTGGTCAAACGCATATCAAATCAAAAGCAATGGTTGCATGGGCAGCTGGCGAGCCACTAAAAATGGAAGAAGTTGATGTACAACTTCCTAAAGCTGGTGAGGTTCTAGTTCGCATCGTTGCTACTGGTGTTTGTCACACTGACGCATTCACATTATCAGGTGACGATCCAGAAGGTATCTTCCCTTCAATTCTTGGTCACGAAGGTGGTGGTATCGTTGAGATGATCGGCGAAGGCGTTACAAGTGTTGAGATTGGCGACCACGTTATCCCACTTTACACAGCTGAATGTGGCGAATGTAAGTTCTGTAAATCTGGTAAAACTAACCTATGCCAAGCGGTTCGTGAAACGCAAGGTAAAGGCCTAATGCCAGACGGTACAAGCCGCTTCTCTATCAATGGCGAAACAATTTTCCATTACATGGGTTGCTCGACTTTCTCTGAGTACACAGTACTTCCAGAAATATCTCTAGCGAAAGTAAGCAAAGAAGCACCACTTGAAGAAGTTTGTCTTCTAGGTTGTGGTGTAACTACGGGTATGGGCGCGGTACTTAACACAGCTAAAGTTGAAAAAGGCGACAACGTTGCTGTATTCGGCCTAGGTGGTATCGGTCTTTCTGCAATCATTGGTGCTCGCATGGCTGGTGCTGACCGCATCATCGGTGTTGATATTAACGAGAGCAAATTCGAGCTAGCAAAACAGCTTGGCGCGACTGACTGCATCAACCCAACTAAATTCGACAAGCCAATCCAAGACGTTATCGTTGAGATGACAGACGGTGGTGTTGAGTACTCTTTCGAGTGTATCGGTAACGTAAACGTGATGCGTCAAGCACTTGAGTGCTGTCACAAAGGTTGGGGCGAATCAGTCATCATTGGTGTCGCAGGTGCTGGCCAAGAGATCGCAACTCGTCCATTCCAACTAGTGACTGGTCGTGTATGGCGTGGCTCTGCTTTCGGTGGTGTTAAAGGCCGCTCTGAGCTTCCAGAAATCGTAAACCGTTACATGGCGGGTGAGTTTGGTCTTCAAGAGTTCATCACTCATACAATGGGTCTGCAAGACGTAAACGAAGCATTCGACCTAATGCACAAAGGTGAATCTATCCGTACTGTTCTACACATGGATAAGTAACACATCTTGGCCTCGATTCTTTCGAGCATCGAGGCCACAGCTACAAATGAATAGCAACAAACTGTCTTCACCACCTCCTGCCCTGTGGGTGGTGAAACTTTATGTAATATAGACAAATTTACTCCCAAACCATCAACCTAACGGAGCACAATAGATGACAATCGAAAACATTAGCCAAGCAAAGGTTGCTGGTGGTTGGCACAAACAATACACCCACTTTTCTGCAACGCTTGACTGCAACATGCGTTTTGCGATTTTCTTGCCACCTAACGCAAGCAAAGAAAACCCAGTTCCTGTTTTGTATTGGTTGTCAGGCTTAACCTGTACCGATGAAAACTTCATGCAAAAAGCCGGCGCTTTCAAAGCCGCGGCTGAGCAAGGCATCGCGATTGTTGCACCAGACACTAGCCCACGTGGCGAAGGTGTTGCCGACGATGAAAATTACGATCTCGGCCAAGGTGCAGGCTTCTATGTGAATGCCACTCAAGCGCCATGGGACAGCCATTACCACATGTACGATTACGTGGTAACAGAGCTCCCTGCATTAATTGAGTCGTTCTTCCCTGTTACATCCGTAAAATCGATTTCTGGTCACAGCATGGGCGGACATGGTGCCCTAACGATTGGCATTAAAAACGAAGATAGCTACCGTTCTATCTCTGCATTCAGCCCAATCACCAACCCAATGCAATGCCCTTGGGGACAAAAAGCCTTCAACCAATACCTAGGCTTGGATATTGAAGAGTGGAAACACTACGATGCCTCTGAGCTTCTAAAAACCAAAGGCACTAAACTGCCAATGTTGGTCGACCAAGGTGAAGCCGATAACTTCCTGATTGAACAGCTTAAACCTGAGCAATTAGTCGAAGCCGCTAAGGTAACCAATGCCGATTTAGATCTACGTATGCAGCCTGGTTACGACCACAGCTACTACTTCATCTCTAGCTTTATTGATGAACACATTGAGTTCCACGCTGCTTACTTAAACAAGTAGCCAGATGAATTTAGCCCGCACTTTGTAAACGCAAGGTGCGGGCTTTTTTATGCCTACTGATTTTATAACGGTTGCTTTTATAACTGCTTAATACGCTGCTTTAACGCTTCTAAATCTATATCATTGCCAACAATTCGTAATCGAACATACTCTTCAGTCATCGCGTCGCACGTAATAGCAAAATCGACACCCGAACATGTCTTAATACCGATACTCTCAAATAGCTTTGAAAGGTGAGTTCCTCTCTTTTTCAACAACATAATGGGCGTCGATATTGACGTGCCAACCACCTCAATATTGTTCTCAGACAACAAGCCGATCATTTGCTGCTTAAAGTATTCAGTTTTGCTGCGGTTCATTTCTAAGAAGTGTTTTGCATTGGGTAAGGTCGCCGATGCGATTTTTATTGAGGGGTAAGTCGGCGTAAACACACTCACCGCAGCTTCGATTGCAGAAGTCAGGTTTTCACTGCTGGCTAAGTAACCGAGTCGAATCCCAGCGAGCCCTAAACCTTTAGAAAAGGTTCGTAAAACTATTAAGTTGTCCAAGACTAAGGTCTGATCGAGCATAGACTGCTCAGGGGTCAGGTATTCACCATATGCCTCGTCGACAATCAAAATAGCGCCAGAACGCTCACATACTCTCGCTATCTCGACCAGATAAGCTCTGTCGTAGATTCGACCCGTTGGGTTGTTGGGATTATCGATATACACCAAGGCAGGATTTTGACTGCTTATTTTTGATGCCAACACACCGAACAGATCCGACTCGTTTTGATAATCAAACATGTTGATGGACTGGTACTTCCCGCCCACCAAAGTGAACTCTGATACTGCTTCAACAAACTGAGGGCCAATGCCTATCATGGTGCGATTGTTGTGATCGATAAGTTTATTGAAGATAAGTTCTAGCGCCCCAAGAGAGCCCGTGGTGTACGTAATACGACAATCTTCAATCCCAATAAACTGGCGAGTCAGATAAGTCAGCTCCGAAAGCTCCCTGTGGCAATAGTACTTATCAATACCGTAGATAATATCTTTGATCACATGTTCAGGAATTTCTGGTGCGCCAAATGGATTGGAGCCAAGTGAACAATCGATACGAAATGAGTGATCGACATAAGAATGGTATTCGCCACTTAACCGTGGATTTAAATGTATAAGAAAACGCTCAAAAAATATTCATGCGCTATTCTTATCGTACTGAATTTTATCTATATAGGTCATTTCGCGACAGTTCTTCGCCTTGTTTCGAGAGACTGGTTAAAAACCAAGATTGGTTCAAATAACGAATTCTCTTAAGCCATAATCAAGAGTTAAGCACTCGTGTTTACATTTCGAGTTAACCGAACCGCTTTCTTTGCGCTAGATTAAGCTGAGATAAGATAGGGTAATAACAGAGCTTGCATCTTTACTCTCCCTAGTTACCATAGCCCCATTAACATCCCCCATATTTTGAAGGTTGCTATGAAAGCAATTAAGACTCTTTTCTTCCTGATGGTTTTATTGAGCGGTCTGTTTACCGCTTGGCTGTTTATTCCAATTCCAGCGACCATGGACAAGCAAACGCTCGACGTTCCATTAACGGAACCATTCAAGCTTGTTGCGTATCGCAGCAACCCGAATGATGCGAGCAAGCCGCTGACTTACCACTACTATGTGATTTCAGATGTGGTTGGTGTAGACGACATGGACCCATTCCTGATTACCACGGACCAGTTCGTGAAGCTTGGCGAATTCGACGAGAACACATTCAACCTTACGGTTAACGGCAAGATTGATAGCTACACCAACGATTTGTGGATCAAGAAATCTGATGGCAAGCTTCAACACTGGTACGTGAGTATTAACGCGAACTATATTCGTTAAAATCGAACTGCAATAAACCTCATTTTAAAACTGCGCTTTGGCTTCCAAGCGCAGTTTTTGTTTCTAGCAACACCCTCCACTTATCCCGACCCGTTCGACATAAACTGCATTGCCTACTTTTGATTCACTGCTGCCCTTGCTCTCAAGGTGTTATAAGCTCTTTAGATACGATAAGCTCAGACCATGCTCGACGCCCAATAAATCAAAATAATAAAGGATCACCCGTGGAATTTACGCTCGACAAATTTAACGGCATCATCATTGACCCAGCAACAGCCCCTCACGATGTTGACTCATTCAATGCCGAACTCAGCGAGATCACCGAATTTTCAAAGCAGAATAGCAAAGGCATTATTTGGATTAGCTTACCTATTTCACTCTCGCACCTTATTCCGGTGGCGACTGAGCTTGGCTTTGTGTTTCACAACTGCTTAGAAGACGAGATTACGCTGATCCACAAATCCGAGATTGTAGAGTTTGTGCCTTTCATTCCGACCCACACCTTGGGTGCTGGTGCGTTAATCACTAACGAACACAATCAAGTTCTGATGATCAAAGAGCACGGCATGACGGGTTACAAATTACCGGGCGGTCATATTGAGTTGGGTGAAGGCATTGAAGAATCGGTGGTTCGTGAAACCTTGGAAGAAACCGGTATCGAGGCAACGTTCGTTTCTGTGGTTGGCATGGCGACAAGACACCCGTATCAATTCGGTAAATCAAACCTCTACTTTATTTGTCACCTTATCGCTCAAACTCAAGAAATTGCGATTCAAGACACTGATGAAATTGCAGAAGCTAAATGGATAGATGTTGAAGAATATATTAACAACCCCGACAGCTACCCGTTTAACCGCCAATTGGTCGGCTCTTTGATAGGCAAACAAGGATTAGAACTTACCCAACTAGAAGGCAACTATGGTCCAGTCCACAAGCCAGAGGTCTTCTTTTCGAATAACTAGATCACTTCAAACATAAAAACGCCAAGCTCATAAGAACTTGGCGTTTTGCTTTTCGTTTATGTTTTTATTTAAACCAACTCGCTGTTAGTGACTTCCTAATACACTGCTCTAGAACCTATCTATTTTAGAAAAATCCTAGTGGGTTAGTATCGTAGCTGATCAACAGGTTCTTAGTATTTTGGTAGTGATCGAGCATCATCTTATGTGTCTCACGGCCGATACCCGACTTCTTGTAACCACCAAACGCGGCATGAGCTGGGTAAGCGTGGTAGCAGTTCACCCAGATACGGCCGGCTTCAATGTTGCGACCCATTCGATACGCGAGGTTTGCATCACGCGTCCACACGCCTGCACCCAAGCCATATTCGGTATCATTGGCTATCTCGAGTGCTTCTGCTTCATCTTTAAACGTCGTCACCGCGATAACAGGACCGAAGATCTCCTCTTGGAATACTCGCATCTTGTTGTGCCCTTCCAGCATGGTTGGCTGGATGTAATAACCATTACCGAGATCATCAGATTGCTGCGCAACTTCGCCACCTGTCAGCACTTTCGCACCCTCTTGACGACCGATTTCAAGGTAACTCAGAATCTTATCGAACTGCTCTTTTGAAGCTTGTGCGCCAACCTGAGTATCAGTATCTAGCGGGTTACCTTGTTTAATAGTTTGAGCACGCTCGACCACCTTGGCGATGAACTTGTCGTACACCGATTCATGGATCAGCACACGTGATGGACAGGTACACACTTCACCTTGGTTGAAGAACGCCAGCAACATGCCTTCGACACACTTATCAAGGTATTCGTCTTCATGGTTAAAGATGTCTGGGAAATAGATATTTGGAGACTTACCGCCAAGCTCAACCGTTGATGGAATCAAGCTTTCAGCCGCACATTTCAAGATGTGGTGACCGACTTCTGTCGAACCGGTAAAGGCCAATTTCGCTAAACGATCGCTGGTTGCTAACGCTTGACCCGCTTCGTTACCAAAACCATTGACGATGTTGACTACGCCTGCAGGTAGAAGATCAGCGATCTTCTCCATCATCACTAAGATCGATGTCGGTGTTTGCTCCGCTGGCTTCATCACAACACAGCAACCCGCAGCCAGTGCTGGCGCCAATTTCCAAGCCGCCATTAAAATCGGGAAGTTCCAAGGAATGATCTGCCCCACCACACCGATGGGTTCTGGGAAGTGGTAGCTCGCGGTGTTTGAATCTAGCTCGGCTGCGCTGCCTTCTTGCGCCCGAATACAGCCTGCAAAGTAACGGAAGTGGTCAACAACTAACGGGATGTCTGCCGCTAGAGTTTCACGCACAGGCTTGCCGTTTTCCCACGTCTCCGCCACCGCGATTTCTTCTAGGTGCGCTTCAATGCGATCGGAAATTTTAAGTAGGATATTGGAACGTTCTGTCACACTGGTCGCAGCCCAACTAGCACGAGCCGCATGCGCCGCATCGAGTGCCAAGCTAATGTCTGCCTCGGTTGAGCGTGCCACTTGGCAATACACCTGACCATTCACTGGGGAAGTGTTATCAAAATACTCGCCGCTGACAGGCTTCACCCACTCGCCACCGATAAAGTTATCGTATTGAGCTTTAAAGTTCACCACTGCGTTGTCACTACCCGGCTGTGCGTAAATCATAGTTAGATCCTTCTTCGATTTGATATTCGTTATTGAGCTAGAGCTGTCTTATTTTTGTGGCGGCTCCCCTTGAGAAAAGAACTCATGGCGAGACGCCCATGTTTATGCTTTCTGTTTAAAACACTGATACTTCGTGTTTTCTTCACAACAGTAACAACGCAAATCACACGCCAGAACTTCAAAACTTGTTGTTAATAAATTGTAAAACTATGATTGCCAAACGTTTACAACCCAAAGTGAGTTGGCATTGAACGGACGTATGGAAACCACTCCAGTGTTCAACTGTTCCAAATTGGTACACCCTCACTGTTACGACATGGAACAGTCATGCACCTTCAACAAGCAAACACCTCAGATTGGCTTTCGTCCTCTTGGCACCGCAGCACAGAAGCGGGTCTAAAACAGAGACGACTTCCTGAAGACATTCGCCTACCACAATCGATTCTTAAGCAGCGACGTCATCAATCGGCTGACTTGATCCACATCGTCGAACGCAATGCGCTGCCTTTGTTTAATCAGATGTTTGCTCGTACCGACAGTCGTTTGATTCTGACCGATATTGAAGGGGTGATTCTGGCGAGTTGGGGACAGGAGCGGTTTAAGGAGAAGCTGACATCAATTGCACTCAGCTCAGGAGCGTGTTGGCAGGAACAACTTAAGGGCACCAACGCGATTGGCACCGCGATTGTTGAAGCTAAACCCGTGACCATCATTGGTGAGCAGCACTTCATCCACCAGCATCGATTTATCAGCTGTTCAGCAAGCCCTGTGTTTGATCACCAAGGGAACATGGTTGGCGTATTGGACATTACCAGTGAGCAGCAACAGCACGACAGTTCGGTGCAGCTACTGGTTCAAAATATGGTTCAGCTTGTTGAAAACCAGCTACTGAGCCACATCCCACAAGGCACCACTCGCATCGACCTCGCATGTGAGAAATCGTTATTACACAGTGGTTGGCAAGGGATTGTAATAGCCAATGAAGCTGGGGAGGTGGTGGCACACAATCAGGTCGCCTCTCAACTATTGGATCAAACCTCGATCGTCGGTGAGAGTATCGATACCCTCTTCAACCGAACCTCATTAGACACGCCTTTTGTATTTGAGAAACAACACCTCAAACAACCAACCACCAAACGCACGCGCTCCATTTCAGCATCGTGTGATTTGCACCATGGCGAGCAACAAATCGAACACGCTTGGCAGCAAGCCAACAAGGTAATCGATAAAGGGATCAGTTTGTTGATCTTAGGAGAAACAGGAGTTGGCAAAGGCGAGTTTGTTAAAGCGCTGCACAAGCAAAGCCAGCGTAAGTCTTCGCCCTTGGTAGCGGTAAATTGTGGCGCGCTGCCTAAAGACCTTATCGAATCTGAACTGTTTGGTTACGCGCCGGGCGCCTTTACGGGAGCAAGCCACAAGGGCTTCCAAGGTAAGATCCGTCAAGCAGATAAAGGGATTCTATTTCTAGATGAGATCGCCGACATGCCTTTAGAAGCTCAGTGCCGACTACTGCATGTTCTGCAAGACAAATCCGTGGTGCCAGTTGGTTCTAATCAAAGCTATCAAGTCGATTGTCAGATCATCGCTGCAACTCACAAAAACCTCGAGCAGTTAGTCGCAACAGGTGAGTTTAGGCAAGACCTGTATTACAGACTCAATGGCTTAGCCTTCACCTTGCCAAGCCTACAACACCGACAAGACAAGCACGCTTTAATCGAGCACATTCATCGTAAATACGCCGAAGACGAACAGACAATCTGCCCGCACTTGATGAGCTTACTGTGCGCCTATTCTTGGCCGGGTAATATCCGCGAATTAGACAACTTACTTAAGGTTGCTGCTCTATTAGCAAGTGATGAACCCCAACTCACACTCGAGCATGTGCCCAGCCACCTTGCTCAACATCTCACGTCATTAGCACACGATAATCAGCATCAGCTAATGACTTCTAATGCCATAAAAGGTACAGCGAGTAACGATTTAAGAAGCACCGTTGAAGAAACCTTGTTGCAAACTTATCAAGCCAACCAAGGCAACATAAGTAAGACTTCGAGAATACTCGGTATCAGCCGCAATACCATTTATCGAAAATTGAAAAGCTTGGGAATCCTCCAATAGGAAGATGAACCTAAGCTACTCAGAACCCAGCTCCACAAGTTGATAGAGCACTTCTTTATCCAATACCGGGTGATGCTTACTCGCTAGGATCAGCACAATATCGACCGAAGGCAACGGCGGCATATCATCAAGAATTTTCAAATCTGAAGTCACGCTTAGCTTACCCATCGCACCAATCGCTAATCCTGCTTTCACGATTGCACGCTGCGCTGAAGCGGTATTGCTACACGCCAATAACTGATAAGGCGTGCCCTGCTTGGTTAAGCCATTCACTGCCGCTGCGTGGTACTTACAATCGGTCTGAAACAAGGCTAGTGGGACTGGTTTAGACTCATCGAATGCATAGTCAGGGCTGCTTATCCAAACACCCACATCATGTGTAAGCCAGTAACCCTCTTCACTATCAGGCGCTCTGGTGACAATCGCCGCATCTAAACGGCCATCATCTAACCACTCTCTGAGGTTAATACTTGGTAGGCTAAATATTTGAATGGAACAGGTAGGTTCTGCTTGCTGTAACAGGCGAATCACTTTTGGAAGAATGGTGTCGTTGTAGTCTTCAGGGCAGCCGAGTCGCAGAGGTTGTTTGTCTTCATAACGCTTTACTTGCTTGAGGGCGGTGTTGTGGAGGGCGACCAACTGTTCGGCATGAGAACGCAGCGCTAAGCCAGCTTCAGTCAGTATTAAATTACGTCCTTCTTTCTGGAAAAGAGTGACGTTGAGTTCTTCTTCCAACTTACGCATCTGAGCACTGAATGCCGATTGGGTACGATTTATCTGTTTCGCTGCACGAGTGAAACTACTGGTTTCCACAAACGCGAGAAAGCCTCGCAAAGCATCAATATCCATATTGAAATCACCACCCATCGTTTTTATTAATGTATTGCATCAAAATTATCCGTTAGTGCTCCGCAATACAATCCCCTAAGCTCAAAAGCATACTCACCAAACGCAAGGAAGCAACGATGCAGCTTTATATTGGAAACCAGAACTACTCAACTTGGTCACTGCGCGCATGGCTAATATTCGACAACTACAACCTGAGTACAGAAGTCATCAAGCTCAAGCTATTCACCTCTGATTTTTACGACACTCTGGCGAAAGTGACGCCAACGGCCAAGGTTCCAACCCTAGTTGATGGTAATGTTGCGGTGTGGGATTCATTGGCGATTCTCGAATACGTTAACGATGCCTATTTGGACGGTGCAGCGTGGCCTAGCTCAGTGAAAGAACGCGCCCATGCCCGAGCAATTTCCGCCGAGATGCACTCTGGGTTCTTTGCCGTCAGAAATGAAATGCCGATGAACTGCCGCGCACAACGAAAGCTCACACTGAGTGAAGACGCACTGAAAGACATCGCTCGTATTGATGCAATATGGTCTGCACAAATGGAACAATACCCAGAGGGATGGTTATTTGGTGAATGGTCGATTGCCGACGCGATGTTTGCACCTGTGGCTTTACGTGTAGAAACCTATGGCATCCAACTTTCCGAAAAGGCATCACAGTATCAACAACGCGTGCTCAGCAGCCCATCAATACAAAAATGGCTGGCAGAGGCAAGCTTAGAAACCGATGTGGTTGAAGAGGACGAGGCAGGCAAGCCTGTATAAAATACAAAACACCCTTTCAAGGCTCACTAGTCTGTGAGCCTTTATTTAAACCTTAATAATTTGGTCGATTGTGATCACCGAATCACAATGTGCAGATGCGATTGTTTATATTCAACTAAATTCAAATCATTAAGATAAACATCATGTTACGAGCAACGATCGCATTACTCAGCGTGGCCAGTTTCACTGTATCTGCCAATGTCACTCTTCCCACTGGAGAAGAGTGGATCAATCATGCTTCTGAAGGGCTTGCACCTTATTGGCTGATGCCTAGTGCTCAGGGAGAACCGGTAGGCAACTTCCCTACTTTCCGCTGTGATGATGGCACCTTGCTCGATGTTTCTGATGTGTGTCCTGAACTGAACAAAGGCTGGATCACACCGCACTTTGGCAAGGAATTTACGCGGATGAAGTCACGTCAAACCTATGCCTACGGCGTGCTCTATCACCTTACTGGAGACAAACAAGCTTTAGCTCTTGCCAAACAAGGTGCCTACTACATCATTGATCAGCTAGAAGATAAGCAAAATGGTGGCTTTATTGGCTACACAAAAGAGGGCAAAGTAGGCCAAGATTGGCAGCAGCGTACCTCTCAAGATCAAGCCTATGCATTAGTTGGCCTTGCCATGTACTACTACCTGACCCAAGACAAAAAGGTAGAAGAGGCTCTCATCGCACAACAAGCTTTTATCTTTGATAAATATCGACTTAGCGACAACAGCGGTCTTGCTTGGGTACTTGCTGACGGTGAAGATGGCAGTGCAAAACGACGCGAACTGGTCGCGCAACTTGATCAGATAAACGGCTACATGTTGCTCGTCGCACCTCTGCTCAAAGAGCCCGTAAAATCCAAATGGCTTGATGACTTAAACTGGCTCACGCAAGCCATGATTGACCAATACCATTCTGAAGATCAACAACGCTTCTACGGGGCTATTCACGATAAAGCTGCGATGATACCGAATGCCAATCACAACGATTTTGGGCACACCATCAAAGCATATTGGATGACCTATCTAACCGGTCATGCATTAGATAATTCCGATTGGTCGGAGTTTGGTTTAGACGGCATGAAACACACTCTGGATCAGGCGCAATATCAGAAAGACTTTGCCAATGTATCTAACTACTTTGGTGAGCGACTTCAGAAAATGTGGCAAGGGCAAGATATCACGGGCTGGCAAAGCAGACCGCACAGTCAGTGGGCGTCATCATGGGAGTAGGCTGAACTTGATCAAGCGGCCATGACGGTTTCGCTGGTCGATGGCTCAATGAAAGACGTCCTGCAATATACCCTACCGACCTTTCATGATGTTTGGGTCGACCACAAATACGGTGGCGTTGGGCTTGATCCTAAGCGTACTAAAGCTTTCCATTGGGGTAATGGTTATCACCAATTTGAACATGCGCTGATTGGCTATTTATATGCTCAGCAAGTTGACGCTAAACTAGCTGTATTGCACTACGCAAGACCGACCAACAGCAATATGCCAATGGAACCGTATTACTATCAAGGGGATGTGGTTGAGTTAGAGAACCTAGACGACGGAACCCAGAAGGTCAGCTTCAATAACATTCGACCTTAGCGCTGGTATTGGTTCTGAATTGCTTGGAGCAACAGATAAGCTCAGAAAGCCTGCACAACACGATGCAACAGACTCAAACAAAAGCCGCTGTTGGGCAGCGGCTTTTTGGTGAAACAAAGATGGCTTAATCATCTAGCCCTTCAATTGGGCTCATTGAACGATAAACGGTTTTTACGTCACCTTTGATGGACAGCATGCTTAAATCATCAATGAAGAAGCGGCTAGTCATTGTGTGCTTACCACAATTGATGAATATTTCGATGACCGACTTGTCGACATAGACCTCGATGGTTTGCTTGGCGCTCAACCTCGGCGCTTTTCTAACACACCCAAACTCTTCAGCGTAGAGTTGAGACATATTGCTGCGATCAAGAATGAACTCATTATCTGCCGCACTGAACACGATGTTATCACCCGCAACGTTGGCAAGTGTAAACTCAAACTCGTCAGTATCCGTTTCGAGCTCAACCATGAAGCTGGTTGTATCCAATTCAAGAGCATTTTCAATCGTAACAGCTTCCCCCTGTAGCGCTTTCAATTCAGGTAAAGCAGACTGAACAAGATAGCCATCTTGGATTTGAAGTTCGCGTGGTAACGACAACATGCCCGCCCACTGATGCGCATTAGAAGGTGTATCAATCTCAGGCAGACCAATCCAAGCAATCAAAATGCGACGACCTTTATCATCTAAGTAAGTCTGTGGTGCGTAGAAATCAAAGCCGTAATCTGGCTGCGCAATGTCTTGATGATTTTCCAGTTTCGCCGTATCTAGGTTCAAGCGGTCACCCAAAATGTAAGCCACAGAATAGATATTTTTGAAGTCGTATGGGTTTTCACTAGACACGCCTTGCGGAGAAAATAGCATCACCGACTGATTATCTATTTCAAAGAAATCAGGGCACTCCCACATATAGCCAAGGTTGTTGTAACGAGTCTGAATTGGGCCTTTGTGTTGCCAACTCATCAGGTCACGGCTGCAATACAACGCCATTGAACCTGTCTCCTGAGGTGTTTGTGCCCCTACAACCATCAGGTAATCATCACCCTGCTTCCACACTTTTGGGTCACGGAAATGTTCGGTGTAGTGATCGTTTTCGATAACCACGCCGTGCTTTTCTATTTTGCCGTCGGCAGACATCTTGGCAAAACATTGAGTTGGGACTCGTTGCCAGTTTTCATCACGTTTATTACCCGTAAAGAACAGCAGTGCATTGCCGTTTTCAACCAATGCGCCACCAGAATAAACACCGTGAGAATCGTAATCTTGGTCCGGGTGTAGGCCTATGCCGTGGTCTTCGAAATGAACGAAGTCTTTGGTTGAAAGGTGGTACCAATACTTCATGCCATGGACAGGACCAACCGGCGTCCACTGATAAAATAAGTGGTGCTCTCCATTAAAGAAACACAAGCCATTTGGGTCATTGAGCAGGCCAAACTTAGGCGCAACATGGTAGCTTGGATAGCCAGAGTCTTGTTTGCGAAGCTCTACCATCGCATCAATACTCTCTTGAGAAATATCTTCTATACGACGATATCTTTGCTCTACTGTCCAGTTCGAGTTCAAACTCATACACTCTCCTCTACGGCATTCGTATTTGAAGAGTTTTTTTGAATAAACTGAGTTAGAGCTTCTTGCGTTGGAAGTGCGGTCATTGCGCCTTTTTGCGTTGTCGCCAGTGCACCACAACCATTCGCCCACTGAATTGCAGAGTCGACGACTTGTTGATTGTTCCACTCATCATGTTGAGAAAGCTTTGCAAGCAAGCCGCCAACAAAAGCATCGCCTGCCCCTGTAGTATCCACTGGCGTCACTGAACTACCTGACATCAACACACCTTGCTTTTCAAATACTCGCCAAACACCTTTCGCACCCTGTGTAACCAGAACAAGCGTGTTGTTAAGATCTGCAATATGAGCCAAACCTTGCTCCATCGAAGTTGAACCGGTTAAGAAATCCAACTCTTCTTCAGAGAATTTAACCACATCCGCCAACTCAACCGCTTTCATTACCACAGGCTTGATTTCAGATGGATCTTGCCACACTTCATCGCGAAGGTTTGGATCGAAGCTGATGTAACCACCAGCTGCTTTCATGCGTCGGATGGCTTCAAAGGTACTGCTTCGACTTGGCTCATTAGCCAGAGAGATTGAACAGACGTGTAGCCATTCGTTTTTCTTAAATTCAGGAATGTCATCCACAGACATAAACTGGTCTGCACTTGGCTTCACCATAAACGTAAAACTGCGTTCGCCTTGGTCATCAAGGTCCACCACCACAGTTGACGTACGCTGCTCAGGATCTTTCACCAAACGTTCGGCATTCACACCTTCGTTTTGCAAAGTCACTTCCATAAATGTGCCAAACGGGTCGTTACCCACTCGGCCGAAAAAGGCGCTTTTGCCTAAAAGACGAGAAATCGCTACCGCGACATTAGCAGGCGCACCGCCCGGACATTTCAACAATGTCTTATCTGTCTCCGGAATGAGGTCGACAACAGCGTCTCCAGTTACCCAAACTTGATTCATCTTTCTTACCTTAAAACTGAAAATCATGACAACCGAAAGCAAGGTGACACTTCACGCTGTCATGTAAAAATATAAAAAGGCTAGCTAAGCCAAATCACCTAGCTAGCACCCCAAAGCTTAGGAAATGAAGTGAAAAGGGGGACTTCACTTCTAGGGAGAAACGTTAAGCCGTTGCTTTAATGTTTTGTTTATTACGCTCGCGCAGGCCTAAAACAACGGTCAATGCAAAGGCAGTCACGAACGCGATAATCATGCCGACCACGTAGTAACCGATTTTTTCTGGTGATATTGAGATGATACCTGGAATACCAGCAGCACCGAGCGCTTGTGCTTTCACATTAAACATGGTGATGAATGCGCTTGAAACCGCAGCGGCACAAACCGCAGCAATGAATGGATAGCGAAGCTTCAAGTTCACACCGAACATTGCAGGCTCTGTAATACCAAGTAGTCCCGTCACACCAGAAGGAATAGCGATACTCTTCATTTTCTTATCTTTACTCATGAAACCAACCGCCAATGCCGCTGCACCTTGTGACACGTTAGACATCGCCGCGATAGGAAAGATGAACGTACCACCAGTTGTTGCGATATCCGCAAGCAACTGAGTTTCAATCGCGATAAAACTATGGTGCATACCAGTAATAACAAACGGCGCATAAATCAAACCAAACACCGCACCACCAATGAAGCCAGCACTGTTGTATAGCCAGTTAAGACCGTCACCCAGTAGGAAGCCGATATCACGTGTAAATGGACCCACAACCGTGAATGTCAGAAGGCCCGTCACGAAAATAGCCAATAGTGGCGTTAACAAGTTATCCAAAACCGAAGGAATAACTTTACGTAGGCCAAGCTCAACTTTCGCTAGAATAAACGCAGAGACAAGAACGGGTAGTACTGAACCTTGATAGCCTACTTTCTCGATTTCGAAACCTAAAATGTTCCAAACCGGAATGCTGCCCGACACTGATGCGCCACCGAAGCCCCAGCCGTTAAGCAAGTCTGGGTGAACCATCAACATACCTAAAGCCGCGCCAAGGTATGGGTTACCACCAAACTTCTTACTCGCTGAAAATGCTAATAAAATAGGTAAGTACACAAAAGGAGCATTAGCAAATGTATTGATCATGTTTGCTAAGTCGGTCAAACCCGGATTAGCGTCGATTAAAGATTTGCCATCAATGAATAAGCCTTGAGCCGTCAATAGGTTGTAGATACCCATCAACAAACCACCAGCAACAATCGCCGGAATGATTGGTACAAAAATATCAGACAGGCCTTTCACCGCGCGTTGCAGGATATTTTGGTTGTCAGCACCTGCAGACGCCACATCGTTGGTCGACATTTCCGTCATTTCAGTCAGCTTAGCCAACTCAGCATAAACTTGGTTTACGATGCCTGAGCCAAAGATGATCTGATATTGACCTGCCACTTTAAACTGGCCCTTAACCCCTTCTAGGTTATCAATCGCCTGTTCATCAATTTTATCTTGGTCTGCAACCGCAAGACGCAGACGAGTCGCGCAGTGTGCGAGTGCGGTGATATTACTTTTACCACCTAATAGAGAAAGCAGCTCTTTTGCTAATTTTGGATAATTCATTACATACCCCATTGGATTATCATTTGAGCTTTTGAATTTTCGGGAACGTTTGCAAGACAAATTTTTGCCTAGAAATAACAAATGATCAAAGATAACTGCTCAATAGTGTGAGAATGATCTTCAAATTATCTCCCTAGGATAAGAAGACAGGGTTAAAATCCCCTAATAACAGGTAAATTTGATGCTCTGTTTGCAAACAATCCCAAAACTAAAATTACAATTGGATAATGAATAATGGCTAGTCTTCATGATGTCGCTCGTCTCGCTGGAGTTTCCAAGTCGACGGTTTCAAGAGTAATCAATGATGAGTATGGCGTAAAAGACGCGACCAAGGTGAAGGTGCGTAAAGCGGTTGAAGAGTGTGGCTATCTCCCAAACCAAGTCGCTAAAGACTTAAAGTCCCAAAAAACCAACCTGGTTGGCGTGATTGTTCCTAGGGTTTCTTCCCATGCCACCTCTCAGGGTGTCGATGGTTTAACCGCCGTCTTAGAGCAAGCGGGCAAGCATGTATTATTAGCGAGCACACACCAAACACACCATAAAGAACTTGAATATATTCAGATATTTAACCAGAAGCGTGTTGAAGGCATCATCCTGTACGCGACCCACCTCGACAACCAATTAGTCAAAGCGATTCAAAGCTCTGCCGTACCCGTGGTATTGGTTGGTCAAGACGGGTCAATGTTTAACATCCCAAGCATTGTGCACGACGACACTCGCGTAGGGTTTGAAGCGGGTAATCGCCTCATAGCGAAAGCTTGTAAGCATATGGGATTCATCGGTGTGCAAGGTGATGATATTGCGGTTGATAAGATGAGATCGGAAGGCTTCGCTCAATCGCTTCAATTTAACGACCTCACACTGCAATTTCACGCCCGTGGCGACTTCACCATAGAATCAGGTTACCAACTGGCGAAGCAGTATCTCAAGGAGCACACCAAGCTAGACGGCCTATTCTGCGCCACTGACCGTATCGCAATCGGTGCGATCAGAGCAATTCAAGAAGCGGGCCTCGTTCCAGGAAAGGATGTCTTGGTACTCGGCGTGGGTGATGATGAACTTGCTTCAGTATGCACACCAACGCTGTCTACGTTTAACTATGCGTTTGATAAAGCGGGAGAAAATGGAGCCAAGCTGCTACTCGACCGTATTGAGAAAAAAGGCTTTGAAATGAGCAAGATGGTGTTGACCTTCACCACTATTGACCGAGAGTCTTGCTAGCGATTTATTTCAGAGATCAGGTTATCCCAAGATAAAAAATGCCAACCTTCGAGTTGAAACGATAAGGTTGGCATTTGGTGATGCGACTATCACATCATGAGTAACACTCTCTATCTAAACGATATATCAAGCAATTAGAACCAAGTTTCCATCTGCAGTGCAAACAGAACCTCGCCGCCCTCTCCCATCGTTGCAGCATCTGCTTCAGTGCTGATCGAGTAACCATTTAGGTCTTCACTCCAATCCACATAGCTCACAGCGAAACGCAGTTCTGGTCGGTCAAAGAAACCAGTGCTAGTTGAAAGCTTGAGTGTTGGTGCAACTGTCGCTTTGTAGAAACCGCCGCTCGCTTGCTCTGTCGAGTTGTCTAAATCCATGTATTGCAATGAACCTTCGTAAACCATCTCAAAGTTCTCTGTGAACTCTTGAGCTAATCGAACGTTTAAAGAAGCCCATGTGAACTCGTCATTCTTCTTCAAACGGTCTTGGCTATGCTCTGCCATTAATGCAGGTGCTAAGCGCCAGTTGTCGCCAATGCGAGTGACACCGTAGCTAAACAGGCGAACGGCTTTCGCGTCATCCAGTAGATCACCATTTGAACCGATGCCTTTTAGCTCTGCACCTAGGCCACTACCCACTAACATACCCGTTTTAGAGAAGCCTTCGCTCAGACCAAAGAAGTTGTCTCCATGGTACGCAAACATTGCGTGTACACCGCTTTCAGCTGCGCCATTTAGGCGGCTATCGTTGTCTGCTGAGGTCATACCGCTCAACATCACTTGCCATTGGCCAATACGGTTATTCATGGTTGCAATGTAGTTTTCTACATCTGTTGACGAGCTATCAATCTCACCAAAATCTCGGCCATAAATAGAGAAATTCGCTTTCCAGTTGTCGCTCATCTGAACGTCATAAACGCCCGCACCAGTACCTGATAAGAAGACAATATCCGAATCGAAAAAGTGAATATCAAAGTTGTCGCGATCGAATCGTTTACCCGCCCAAAACGTTGCTTCAGAAAACGCTTCAGATTCAGAGAACATGCTCAGACGGTTCAGTTCTGAATACACTTGTCGCACATTCAACTGGCTTTCGCTGGCAGTCCACTCGTTATTTGTCTCAGTACTGTCGGCCAACATGATGCGAAACAAAGCACTAGAGCCATCGTCTGCAAATCGCTTATGAATCAAGTTCGCTTCAACGTAATGATCATCTTCAACACCAAGACGTCCAATTGGAGCTCCAATGGCACCCGCCGCTGTCATGTAAGGACCAGTACCTGTCGCGCCGTTTAGGTCGTCGTTGATCAATAACCCAGAGCGAGCATAGCCGTGAAACTCAAACGAAGAAGCCTTTTCATTGGCCTCGGTAGAGACCTGCTCTGTTTGTGCAACCCTTTGTTCTAATTCATTAATACGTTGCTCTAATGCTGCAACGTCTTCACTTGCTAATACCGATGTAGTCATTAGCCCCATTGTTACAGCAACCGCTAAAATGTGTCGTTTCATTCTGATGTTCTCACGTTAATTGTTTTGGATTATTTGCAAACGTTCCCAAAACAATTCGTAAGCACATTTCGGCTTATACTTTTGATGTATAAGCTCTATATCGAAGAAGAAATAGAAATCAGTCGTGTTGATTACTTCACTTTTGTATCTGAGTGGATGATAGATCGATAATTTCGGGAACGTTACCGAAAATGCATAATTCTGATAACTTTGTCACAAGTGAAATTGATTAATGGGCGAAAAATAGTGTATCGCGCACATTGAAGCCTTTATCAAGGTCGTCGATAAGCTAGAGTCAGTTATGAACAAAGCGTGATGAAACATACAATAACCACCACCTTTAACTGATAAATAACTCAATTATCGAAGGTGAACACGGTTTTGTTCGATCTAATAAATGACGATCGAATCATAAAAGGGAAGTTAGAAATGAATCCAGATACTTATGAAAGCTTCCAATAAAAAAGCCAAGTTGAACCTTAGTGATCAACTTGGCTTTAAATGGCTCAATGAATGCTTTCTAGCGCGTTGTAACGTCACAAAAGTAGAGATTATTTAATTGGATAATGTCGCTTTAAAAACGCAATCACATGCGGTACATACTTATCGGTATCAAAAATTGGAGCACTATGACCAACACCCTCCTCGATAAACAGCTGATTCTCAATGCCGTACTTGTCCAAAGCATGTTTGAGGATCTGGCTTTGCGCTAAAGGCACTCGCTTATCCAGTGTTCCATGGAACTGAATGTAAGGCGGAGCATCACTGTTTATATAACTGGTCGTTGAAGCTTGTGCCGCTAGCTCTGGTACTTCACTCGGGATATCACCTAAAAAGCGTGACACCGACGACTTTTTACTGGTTGGTCTGTTCCCTTTATTACCTAGTTCCAGCAGGTCCGTCGGGCCAAAAAAGCTTACAACTCCAGCCACTCGATACTTAGGTTCTGAGTAAAAGCTAATGTCACCGTGCGTATTACTTGCGCCGACCAATCCCGCTAAATGACCACCAGCTGAACGCCCCATCATAACCACGTTATCGGCGGCAAGATTGTACTTGTTAGCATGGTCATGAAGATAGTTAATAGCATCATTAATATCCGCGACTGGTTTTGGGAAAGTTGCTTCGCCACTTAAACGATAATCGACCGCAGCCAACGCATAACCTTCATCCAAAACAGAATTAAGCAACAACGGGTTTTTAGTCGGAATATCGTCTTTAGTGCCACGCTTCCACGCACCGCCATGTACCCAAACGAGCAACGGATATTTTCCATCAACCTTTGCTTCTGTTTTGGGAAGGTAGAGATCAAGCTTGATCTCTCGTGCTTCTACCGTCTTAAACAAGATGTCCTTTTCTACTGTGTATACCGCATTAGCATTAGCATTAGCATTAGCATTAGCATTAGCATTAGCAGCCGATAATCCAACAAATGAAAGCATCAGTAATTTTGTTATCTTTTTCATTATGAACCTCTTATCTAGAATGACGCTTCTGCTGCTAACCAGTAACGACGACCATCTTCAACGTAGCCAAACTCTTCGTAATCGGTTTGTTCATCAAATAGGTTGTAGATACCAGCCATCACCTTAAGGTTCTTTTGCACATACCAGTTGGCACCTAAGTCAACATAAGTAATTGATGGCGCTTCGTATTGTGTTCTTGAACTACTCGTTGTCGGTTCTGACTCTTTGCCACGGTATGTCACTCGCATCCAAGATTGGACATCATCACGTACTTGCCAATCTGCATTTACGGTAACTAAATGCTCAGGAACTTGTGTTAGTGGCTTACCCTCATCTTCACCAGACTGCTTCTCAGTATGTGTATAGGTATACGTCGAACCGACAGAAATCGCCTCAGTAATGCCTTTGTTTATCGTGTATTCAGCACCGTAAGTAATCGCGTCTTCAATGTTCACGTAGGTAGAATCACAACCACGTCGGCCACAGTTAGTGCTCAGCTCTTTCTTGTCGATCTTGTCTTTAAAGTCACTGTAGAATACGGTGATGTTCGAGCTTAAATCGGCATCGCCAACAAAGTACACGCCCATTTCACTGTTCACTGACGTCTCGGCTTTTAGATCAGGATTACCGTAAACCGAGCAGTCGCCACCACAACTGTCTTGCGCCCAACCCGCTTCCATCTCAGTTAAGCCTGGTGCTCGATATCCCGTTGAAACACCGCCTTTCACTGTCCAATATGAGTCGACACTCCACACACCATAAACGCGAGGGCTCAGATGAGACTCGAACACGTCATTTTGATCAAATCTGAGGCCAGTTGTTAGAGCAAAAGAATCGGTGATGTACCATTCATCTTCCGCAAACAGTGACCATTGGTTATTTTTGAAGACATGATCTTCTGCAGAATCTGTCAGCTCCTGACGTGTATAGTTGAAGCCGATAGTTAGGTAGTGCGCCTCAAGCACAGGCATAGACCATTGTGAGTTCAGAGTCAGGTTTTCCACTTCCATTTCTCCGCCTTCATTCTCAACCGTTTCATTGTTGATGTATGAAGTGCCCGAGCCCCAGTCGTAGTTGCCTGAGTGAGATAGGCCCAATGATTGACGATTGTTCACACGCTCAGAATCTGTGGTTTTCGATTTTCCATCCGTCGTCACTCGTTCTTGATCGTGATAGGTGTAATCAAACGAGAAAGTATCGTCATCCGTAGGCGTCAAGTGTAGTGCGCCACGGTAACTCTCTAATGTTTTGCCTCCGTATCCGTAAAGAATCTCATCTTCCTTACGCTCTTGATATAAACCAGAGAAAGAAGCACTCAACAAGCCATCAATAAGAGGGCCCGCTAGATGCACTTGGCTTTGATATGAATTGCCCGAGTCTGAGTTCTCTTGCAATGTTGTTTCACCACGTACGCTGCCATACCACTCTTGATAATCTTTACGAGTGATAATGTTGATCACACCGCCAATCGCGTCTGAACCGTAAAGCGTCGACATTGGGCCACGCACGACTTCAACTCGCTCAATCGCGCTTAGAGGTGGTAGCCAATCTTGCTCAAAGCCACCACTGCTGTTTTGTTGTGTTTCACGGCCAGACTGCTTGCGTCCATCGACCAAAATCGCCGTGTATTCTGCAGGCATACCACGTATTGAAATGTCTTGGCTCGAACCACCACCTGTCACTATCACACCAGGTACATCACGCAGCGCGTCTGTCAGATCTTTATACGATCGGTTTTCCAGCTGCTCACGAGTAATCACGCTGATCGACGCTGGCGCTTCAGTGACAACCTGCTCATAACCAGCTGCTGTCACAACCATGGTTTCCATAGTCGTCGCTTCAATGGTCAAAGCTTCGGTATCAACTTGATTTACTTGTTCGTTAGCAAAGCCCATCACAGGGAATACAAAACACGCAGCAGCTATAGACTTAGAAAGGGGGGAACGAGTAAACGTTTGAATAGTGTTCATCTTGGCTCTACTTAAATTGAGATTGCATTTAATAATCATTCTCAATTAGAGCGGCGTAAATCATTCGCTTCAAGCATAATGCTATCGCCAAAATAGAATATCGCTATCCGCCAGACGGATAGTTACCTTCATCTTATGCTTGATATGAAACTGATGATGTTGCGAATAACGGCTCTCAAATCACTCAGACTTCGGTGCTTACTTTACTAGAAGTCACTCTCTTTTAAGAGTACGTATCTTTGCCTACATAGAGGTCTTTGAATATTTCACGTACCCATTCACACATCGGGTCATCATGAAATCGCTTGTGCCAGTACAAATAAACTTCTTGAAAGCTCAAGTGGAGTTCTTCTGGGACTTCTCTGGTGATCAGGCGGGGATCATGACACGCTGCTTCTGCAAAAGGTGTTGGAAGGTGAAAGATGATGTCGGTTTCAGCAGCAATACTTGGCGCCGAGCTGAAGTTACTCAACTGCACAGGTGCAGACAGGCGCTGCTTTTTATTGGCTAAACCGAGTTCTTGGTATTTGTGTTCGAAAGAAAGCCTTTTCTCACCTTGTAGAGAGACTTGGCCAAAATCATATTCCGCCAGCTTTTGTGGGGTCAGAGTTTCATTCGCCAATGGGTGCTCTCGGCTCATCAACAAACGGAACGTGCGCTTCGCCACTGTCATACGATAGATATTTTGCTCAGCAGAAGGCGGCTGATGCGAAGATAAGGCAAAGTGCACATCACCTGCGACCAAGGCTTCGAAATGACGCTTGGGCGCAGAATCTAAACTCACGATCATGTTCGGCGCTTCTTTGCGGATCTTAGCGATCACCTTGGGCATTAAGGTATTAATTTGAGGCAGTAAGCCATAAAATTTCACAGTACTATCAACCTTGCTTGGGTCAAACGACTGCTTATGAACCAACTTTTCCAGGTTAGTAATAACGGTGTTGATATCGTTTTTAATCGACTCTGCTTTTGGGGTCAGCTCATAGCCATACTTCTTACGTACCAGCAGCTCATCATCAAAGAAGGTACGCATTTTTTGTAGCGTACGACTTACCGAAGACTGGCTCATGTTCAGAGACATTGCGGTATTAGAGACGTGTTTTTCTTCGAGTAAATGCTTAAGAACGAAAAGAAGATTCAGGTCAATCTGGGAGAGGTTCATGAGTGCGTCACCAAAATAATGAGGGCATCGTTGAGACAATACGCCGCGCTCAAACCACGGCAATGCATATCAATGATTGGGGTTCAAGATACCGAGTTAACGGCTCTGCGAGCATGATTTAAAGTTCAATAGAAAAACGACTAAATCAAAAAATAGAAATAGAGATCGCTACTTTCTCTTACCCTGCTCCACCAACTTTTCATTCCATGCCGTATTGCCGTCACGCTTAGAGACATCGTACTCCGCACAGAACTGAGATATGGTCATATTGTTATCGCCAGTGGCAAGCTTGAGAGCCAACTGAACTTGTTGAAGCTTGCTTTGCAGTCGCAAGATTTGACCAGCATTTGGGCTTTTCTCTTTGGCGTATTTTAAAGCCGCATGCTTACGTTCTGCCGCGCCCGCTCGGCGATCTGCTTCTGATAACAGATACTTGAGTTGAGCAACACTCTTGCCTTTCTTGAAGGCAGGATCAAGCAACTCAACGCATTCATCAAACGATGGATCGATAACGTATGGGTCAACTTTATGAGCTTGTTGGCGCATCCATTCGAGTGCGAGTTTTTCATCTGACATAATTACATCTTTACCAAAGAAACAGCCCTATATGGTATCGCTCAATAGCAAACCGCTGCAATAACAAATTGAGTGACTTTACGCCTTTTTACACTGTGCCGATTGACTAATTTAACAATCACAGCTCCAATAGTTGGCTTTAACGCATCACAAACAGCTCTTCGTGGTAGTGCTTTTCAATATCAAATTGATAGGTGTCTAATTCTTTTTTCAGTGATGTAGAGAACAACTCCGGCCCGCAGAAATACATCTCGTACTCGTTGAGGTCGCCACATTGATTGACAATTCTTCCGGCGTTTAGCCGCGGTGAGTGCAAGGTATCTATCACGGTCAACTTCACACCAACCGCGTGCGCTAGGTGCCACAACTCATCGATTAATTGCTTATCAACACCGCGAGTACAATAAAACAGTTGAATACGAGGATGATCTCGTTCTGTTTTGAGCGCTTCAAGTGTTGCAAAAAACGACGCTATCCCGACACCACCAGCAATCCAAATTTGTGGCTTGCTTAGGTCAAAATAAAGTCGACCATAGGGTCCTTCAACCGTAACCGCATCGCCCGCTTTCACTCGTTCATAAAGGCCATTAGTAAAATCACCCAGCTCTTTGATCAAAAAGCGCAGCTCTGGATCATCACTGCCAGAAACAATGGTAAACGGATGCGGGTCTTCATTACCGAAACGCAAGTACGCAAACTGCCCAGCTTTGTGACCTTGCCAAGATGCCTCCGGTTTTAACACCAGCTCCATCACTTCAGCTTGTGGAAAATAGCGAGTCGAGATAATCTTCGCTGAGTGACGATTACGACGCCCAACCAAGCCCAACAAACTGTAAATCGCTGCGATAGACCCAGCCAAAGCAAATGCCACAGTTAGATAATAAATAGGTTCTCCCCAATACGCTCGTTTAAGCAGGATTACTGAGTGGAAAGCGATAAACAGGTACGCAACCGACATCAGACGGTGCGACAATTTAAACGGTTTGTACTTCACTGCCGCCCATAGTGACGCCACCAGTAAAATGAGCAACAAGTAGAAGCCCCACTCGCCAATACTCTGAGCAATACCGCGTAATTCATTGACCCATAACTCCCATCCAGTCAAAACAGCTTGTGGCCCTGAACCATCGTGTCGAACAGGCTTATCTAACACACCAGACACCACCAATGACTTAGGTATTTGGTACCACAACCAGTGTGTCACACCCAGTGCAACACCACCGATACCGAGCCATTTATGGACTCGATATGCTTTATCCATACCTTTCAGCCAATTCTCAACCATAGGCAAACGCATCGCCAAGATCATTGTGATGGACATTAACACCAGAGACAAAATACCTGAGTACTGAATCATGGCTGAGCGCCATTCAAAGACATCGCTTGAAGCGAATAATTGCGGTTCCATCGCAAACCAAAAGGCTGACATTGTGGCAATCATTGCCCAAATGATATTGCGGACTGTTTTCATTTGTTAACACTCATAAAGACGACATCATTACTTTAGCTCCTGTGATGTAAAGGGACGTCAACGTACGTAAATCTATGCAAAGGATCTCGTTCATTGTGCTGTAGCAGAGATAAAAGAGACAAACTGCCCACGGCCAATAAGCGCTCTTTGATCGATAAAAGCGGATTCTTCGTACATATAAGTCCGTTAGTGAGCATGCTCGAAGATAACAATAAATGAGAAGAAGAGAAGATATGAAGGACATGACCCTTTCTAAACAAGATATCCAAACAATGGACCCGCGCCACCGCATTCGTTTGGTTAACTCCCTATCTGGATTTAAAAGCGCCAACCTAATTGGTACTTGTGATAAACAGGGGCTTGAAAACCTTGCGATAGTGAGCTCTGTCATTCACCTAGGGTCTGATCCCGCGCTGCTTGGTTTTATTGTTCGCCCAGATAAAAGCCGACGTCATACGCTAGAAAACATCCTAGAAACTAAGTACTTCACCGTTAACAGCATTGGTGCTGGCTTTGTTAAAAAGGCCCATCAAACCTCGGCTCGCTACCCTAAACCAGTCTCAGAATTCAACGCGGTCGGCTTAACGGCCTATTATGACGACACATTCCCCGCTCCCTTCGTCTTGGAGAGCAGTTTAAAGATAGGGTTAGCGTTCAAAGAACAGATAACAATCGAAAGCAATCAAACGCAAATGTTGATCGGTGAAGTTATAACGATTCACGCACCCAAACGCGCCGTGATGCCGGATGGCTACCTTGATTTAGAAGCGTTGGATTTGGTCACGGTATCAGGGCTTGATAGCTACCACGTAACTCAAAGACTGCACCGATTAAGCTATGCAAAACCACAACAGCCACTCTTTCCACTCACTCGTGAAGGTAACCCAACTTCATGGGAAGCTTTCGAACTCAATCTAAACTAATTTTGTTCGGCAATTTGCTATCAAAAGTGCTAACGTCCTTTAATTCCAAGAGATGCATCTCACACAGGCGCATCTCACTGAGCACACTATTCATTCTTACGTCTGTTTCCAAGGACCCTTTTGAAGTTAACTCACTTTAAATACAAAACGCGCGAAGGCCCAGACTACCGACATGGCGATCAGGTGTCATTCATGGACATCAAACAAACCTTCGGTATGGGCAGCATTCGTGTGGGTGCTTGGGTGACGAAAGAAGAAAAAGAGTTGGCCGCAAATCTGATATTCGATTCGCTAGCCGACTTGGCTTACATCTTGGCTTTGCCACCAGAAGCGATTGGCCTTCGCGGCACATTAGGCTTAGCGTTCGGCAGTGGCGGCAGAAAAGGCGTACAAGCACACTATGCCCCGAACCAACGAGAATTAGCCCTCGCGAAGAATGCCGGAGCTGGCGCGCTCGCTCACGAGTTTTGGCATGCATTTGACCACTATATCGCTGAGAAAGCGTTTGAAATCGGCGATACCTCTGGCCCTCGCAAGCAGATCCTGTTCGCCAGCGACTGTTGGTTGCACGATAGAACGGTGCGACCTCATCCATTAAACGAAAGTTTGATGTCTCTGTTTGATGCCACACTGCTTAGCGACAATAACTTGGACAAACACGATTACGTGGCTCGCAGTGTTATTGCCGACAAGGCGATGTCTGCCCGTTACTTCTCACTACCCACAGAGATGATGGCGCGCGCTTTTGAATCCGTGATTGAATCGTGTTCCGATATCAAGAACGCTTATCTAGTGGATGGCACAACCAAGCCTGATATGTACCCCGTGTATCCGGATATGGCGCATCGAGAAGAGATATACCAAGCCCTGCAAGGTTACTTCGCACCATTAGGGCGATCTTTGAGTAAATAGCATTTTGAGTCAGTAACTCTCTGCATATTTACAATGAATGACATGTACCATAAGTTGATCATGTGTAAGCTCTGATATAACATGTACAACAAGCGGAACATGTAGAATAGTTAATTCATGAATGATTAACTATTCTGTGTATATAGAAAGATTAAATATATCCAAAAACAACAGGGTAAATAAGTGATGAATATTGTTTCTTTTACTGAGGCCAGAAATAGCCTTAAGTCTGTGCTCGATAGAGTGGTAGACGATTCTGATGTTACGGTAATAACCAGACGAGATTCAGAAGATGCAGTGGTCATGTCTCTTGATCATTTTAATTCAATGCAAGAAACCTTGTACCTAATGAGCTCGCCTAAAAACGCTGAAAGATTGGCTGAATCTATTGCTCAACTCGAAGCCGGAAATACAACCGTTCGAGAATTGAATAATGACGAATGATCGAAAGATTGTATTTACAGATAATGCTTGGGAAGATTACCTATACTGGCAAACCCAAGACAAGAAAACGCTCAAGAAACTAAATAAGTTGATTGAAGCTGCCAAAAGAACGCCCTTTGAAGGGATTGGAAAGCCGGAGCCACTAGTCGGCAACCTGTCTGGATTTTGGTCAAGACGAATCGATGACAAGAATCGATTAGTGTATAAAGCAGATGACGATAACTTTTACATAATTGCTTGTCGTCACCACTATTAAAAGCAGTAAGCAGCACATAGAAAGGGCAGTAATGATCAGTTGGCCATCTTTGGTAAAACTCGACGGTGATGATGAGCTTATTTACGTCGCGTCCGAACACGAATTTCAATCAGAATGCTCAGACATGATCTTGGGCGAAGATGATTACCTCATTGATTCAGTGGGCGACAGCTATTCACTGCAATCGGGCTCAAACCAACTGTCTCTAGCGAAACGAGCAGACCAGTATTCGGTTGAAAGCGTGACCAAACTGATTCGAAACCACGAGTTCCAGAAAGCAGAAGTGTGCCTAATGAAAATCCACTTCCTAACGATAGAAGAAGCGATTCAGTCTTTGGCTTTTGAGGCTCGCTAATACTGCTTAAGAGCTCGTATCAAAGCTAATCCCCAAGACAGATTAAACAAAAACAGCGCCAATTCAGGCGCTGTTTTTGTTTGTTATCTCGCTATCGCTTAATTAAGCGATAAAAATCTGTGCCAGTGCGTAGCCTAAGCAACATGCACCGACCACACCGATTAAACCAACCGACATGAATGAGTGATTGAAGTACCACTTACCAATCTTGGTAGTGCCAGACACATCGAAGTTCACCGTTGCGATATCTGATGGGTAGTTCGGGATGAAGAAGTAGCCGTAAACTGCTGGCATTAAGCCGATCAACAGTGCTGGGTCGAGTCCTAAACCAAGGCCAACCGGTAGCATCATACGTGCAGTAGCGGCTTGAGAGTTCACCACAACTGATACGATGAATAGCGCTAGCGCAAACGTCCATGGGTAGTTAGTCACCATTTCCACGATGCCCGACTTGAACTGAGGCATTGCGTATTGGAAATAGGTATCCGACATCCAAGCGATACCGAAGATAGCAATCGCTGCCACCATACCCGATTTGAATACCACACCGTTTGGCACATCACGCGGGTCAGTTTTAGTTGCCAGCAAGATGATACCGCCGAAGCAGAGCATCATCATTTGGATGATCACCGACATCTTGATTGGCTTGTCGCCGTCTACGATCGTTCTGATCTCAGGCACCATCGCCACGATAACAATCACGACAATTGAAAGTAGGAAAATCAATACCGCATTACGAGCCGAAGTTGGCAACACTTCATCCAAAGACGTCGCTGTGGTGCTTTCGATACGCTTTTTCCACTCTGGATCCTTTAGACGAGCTTGATATTCAGGATCGTCGTTCAGTTCTTTGCCGCGTTTCAAGCTGTACAAAGAAAGTAAAAACGTACCAAACAGCGTTGCAGGAACCGTCACCATCAAAATAGAAAGCAGAGTAATAGAGTGTTGGATATCAGAAAGTTGCGCGAGGTAATAGACCACAGCAGCAGAAATTGGTGATGCAGTGATAGCCAGTTGAGACGCAACAGACGCAGCCGCCATCGGGCGCTCAGGACGAATACCATTCTTCAACGCAACATCGCCGATGATTGGCATAATTGAGTAAACCGCGTGGCCAGTACCCAATAGGAAAGTCATCGAGTAAGTCACGAACGGTGCTATCAAGGTAACGCGTTTCGGGTTCTTTCTCAGTACCCTTTCCGCCACTTGCAGCATGTATTTCAAACCACCTGCCGCTTCGAGAATCGAAGCACAAGTAACAACGGCGAGGATGATCAGCATCACGGTGACAGGTGGAGACGTTGGTGGCATCTTGAAGACAAACACCTCGATAACCAAACCAATACCAGAAACAACACCTAAGCCAATACCGCCATACCGAGATCCGATATAAAGGACGACTAATAAAAATAGAAACTCAAAATACAACATAAGCAACCCTGCTAAAAATGTGGACTAATGTTATTTTCTCCCTAAGCTCAGCCATTTACTTATTGCTTGGTCACACTATGATTGCAGGCTCCCGGTAATTGTTTTTTATAAGATTATGGTCACGTAAACAGACCTGTAAGTTTATGAAATGTAATAATAAGCCAGACGCACAAGCTAGATTTGTTATGTATAACAGTCATAATTGTTTCTGTTAGATCTGGATGGCCTATAAAACACAAGGCTCATAACTGAACGATATTATTTCAACCACAACCAATCACATTTAAAGTCATGCAGAAGCATATTGCCGAGCCGATTGGATATATTCTTACTGAACGTTGACTCGCCTATCACTAGACACTATGTCAAAATACCCGCCCTCACGATGACAACACATTAAGAACCACGGATATGAATTTTCAAGCTGCTATTTTTGATATGGATGGGCTACTGCTCGACACCGAGCGACTTTGTATGCAGGTTTTTGAAGAAGCATGTCACGCGCAAGGTGTTCCGTTTTTGCAAGATGTCTACCTAGGCATCATTGGTTGTAACGCAAAAACCATCGAACAGATTTTTCGAAATGGTTACGGTGAAGGGTTAGATTACCCAGCGCTGAATAATGAATGGCGCACGCGCTACAGTGCAATTGTTAAAAACCAAGCAATCCCAGTAAAAGACGGCGTGATTGAGCTTCTTGAGTGGCTGAAATCAAACGACATTCCAATCGCGGTGGCGACCTCCACTCAGCTTGATATCGCAAAGAAGAAGCTTGAGCTGGCTGGCCTAGATTCGTACTTCACTTCATTAAGCACAGGCTGCGAAGTGACTCACGGCAAGCCTCACCCAGAGATTTACTTGCTGGCGGCTGAACGCCTAGGTGTTGCGCCTGAAACCTGCCTAGCGTTCGAAGATTCGAACAACGGAATTCGCGCTTCTATGGCAGCGAACATGATCAGCTTCCAAATTCCAGATTTGGTTGAGCCTTGCGAAGAAGTAAAAGCGCTTGGCCACACGATCAGCCCATCGCTGCATCATGTATTGGCGCAGCTGCAACAAGCCGCAGCTTAAAAGCCAATACAACAAATAAAGACCAATATTAAGCCGACTCACAGAGTCGGTTTTTTTGTTGATATACTTTTTATAAAAGATAAAAACTCGCGCTTGAAACTGTTACAGTCGATGTGAATAAATGCTAGATAATAAGCAACATCATTAACGGAGACAGAGACGCGTGAAGGAAAAGTTTGAAGACCAACTGCTTGAGTTTGCACAGCAAGAAATGACACAAGATGCAGCACACGACATCAGCCATATTAAGCGTGTCGTCAAAACCGCAAAAGCTTTGTGCGATCAAGAACAAGCTAAGCTTGAAGTCGTGTTACCTGCTGCTTATCTTCATGATTGCTTCACCTTTCCTAAGAACCACCCAGACAGGGCCCAAAGCTCAACAATGGCAGCAGATAAGGCGATCTCTTTCCTCAAATCTATCGAATACCCTGCGTCCTATCTTGATGAGATCCATCATGCGATTGTCACGCATAGTTACAGCGCTAACATCACACCAGAAACCTTGGAAGCTCAAATCGTCCAAGATGCTGATCGCCTAGATTCTCTCGGTGCAATTGGTATTGCTCGTTGCCTATACGTTGGTCAAAGCTTCGATGCCGAACTCTATAACCACGAAGACCCGTTCGCCAAGCAGCGTGATTTGGATGACAAGCATTACAGTGTCGACCATTTCTACGTGAAACTGTTCAAGCTCGCTGAAACCATGAATACAGAATCCGCCAAATTAGAAGCCAACAAGCGAACCGACTACATGCGCGGTTTTCTTGTTCAATTGGCGACAGAAGCTTAAGCTCCTTTTCATATAGAAATTAGTCCCCATATCATAAAGAATCGCTTTAGTTTGGAACCTTCAATGACCCAAGAAAAATTCGACACCATTTATCAACGTGCGGCTCACCGTAAAGGCGGAGCGGCCGAACTCGAAAAGATTGTCCGTGCGCCCCTTTCACAAGCCGAGTTATCACAAATCACTGATGACCGTTGGCTGGCCGCTTTTACCGAAAAGGTCTTCCAGTGTGGTATTTCGTGGAATGTGGTGAGAAAGAAGTGGCCACAATTTGAAGAAGTATTCTTTGAGTTCGATATTGAAAAGATGCTGATGCTGCCGAATGAGATGTGGGAACAGAAAGCGCAAGACCCGCGCATTATTCGCCACCTCACCAAGGTAATGACCATCCCTGCCAACGCCATGATGATCCACAATGCCAAGCGTGAAGCGGATTCCTTCTCGCAAATGGTTGCCGACTGGCCATCAGAACGTATCACCGAGCTGTGGGATTACCTGAAAAAACACGGCAAGCGATTAGGTGGTAATACTGGAGCCTACACTCTGCGCCAAATGGGTAAAGATACCTTCATCTTGTCATCAGATGTTGAAGCACACCTACGCAGCACAGACGTGGTTGATAGCGGTCGTAACACCAAGCGAGCACAACTGGCAGCGAGTAAAGCCTTCAACGAATGGCAGCAACAGTCAGGTCGTAGCCTGAGCGAAATCAGTCAGATCGTGGCATACAGTTGCGGCGATAATCGAGTATAGCTTTAAACAGAACGCGCATTTAGCTTTAATTACATACACACTTAGCTTCGACCAGATGCGCACTAAGCTTTAAACCAAAACTCACTTTTTAAAAAGTACATAGTTCAATATTGCACCGATTTGTACGAAGCTGAATGTTATAAGTCGTTAACAAATAAGCGTACATCGCACTTTCAGCCAGTGGCATTGTATAGATAAGTGTATACAATGTAAGGTAACACTCACGAATCATGCTCAACCCACCCTACTCGACTAAACAAGGGCCCTTATCTCTATGACAGCTCTCAAAAACTCTGTCTCCAAAGGTATAAATACAAAAGTATCAGGCCAGACTCAAGACGATGTTGTTTACTGCCATATCTTCGACGCGATACTAGAACAAAGGCTGCCACCAGCCACCAAATTAAGCGAAGAAGCCCTCGCAGAAATCTTTGGCGTTAGCCGTACTATTATCCGTCGTGCCTTACTACGACTCTCTTTGGAGCAAGTTGTGGTGATCCGCCCTAACCGAGGAGCTGTGATTGCGGCTCCAACAGTAGACGAAGCCAAACAGATATTTAAAGCACGTGAAGTAATGGAAATTGCTATCACCGAGCTAGCCGTTAAAAACGCGACCAAAGCTCAAATCGAAGAGTGCAGAAAATTGGTCGCGAAAGAGAACAGTGCTTTCGACCAAGGCGATTACGGCTCTGGCCTACGTTTGTCTGGTGAGTTCCACATCAAATTGGCTGAAATGGCAGAGAACGCGCCACTGCTGGCTTTCCAACGCAGCTTGGTATCGCAAACTTCACTGCTGATCGCTCAGTACGAAACGGGCAACCACTCGAACTGTTCTCTAGACGAACACTCAGGCTTACTGGATGCGATAGAGTCAGGCAATGAACAACAAGCCGTAGAGTTGATGCAAGAACACCTAAGCCATATTCGTTCGAAGCTCAACCTAGACAGCAGCACAGCTTCTAGTGATCTGCATGTCGTGTTCTCAGATCTGCTTAAGAGCAAATCATAGTTCTGCTAACTAGATAGCCCAACCTTTTGTTAACAACTTTTCGTTAACAAACAAGAGAGAAGTAAGCCTCAGCGTTTACTTCTCTTTTTTATGCGTAAAGCCCTCTTCCATCGTTAGAAAATCACCACGACTTCCCCTGTTCGCCTTGTTATTACTTGCCTGAATGAGGCTATAAAACTGAATAACACCGATGTACTCGCTTCCTTAAAATCCTACAATTTTTGTATACATCGTTAAAAACGCATTCACACCATTAAACTCATCAAAATTCCATCAACTCTTTATAAAACAAACAAATAGATAATCAAGTAAATTGTATACAATCAAACGCAGAACCTTATTGTTGCATTTTTGTAAATAAATAGTTGACCACAGGGTCAGGATGGATAATTATTGACCTAGAAGTCAAAAAGAATACACATGGAAATATGTCGATTTACAAGGAGGTCTCTTGATTACTTTTTTGCTCAATCAGGAAATAAGACGTGAAGATAATCTGTCGCCAAATATGACAGTGCTCAACTACCTTCGTACCAAGGTTAATAAAACCGGTACCAAAGAAGGTTGTGGGTCGGGTGACTGTGGTGCATGTACGGTAGTTCTGGGTGAAGTGGTTGATGGACAGCTGCAATACCGCTCGGTGAACTCTTGCCTGACGTTCGTTTCAGCGCTGCATGGAAAGCAACTGATCACAGTAGAAGATCTACAAAACCGAGATCGCTCTTTGCACCCCGTCCAGAAAGCGGTGGTTGATTTTCACGGTTCACAGTGTGGTTACTGCACGCCGGGCTTCATCATGTCGATGTTTGCGCTAGGCAAAAACAAACCCGATGCGAGCAAAGAAGACGTCATGGAATCACTGGCGGGTAACCTATGTCGTTGTACAGGCTACCGACCAATTGTTGATGCTGCGATGTCACTTTCAACAGACCAACCTTTGATCGACCAATTTGCTGAACTTGAACGCAACACCATCAAGAAGCTAGAAAGCATTCAAGACACTGAGGCCAACTTACGCCTTGGTCACCTCACCGCTTTTTCCCCAAAAAGCACCGATGAGTTGGCCAAGCTTTTTCAAGCCCACCCGAACGCTAAGCTGGTTGCTGGCGGTACGGATTTAGCGCTGGAAGTGACGCAATTCCATCGTGAGATTGAAACACTGATCAGCGTGAACCTTGTTGAAGACATGAAGGTATGTGAAGAGACCGACACCGATCTAATCATTGGTGCCAACCTGCCTATCAGTGATTCTTACTCACTATTGAAAAAACACTACCCAGATTTTGGTGAACTGCTGCATCGCTTTGCTTCACTGCAAGTGCGTAACCAAGGCACCATCGGCGGTAATGTAGCGAATGCTTCGCCTATCGGTGACACCCCTCCTCTGCTGATTGCCCTTAACGCAAAGATCAAACTTCGTTGCGGTGACGAGTCACGCACCATGCCGATTGAAGATTACTTCATCAGCTACAAAGTGACGGCGCAAAAAGAGAGTGAGTTCATTGAACAGATCATCATTCCTAAGCCAACTAACGACAGCTTCCGAGCTTACAAACTGTCTAAACGTTTAGACGACGACATCTCTGCGGTGTGTGGTGCGTTTGATATTCAAATCGAAGACGGCAAGGTTTCTTACGCTCGTATCGCTTTCGGCGGTATGGCTGCAACACCTAAGCGCGCGGCGCGTTGTGAAAATACGTTATTAGGCAAACCATGGACAGACGCTAATATTAAGTTAGCGATGCAGGAACTGTATAACGACTTTGAGCCGCTATCTGATTTCCGTGCCAGCCAAGAATACCGTTCATTGTCGGCAGCCAATATGTTGCGTCGTTACTTCATTGAACAGCAGAACAAAAACAACCAAATCGAAACAAGGGTAACGTCTTATGTCTAAATCAAATTCCTCTGTTCACAAGAGCAATGCGATGACCCACGAAGAGATGGTTACCATTGCAAAACAAGACCTAAAAACTGGCGTAGGTAAAAGCGTAAAACACGACAGTGCAGCCAAGCAAGTCACGGGCGAAGCGGTATACATTGACGACCGCCTAGAGTTCCCAAATCAGCTGCACGTCTACGCACGCCTGAGCACTCAAGCACACGCGAACATTACCAATATAGATTTATCACCGTGTTACGAATTTGAAGGCGTGGCGATTGCCATTCAAGCCAAAGACGTACCAGGTGAATTGGACATTGGTGCAATCCTACCGGGCGACCCACTGCTTGCCGATGGCAAAGTAGAATACTACGGCCAACCTGTGATTGCTGTGGCAGCTAACGATCTAGAAACCGCACGCAAAGCCGCGCACGCAGCCGTTATTGAATACGAAGAGCTACCAGCCATTCTTGATGTGAAAGAAGCGCTGGCAAAAGAGCACTTCGTAACAGAAAGCCACACTCAACAGCGTGGTGACTCAAAAGCAGCACTGAAAAAAGCGAAACACGTGATCTCTGGTGACCTAGAGATCGGTGGCCAAGAACACTTCTACCTAGAAACGCAAATCAGTAGCGTAATGCCAACCGAAGACGGCGGCATGATCGTTTACACCTCGACACAAAACCCGACCGAAGTTCAAAAATTGGTTGCGGAAGTGATTGGCGTACCGATGCACAAAGTCGTGATTGATATGCGTCGTATGGGCGGTGGTTTCGGTGGTAAAGAGACTCAAGCAGCCTCTCCAGCGTGTATGGCCGCGGTTATTGCCCACCTTACAGGCCGACCTACAAAAATGCGTTTGCTACGCAGTGAAGACATGCAGCAAACCGGTAAACGCCACCCATTCTACAATCAATATACGGTCGGTTTTGACGACAATGGTGTGATTCAAGGTGCCCATATTACCGTTTCAGGTAACTGTGGTTACTCGCCAGACTTATCAAGTTCTATCGTCGACCGAGCGATGTTCCACTCAGACAACGCTTATTACTTAGGCGATGCAACTGTGGTTGGTCACCGATGCAAAACCAACACCGCATCGAATACCGCTTACCGTGGCTTTGGTGGCCCGCAAGGCATGATGACCATCGAACACATCATGGACGAGATTGCGCGTTACCTGAAAAAAGATCCTTTGGAAGTACGTAAGGCGAACTACTACGGCGAAGAAGGCCGTAACGTGACCCATTACTACCAAACCGTTGAAGACAACTTTTTACCTGAGATAACCGAACAGCTTGAACGCAGCAGTGACTATCACGCACGTCGTAAAGAAATCGCTGAGTTCAACAAGCAAAGCCCTATCTTGAAGAAAGGCCTTGCGATCACACCCGTGAAATTCGGCATCTCGTTTACTGCGACTTTCTTGAACCAAGCAGGTGCGCTCATCCATATCTACACCGATGGCAGTATTCATTTGAATCACGGTGGTACGGAAATGGGGCAAGGCTTGAACATCAAAGTGGCACAAATCGTTGCACAGGAGTTCCAAGTCGATGTCGAACGTATCCAGATCACCGCTACAAACACAGACAAAGTTCCGAACACATCACCAACCGCAGCCTCATCGGGCACCGACCTCAACGGTAAGGCCGCGCAAAACGCCGCAATGACCATTAAGCAGCGCCTGATCGACTTCGCTTCTTCGCACTTCAAAGTGTGGCCTGAAGAGGTGGTGTTTAAGAACGGCATGGTGCAGATCCGCGATGAGCTCATGACCTTCAACTCATTTGTTGAACTGGCTTGGTTTAACCAAATCTCGCTATCGAGCACTGGTTTCTACCGCACTCCGAAGATCTATTACGATCACGAGAAAGCACGCGGTCGCCCGTTCTACTACTACGCATACGGAGCATCTTGTTCAGAAGTTATCGTCGATACCCTAACCGGCGAGAACAAGATCCTGCGTGTCGATATTTTGCATGACGTGGGCGCTTCATTGAACCCAGCAATTGATATCGGCCAAGTCGAAGGTGGCTTTGTGCAAGGTGTCGGTTGGTTAACAACGGAAGAGTTGGTGTGGAACCAGCAAGGCCGCTTAATGACCAACGGCCCTGCAAGCTACAAAATCCCTGCGATTGCTGATATGCCAATTGATTTCAGAACGCACCTTTTGGAAAACCGCAGCAACCCAGAAGACACAGTATTCAACTCGAAAGCCGTGGGTGAGCCACCTTTCATGTTGGGTATGTCGGTATGGAGTGCATTGAAAGATGCCATTAGCTATGTCGCCGTCGATGGCGCGATTCCTAAGCTCAACACACCTGCAACGCCAGAACGTATTCTGATGGCGATTCAGGAAGTCACTGAAACGACTCCGACCTCGGTCGATGCTCAATCAGAAACGGCTTAGAGCTGACAGATATGGCATAGGGCGTAATAAACAGCTTAGGAAGCACAGAAGGGATTTAGGAGGACATATGTTTAAGGATAATTGGATTCACGAACTGGCAAAGCTGGAAGAGAGCTACGAACCATGTGTCATGGTGACAGTGCTTGAAGACAGAGGCTCAGTGCCACGTGATGCGGGTACCAAGATGCTTGTCACTCGTGACCGAATCATCGCTACGATTGGTGGTGGTCACCTTGAACATGTGGCCACCAAAATGGCGCGTGAAATGCTGATTGCCAGTGAAAAGTCGCTCAAAGTGGAACGTTTTAACCTAGGCGCTCGTTTGGGCCAGTGTTGTGGCGGAATGGCAACATTAAGCTTTGAACCGATTGGCACTCAGCAGAATCACCTTGTGCTGTTTGGCGCTGGGCACGTTGCCAAAGCGCTGCTGCACATTGTCGCGACTCTGCCCTTCCGTGTGACCTGGATTGATGAACGTGAAGAAGTGTTCCCTGAAACGCTGCCACACGGTGTTAAAAAGCTTGTCTCAGACGACCCAGTCGGTGAAGTGAAACACATGCAACCAAACAGTTATTACCTTGTGATGACCCACAACCACCAGCTCGATTTTGACCTAACCAAAGCCATTATTGACCGTGAAGACAGCCGTTACTTTGGCATGATCGGCTCGCTTACCAAGCGTAAGAAGTTCGACTTCCGCTTAGAGCAGCGCGGCTACAGCCAAGAACAAATCGAAACCATGCTTTGCCCGATTGGCATTAGCGCCGTGAATGGCAAACATCCTGCCGAAATTGCGGTATCGGTTGCGGGTGAACTGATCGCACACTATCAAGGCCAAGCGCTTGAACAAAAGCGCCCAACCAAACAATATCGAAATCAGGGTTTGACCGATCAACACAGTCAACCAAGCGACGTAGGCGAACCACCATTGGAAGAGAAGATCGCCTAACACAAGTCGCAAAGCTTCAGTGGCCATAACGTCGCTGAAGTCATTAAAAGGAAGTAAACATGACAACGCAACGCAAAGCTTATCGCGCCAGTATTTTACACAGCGTCGCCGACCCAAAAGACGTCGGCATCGATGAGTCTTACGACTATTTTGAAGACGGTGTTTTAGTGGTTGAGAACGGCCATGTCGTCGACTTGGGCCATGTCGACGAGGTATTGGCTCGCCAACCTAAAACACTCGAAGTCAAAGAATACAAAGACAAGCTGATCACCTCTGGCTTTATTGATACGCACATCCACTACCCTCAAACAGGGATGATCGCGTCTTACGGTGAGCAACTTCTTGATTGGTTAGAGAACTACACCTTCCCAGAAGAAAAGCGCTTCAAAAACCCAGTCTACGCACACAAAGTGGCGAAGCTATTCCTAGACGAACTAGCAAGCAACGGCACAACCACGGCACTCGTGTTCGGCACGGTACACAAAGAGTCGGTTAACGTTTTCTTTGAAGAAGCTGAGAAGCGCAACCTACGTATGATTGCGGGTAAGGTTTTGATGGATCGCAATGCGCCTGATTACCTCACCGACACGCCAGAATCTGGCTACGCCGACTCCAAAGAACTGATTGAGAAATGGCACAACCGCAGCCGTTTGCTTTATGCCGTGACACCTCGTTTCGCGCCAACCAGTACACCAGAACAATTGGCTACCGTTGGTAAATTGCTAGAAGAGTACCCAGATGTGTATATGCACACGCACCTTTCTGAAAACGAGAAAGAGATTGAATGGGTAAAAGAACTGTTCCCAGAGCGCGACAGCTATTTGGATGTGTATGACCACTATGGCCTACTGCACAAACGTTCGGTTTTCGCCCATGGCATTCACTTGTCTGATTGCGAATGTAAACGCCTTGCTGATACTGAATCTGCCATCGCCTTTTGCCCAACTTCGAACTTATTCTTAGGCTCTGGCCTATTCCGATTACCAGAGATGGAAGAACACGGCATTCGTGTTGGTATGGGGACTGATGTCGGCGCAGGCACCAGCTTCTCGATTCTGCAAACCATGAGCGAAGCGTACAAAATCATGCAACTTCAACAAGAGAAACTTCACCCTGCTAAATCGCTGTTCTTGGCAACTTTAGGTGGCGCACGTTCTCTGCATTTAGAAGATAAAATCGGTAACTTAGAAGTAGGCAAAGAAGCGGATTTCGTGGTGCTCGACTTGCACGCTACACAGCTGATGCGCTTCCGAATGGAACAAGCGACCAAGCTCGAAGAGAAGCTATTTGTACTAATGAGCCTGGGTGACGACAGAACCGTCAGCGAGACTTACATCTATGGCGAAAAGGCCTACGATGTGAACTTCAAAGATTACAAGAAGCTCGTTAGTTAGTTCGCTAATAAACACACGCTAGGTAACCTTTGTTGTTAAGAACCCGTCCAGATTCGCCTAGCTTTTAAAGACCAGCCGTTAACGCCGCTGGTCTTTTTTTGTCCCTAATTCAAAGAAATACAAATAATTGCTCGTGGTGTGCTCCACACCCATGACGCGGCTGCCTTATGTTGATAGGTTAGGTTTAATGGCATTAGGTTGTAATTTGTCCGTTTAAAACAAATCATCACTCTCGCTTAGAAAGGAATTCTATGTTCGAACAGGTCGTCAGCATTCTGTTTCCCGTTTTTGCTTTAGCCAGTGCTGGCTTTGCGGTGGGTCGTTGGCTCAAGCCCGATTTCAAACCGATCAATCGCATCAACATGGATGTTTGTATTCCTGCTTTGGTTTTTGCATCGCTGACCACCATGCCCCTCGACACCGAACAACTGCCACTCATCACCGCTTCTTTGGTCGCGGTGTTGGTGCCCGCTTTATTGATGATACCAATCTGTAAGATCTTTAAGCTCAACTTCAAAGCTTGGGCGCCGCCACACATGTTCCGCAACAGTGGCAACCTGGCGATTCCTCTGTTCACGTATACCTTTGGTGAGAGCGCATTAGCCCCTGCAGTACTGCTGTTTGTGGTGTCGGCTTGCGTGCACATTAGTGTTGGCTTGGCGCTGTTGAGTGAAGGTAATCCGATCAAACAGATCCTCAAGATGCCGATATTCTTAGCCGCAGCATTAGCGATGACGCTCAACCTGTCTGGAATTGCAGTATGGAATCCAATCTACGAAGCAACATCGCTACTCGGCCAAGCAGCCGTGCCCATCATGCTGTTGTCGTTGGGTTCGCAAATGGTGAACTTGAAGCTAAGCGGACTCAAAGTTGGCTTGCTGTGTACGGCTCAATCGCTATTCACAGGAGCCATCGCCTTTGCCATCATCTATTTCTTTATCCCGCTGCCTACGCTGCATCTTCAGATGATGGTGCTGTTCACCATGCTGCCACCCGCCGTGATGAACTACCTGTTCGCAGAAAGGTTCAATGTCGAGCCGCCTAAAGTCGCGTCTATGGTGTTGTTCGGCAACTTCCTAAGTGTGGTTACCTTGCCTATTTTACTGTCGTTCGCGCTGTCTATGTCGAGTTAATTGTTTACGCACTTATCCAGTTTAAGCTCTGCCGTCACTTTAGTAAGGCGCAGAGCAATAGCGAAACAGACTAAGTAAGGACTCACATACCAGAAGAGGCTTTCTAATGGCTGCTTCACCTGCGCTTCTCTGGTTTTTATGTATTGGTTTTTCTGCATCTCATACTGACTCAGCATACCATCCACCCACACGGCATCACTTTCCACCAGCGATACGTTAGGCGCAGGAACCGTAAAATCCGATGCGTTGGGTAACAAGGTGAAATCGACATCTTTGAACGTGATCGCCGTATTCAAATACCACAAACACGCTTCATGGTGCTGAGCGTGATTATCTAAAGATGGTTGACCGGTGCAGGTATCACTTCTCAGCTTATCCAAAGAAAACTGCTGAACCGATTCTAAAATCGCCACCGCTCTGGTTTGTTCGGTTTCAACCCAATCACCCGCTACTTTCGCACGAATCTCAGACACTGCACCCAGCATCCCGATACCCGCTAGAAACGGCCATAAATAATCCATGAGCTTCCACTTTCGTCGGCTCAAGTTGAACCCACACCAAATCGGAAGATGAAAAAGGAGCGTTAGCCCAAGCGATAGCAAAACGAAATTCAAGGAGCTAGAGAGCATGAGTTCGCTATCAAAGAAGTTCTTCATAATGAGAGACTTGCCTGTATAACAAAGAGAAATTTGATACTAGGTTCGATACTTGAAAAGAGTGTAAGGGGAAAGTAAAAACAGCACAAAAAGTAGTGTAATAAACAATAGAGCGATATTCCTCCCTATATATCTCAGATCAAACCATAAACCAAACACAATAAAACCGGAAGACTCATTAACCCAGCAAATATCAGATCACAAAACAATCAATCAAATCAAATATTTAACTAAATTCTTGACTAAAAATAAGATAGATGTAGAGTGCGCGAATAACAACTAAATGCATAAGGAAGCATAATTATGAATGACGCAATTCAACAAGCTCGCATACAAAACAAAATGAAAAACCCTATGATAGCGCTACTGTTAGGTTTTGTAATACCAGGAGGCGCTCAGATGTATGCAGGGAGCGTCATGTGGGGAGTTGTTAACTTAATTCTCATCGTAGTTTGCGCGATCACCGTTATTGCTTCTCCAGTATCATTTATTTTATGGATAGTTTCGCTTTTCCTAGGTTACAAGGGCACCAAAGCTTATAACGATTCAGTTCTTGATAAAGCAGAATCTGCAGAATCATAATCAATAAATGTTGATAGTCTAACTTCACTAGGCTATCAACATTTAAGTTCCACTCATAGTCAATAACACTGACCACTTGCAAGGCCACATCATCAGCAGATGTGGATTACAACATACCAAGTTCAATACCTACGAAAATATCTAGATCGCCCTTAGACACGGCAAAAGGAATAGAAGATGCGCCTACGTGCTCAACTCTCGCGTTAGGGATTAGCTTTTTGATGTCACGTTCGTATCGGATAAACAGCTCGTTGCAAGCCGCTTGGTATTGTTCCGCGGGGTAAAATTTCATATATCCTCACTCCGAATCACAAACTATTGAACACACCAATTGCTAACAGAAGCAACACGATGCTAATAGCTCCGATATAAGAGATTCTGGTTCGCTCTTTTTCAGTTGGAATCAATGGGGGGAAGCGCCCTAGTGTGAATGCTTTACAGACTATCCAGTCAGATCCGTAACCAATGAACTCAATCAATATCGACTGAAACAGATACCTAAAGAATGAGCTCAATGCCCTAAAATACGCGACTATCAAGTCTTCCATTTTTTGTCCTAACTAAAGTCAATTTGGACTAAAAATGCCATGGGTAGAGATTCATATCAAATTTATTTACTATGCCTATAACGGTAAAATCCCCTTCAAAGCGGTTATATTGGGTGTTTTATACGATGACTTAACTAAAACATCATGACGCTAAATCTGAACCCAATAACAAATCAATCCCTGCTTCATTGATTGAGTACTGATACACGCCGTTCCCCCAACTATCATGCTCGATGGTTTTTTCAATATAACCAAGACGTTCCAATTTAATTGCAGCCAAACTGATTAAACTATCTGACTCGTGAACATCATTACAAATTTGAAAAAAATCCAAGCCATCAGGGCGAGATGTGTGTGATGAAAGAACAACCGATAAGAACTTTAGATCTACTGTAGAAATAGGATAATTTTTAGAGTTAACTTCCAACACCGTGTTAGCTTTCAAAGATTCTCTATTCAATAAACCTAACCTTTTAACTTCAGCCTTAACTAATGAGCAAGCTCTATTTGTTGCAGAAACAAGATCACCATCACTTCGATTAGCTTCATAATCTGCTGGCATTAAGCCAAGAAGATCTGTGGGTAAGTGCATTTCTTGATTTCGAGGTTTAATAAAAAATGTACGCTCTTTCCCGATAGCTCCTACAAATAACCCCATCTCAAAAAGCACATTATCTCGCACGACATGTTGCTCTCGGCTTCTTATCATAGCAATGTCATCTGGAGCAAAAATAAACAACGCGAAATCAACAGAAGATGACTTTGCAACCAAGTCATCAACACTAGTGGAAGAAAGCTTAAAAGTTCCATTTTTCCAAATAGTAACCTCAAACTCATGATCTAGATTGACATTAATAGCTTCTGCCACATCCAAACTTTCTACTGAAGACGCTATAAATATTCTTGGTTTTCTCATTGAAAACACACCTTAAAAAAGCAATTAACTGCATATAATATAGCTTGGCATATTATTACTCAAACACTGAAAACACTCTAAGTGACATATATACACATATGCCATTAACTAAATAGTATTTCTGCATTACCTTTGTCCAAAAACAAAAAGCCCCGGTTATAGGAACCGGGGAAACAGGGTGGGATGAGTTTGGCGCGTGCCCGAAACCAAACTCTCCCCAAGCCTCACCTAAGACTCATGCTCTTAGGTAAAGGATTCACATCATTATTGAAGCGTAGCGCCTTGCTCTACCCAAGTGCCGATCAGTGCGCGTTCTTCGTCAGTCATTTGAGTCATGTTGCCGAGCGGCATCACCTTAGTTGTTACGGTTTGAGCAACAATCCTTGGGACGTTGGCTTTGATCTCTTCTGGCGTATCAAACATCACACCACCTGGCGCAGCAGCAAAAGCGGCGTGGCTCGGGGTTGATGAGTGACACACAGAACAGCGCTCTTGAATGACTTTGTTGATGGTTTCAAAGCTGACGCCTGCGCTAGCAGTTTGCATTGCGTGGTCTGCTGGTGCGGCCTGAGAACTAGTCGTTGAAGCGGTGTCGTTTGCAGCAAGTTCTTCTGTCGCTGATTCAGTCGCGCTTACTTGCACTTCTTGAACCACTGGTGCTTGTACAACCGGAGTCATCTGTTTTTTCGCGTAAGGTGAGGTAACAAACGCGAGCGTGATCATACCCAATGCCGCTACAGGTACTGTCCAGGCAAACTTCTGGCTACCATGACGGGTGTTGAAGTAGTGACGCACCAAGATACTGAAGATCGCTAAGCCAGCAAGGATCAGCCAGTTGTATTCCGAGCCATAAGTGCTTGGGAAGTGGTTACTGATCATGATGAACAGCACTGGCAGTGTCATGTAGTTGTTGTGACGAGAACGCAGTAAGCCCTTCGCTGGTAATGCCGGATCCGGTTCGCGCTTCTCTTCAATCGCTTTCACCAAGTTACGCTGCGCAGGCATGATAACGCGGAATACGTTACCCACCATGATGGTACCAATGATCGCACCAACATGGATGTAAGCGCCACGACCACTGAACACTTGAGTTAGGCCATATGTTGCAGCAACGAGCAACACAAACAGCACAACACCAAGCAACACGGGGGTTTTACCTAATGGTGAGTCACACAGTAGATCGTAGATAAACCAGCCGGCAACGAATGAACCAATACCAATCGCGATTGCGGTTGTTGAATCAAGGCCAGAGCCCGGTGCAATCAGGTAAATCTCCGCGTTGAGGTAGTAAACCACACCCAGTAGACACACACCGGTGATCCACGTGAAGTAGGCTTCCCATTTGAACCAGTGTAGGTGCTCTGGCATCTCGGGTGGCGCAAGTTTGTATTTTTCTAGGTGATAAATACCACCGCCGTGAATTGCCCATAAGTCGCCTGAAAGGCCCGTTTTTGGGTTTACTCGGTTAAGGTTGTTCTCTAACCAAACAAAGTAAAATGATGCGCCTATCCACGCAACACCAACAATCATGTGAGCCCAGCGTATTGCTAGATTCAACCATTCTGTAATATGCGGATCCATAATAAACTCCTGTATCACAACGCTTTAGCTAAGCGTTGCTCTTCCTTATTGTCGTCCGTTGGCAAGTCGTCCAAATGCAATGCCACTCGGTCGCTGTCGAAATAAACTTCGTCACAGTTATGCCCTTCGCCGCCTCTATCGACGATCAAGAACTGGTCTTGATCGGTGAGGGCGAGAACTGGGTGATGCCACACCCCTTTGTGATAGTTCACTCCTTGACGGCCGTTGCTCAAGAAAGCTCGGCTATTGGCTAATGTTGGATCGTCGCCTTTTGGCGCAACAACAATTAAATAGGGTTGACCAAGTAATGGAATGAATGCCTGAGAGCCAAGTGGATGACGCTCTAACATTTTGATGGTCAGTGGGTAGCTCAACGGTGTGGCTTGGAAGATGCTGATGATCGCTTCTCCGTCTTGGTCTTGCACATCCGTTGTCGCTAGCTTGTGGTAGCGACGTGTTGATCCACTGTTGATCATGAAGAAATCACTATTATCGGACTCGATAACATCGCCAAACTCTGCAAAAGCTTGCTTGGTTAACGGTTCGATGGATAAACGACGTATTCCATTACTCATACTCATTTCCTTACCTATTTCGCTTTCGTACCAAACAGACGCAAACGGCTGATACCACCATCTGGGAATATGTTTGCACGTACGTGGGTAATCGCACCAAGGTCGTTTACCTCAGAAATGAATTCGTGAATTTCGTGCGCTTGCAGCTTTTGTGCAGGCAACAGTTCACGCCAGAATAGGCTTTGTGTTTCTACTTGGTCGTCGGTACCACCTTTCACGTAAGCAGCTTGAATTGAGCAGCTGTCAGGGTAGTTACCTTTGAAGTGGGCCGTATCAACAACGATACGTTCGATGTTACCTGGGTGGCCTAATGCCACAATTACCCAGTCGTTACCCGGTGTACGACGACGCGCTGTTTCCCAACCGTCACCCATGTTTTCACCGCGGCCTGGGCCTAAGATGTTGGCTTTGTTGCCGTAGTGCTCATCGCTACATGCCAATGCTCGGCCACCGTGTTCAACCGATGCTAGGTCAACTTGTTGCTGAGAATCTATTGCTTCCCAATCCACACTTGGTCGGCCATAAACACGTAGGCGAGCGACACCGCCGTCTGGATAGATGTTCAAACGTAGGTGCGTAAATACTTGGTCGCTTTCAATCGCTTCAAGATGATGATGATCACCTTGTAGTGCCATTGAAGGCAGAATTTCTTGCCACTCTGTTGAGTCAGTTGGCTCACCTTGTGGTGAATAACACGCGTCAATTGATGCCGAAGGTGGGAAGTTACCTGTGAAGAATGAGGTATCAATATCAACGCCAGCAATGGTGCCAGCTAGGCCAAGGCGAACGACACAGTAGTCGTAACCTTCACCGCGTTTGCGTCTGCTTTCCCAGCCGTCCATCCACTTGCCGTTATCGTCGTATAAGTCGTCTTTCCACTCTGGGGCTGCGTGGCTGAGAAGACGGCTTTTATCCGCGAAAAAATCGTCGGTAGCAAAGGTAGCTTCTGCACCGAGTTTTTCGTCTGCAAGGTTTATGTATTGTTCAAATGTTTGGGTCATGTCCGTGTAATCCTATCCAATTAATCAAGTAATAATAAAATGAGAACTTAGTGGTTTATTCGCTTATAAAGCGTGCTCTTAGCGCACTAAGACTGGGCTGAGATAGCTGTTAACTCCGTTAACTTACATATCCCAGAGACGAAACATCGCTATCTTGTTGATCTCTTGAATCGCCGTAGCAAACTCAGTTTCACTATCATTTCCTAATCGCATCTCGAACGACTCAAGAATTTGGTAACGATTGGCTCCCTTCACCGCCATGATAAAAGGGAAATTGAAGCGACTTTTGTAGCTGTTGTTGTAAGAAGTGAATTTTTCAAATTCTTCGGCGTTGCACTGGTCGATGCCCGCCCCCGCTTGTTCTTTGGTCGACGACTCGGTGAGTTCGCCGTTTACTGCTGCTCGACCAGCTAAATCCGGGTGAGCGTTGATCAAAGCCAACTGTTTGCCTTGGTCTGCACTTAACAAGGTCGATGCCATTTTCAGATGAAGACTCTCGATATGGTCGTCTTCGGCATTCAAACCTTGGTCATACACCACTTCTGCAACCCACGGGCTGTGTTCGTAGACATCAGCAAAGTGAGCGACAAAGGTATCGCGGTCCATGGTTGTTGGTTGGCATGATCGAAATTCAGTCACGTTAAGCCTCCTTGCTTCACTGCTACTTTTGCTGTTGATGAATAGCGTTATTTGGTTGATATGGATGATGTTGGTGCCAGTGGTTGGCGATATCGATTCGACGACATAACCACACGCTGTCGTGCTGTTTTACGTAGTCTAAGAAACGTCTTAACGCAGCAATACGACCGGGGCGACCAATCAGACGACAATGCAACCCAACCGACATCATTTTCGGTGCGGTTTCGCCTTCCATATAAAGGGTGTCAAACGTGTCTTTCAGATATTGGAAGAACTGCTCACCCGAGTTGAAGCCTTGCGCGGTTGAAAAACGCATGTCGTTCACATCGAGTGTGTAAGGGATCACCAATTGTGGATGACCGGTTTCGGTGTGCCAATAAGGCAGGTCATCATCGTAGGCATCCGAGTCATAAAGAAAACCGCCCTCTTCTGCAACCAAGCGACGCGTATTTGGACCCGTTCGACCTGTATACCAACCTTGTGGGCGTTGACCCGTCACTTGTTGGATGATCTCAATCGCTTTGGTCATGTGGTCGCGCTCTTCAGACTCATCAATGTATTGATAGTCTATCCAGCGATAACCGTGGCTACAGATTTCGTGCCCCGCTTCGACCATGGCTTTAGCAACGTCTGGGTGACGCTCAATCGCCATTGCAACCGCAAAGACGGTCAGTGGGATTTCATATTCATCGAACAAGCGAAGAACACGCCATACACCCGCACGGCTACCATATTCATAGATGGATTCCATGCTCATGTGACGTTCGCCTTTGATCGGCTGTGCTGACGGGATCTCTGAAAGAAAAGCTTCAGACTCGTCGTCTCCATGTAACAAACAACGCTCACCGCCCTCTTCATAGTTCAATACAAAAGAAACCGCGACGCGCGCATTACCTGGCCATTGAGGGTTTGGAGGGTTAGCTCCGTAACCGATCAAATTTCTTGAATAATCCTTATTCATCCAAGTACTCCTAACATAAGTGGTTGGCTTAGCCGCTCTTTAGCTGGTTCATCAATATGATTCTTCTATTGGTGATTCCGCTATTGGTTATTTCAAAACCGAGTAACCTTACCCCTGTACATTTATTGTATACAATTATTTATCTCAATGTAAAGATTTTGTTATTCAAGTTAAATTTTGTTACTTTTGTAATTTAAAAACAATAACTTAACAAATCACAACCTCACCAAAAAACGATAATCAGGATCTATAAATTCAGAAAAAACGACACAATGGTTAACATTTTTCCAACAATTAGCTTTACTAATTGTGTACAGTTCGTACATAGTTAGTGATAACAAAGTGACCAGTTGCATTCTTTGCAAGGTCGAAACAGACAGATAAACCACGGAACAGAGGAGCGCCAAAAGCGCTATTAAAGGACTATGGGAAGACTAACAACACACGTATTAGACACCACGCACGGCTTACCGGGTGCAGAGATCAAGGTAGAGCTTTATAAGGTCAATGACGGCTCAACAGAAAAGCTGGCGACGGTGATCACCAACTCCGATGGCCGAACCGATGCGCCGATTCTGGCAGGGAATGATTTCCGACCGGGGAAATATCAATTGGTGTTCTACGTTGCGGATTATTACAAAAGCAAAGGTGTGGAATTGGATGGCGTGCCTTTCCTAGATGATGTGGTCATTCGTTTCGGCTTAGATGATCCAGACGCGCATTATCACGTTCCTCTTCTCGTCTCGCCTTACAGTTTCTCAACCTATCGGGGCAGTTAGTCCCGTGTCCTAGCACTTAGAACTAGGCTCAACCATCGAATAATAAACAGATTCGTGCGTGCATCTAAAATGATGCGCGCTCACTAAACACGCTCATATAAAAATACTAACAACGTTATTAGTTAGAGAGTTGATGACTAATCAACTGATAGCTAAAGAAATAGCGGCTAGGAAAAAACCTTAAAACTTAATATTGAAATCTCGCTGTATTCAATAAATGGATCACAACATAAAAGGACTTGCTGACATGAGTGAGAGTAAAACAGAAATACTCAACCAAGACGCGAATAACGGAATTTTAGAGAAACTCTTTAAAATTAAGGCCCACGGAAGCAGCGTGAAAGATGAATTAATGGGGGGTGTGACTACCTTCGCCACTATGGCTTACATCATCTTCGTTAACCCACAAATTATGGCCGCATCGGGTATGGATGCAGGGGCGGTATTCGTCGCAACCTGTATTGGTGCTGCGATCGGTTGTTTGTTAATGGGACTATTTGCGAACTGGCCTGTCGGCCTTGCACCGGGCATGGGCTTGAATGCCTTCTTCTCATTCACGGTAGTAAGCGAAATGGGCTACACCTGGGAAGTGGCGTTAGGTGCAGTGTTTATCTCCGGCATCTTGTTCGTCGGGATGAGTTTCTACAAGGTTCGCCAATGGATAATCGAAAGTATTCCGGTGAGTCTGCGTTATGCCATGACAGCGGGTGTTGGCCTATTTTTAGGTCTAATTGGCCTTAAAACAGCGGGCATCGTCGTCGAAAATCCAGCGACTTTGGTTTCTTTAGGGGATTTTACTAAACCTGAAGCTCTACTGGCCGCTATCGCCTTCTTGATCATCGCGGTACTCAGTGAGCGTAAAGTATTTGGTGCGGTGTTAATCGGTATTTTGAGTGTAACGCTCGTCGGCATGATGCTTGGCTTAGTGCATTACAACGGCTTCTTCGCGGCGCCACCAAGCTTAGCGCCTACGTTCCTAAAAATGGACATTATGGGCGCTCTCGATGTTTCAATGATCAGCGTTATCTTGGCTTTCCTTTTTGTAAACATGTTCGATACCGCGGGTACTTTGATGGGCGTGGCTGAGCGTGCAAACCTAACTAACCCTGAAACGGGAAAAATTGAAGGCCTAAGCAAAGCGCTCAAAGCCGACAGTATCTCAAGTGTGGCAGGTGCGTGTGTGGGTTGTCCGCCAGTAACCAGTTACGTAGAAAGTGCAGCGGGCGTTGCAGCCGGCGCACGAACTGGCCTATCTGCAATTGTGGTTGGTGTGTTGTTCTTAGCGGCAATTTTCCTATCGCCACTTGCAGGCATGATCCCAGCTTACGCAACCTCTGGCGCGTTAATTTACGTAGCGTTCGTGATGATGAGCAGCATGCAACACGTTGACTGGAAAGACTTCACCAACGGTGCTCCCGCAGCCATTACAGCGTTAATGATGCCTCTGACCTTCTCTATCGCGAATGGTATCGCACTGGGTTTCATTACCTACACCGTGTTGAAACTGGCGACAGGTAAAACAAAAGACGTCTCAATTTCGATGTACTTCTTAGCCGCCATTTTTGTCGCGAAGCTCGTGTTCATCGGTTAATCACCCAACGTAACTATCGCTTGGCCTGTTCGCAGGCCGAGCTATCAAGACACATGCTAGAACAACATTTTTAAGAAAAAGCTAGTTGTGCTAAACAGCGGAACACACACATATCCGCACGGTTAGCGCACCTTTTTTATGACCCTACGCAGTTTGTAGAAGTCATTATTTGACCGCCAATCGCCTGTAAACGGAAACACAGGCAGAGGAATATCAAATGAAACTTCTGTACACCCTAAATGAAAGACCGCCTCACGGCTTAACCTTCCTACTCGCATTACAGCACATGCTCGCCTCGATTGGTGGCATCGTCGCTGTTCCCCTTATTGTCGGCGCGTCAATTGGCTTGCCTAACACCGAGATCGTTTCGCTGATCAATGCTGCGCTGCTGGCGTCAGGTATTGTGACCGTCGCTCAATGTCTTGGTTTCGGCCCTGTCGGTATTCGATTGCCCGTGGTGATGGGTTCGAGCTTTGCCTTTTTGGGCGTCGCCATTTCAATCGGCAACGAAGGCGGTGTCGCCGCAATCATGGGCTCAGCGCTTATCGGCTCGTTCGTGGTGATTGGTGCCAGCTTCTATATGGACAAGGTTCGGAAACTGTTCCCAACCGTGGTAAGTGGTGTAGTGGTTACCTTAATCGGCTTAACCATTTTACCGGTTGCCATGAACTGGGTCGGAGACTCTCCTGCCAACACAGAACAATTCGCCACGCTGCCAAAGCTGTTTCTAGCACTGATCTCTTTGGGGATTGTGGTTGGCGTATCGGTTTACTGTAAAGGCGCGGTTGCCGCTTCGGCCATCGTGATTGGTTTAGCGGGCGGTTACATTGTGGCGCTATCACTCGGCATGGTCGACCTTGAGCAAATCAGCTCTGCCGCTTGGGTTGGTGGTCCTGAGCCCTTCAAATATGGCTTTACCTTTTCTGCGAGTGCCATCATCAGTATGAGCTTGGTGTACATCGTGGTTATCGCCGAAGCAACGGGGGACTTCATGGCATTAGGCAACAACTGCCAAACCCAAGTCAGCGGTAAAGACTTAAAACGTGGTCTTCTAGGCGATGGCCTTGGCAGTACCTTATCTTCAATTTTAACGGCAATGCCACTGGCATCATTCAGTCAAAACGTCGGTATTGTGGGTATCACAGGTGTAGCAAGTCGCTATGTTGTGGCTGCAACCGGTGGTTTTCTGATTTTAGGCGGCTTATTCCCGAAATTAGCCGCCATTGCCGTCACGATTCCGAAACCTGTTTTGGGTGGTGTGGGTTTCGTGATGTTCGGTATGATTGCCTACGCGGGTATCCGCATGTTGATCAAAGCCGCAGACACCAAGCGAAATGCCTTGGTAATCTGTGTTGGTTTAGCGTCTGGCTTAGCCGTCACTTTCGAACCAAGATTGCTGCAACACTTGCCGCATGACCTTGCGAACTTTCTTCACTCTGGCATCACTACCGGTACTATCATGACGGTTCTTCTAAACCTTGTGTTGCCGAAATCTTCACGAGCAGAAGAGCAAGAAGCGCTGGCCGAAAGCCAAGCGCAAGTTGAATTAGAAATGAAAGAACAAGCTGAAGAAGAGTTACAGTCAAACGACCAATTAGAGATTCAGCAAGCAAGCACAGAAGCAGATGTTCAAGCGGCATCAGAAAACCCTGAGCCAAAAACGAACTAACTGGTTCACTGACTAACGTAAGCCGATTTTCACAGAATCAGGGAATGATTAGAACATTGAACGTTTTAACGCCCCTGATTCGAATTTATCTATCAACAGCAAATACCAACAAAGACCCTCTTCCCTGAAAAGGCTGAGATGGCTAAGGACTACTATGAATGGAAACCATCTGGATTAAGAATCCTCTCGCAATCTACACTGGCTCACTAGCTGATGCAGAAGGCGGTATTGTCATTAAAGGTAATAAAATCATTGAGCTGGTTAGCAAACACAAAGAGCCAACCTTACCCGTAGATTACAGCGTCGACGCCTCTCGTCATGTTGTGACTCCTGGGCTTATCAATGCGCACCACCACTTCTATCAAACCCTAACGCGTGCCTACCCCCGCGCACTGAATAAAGAACTCTTCCATTGGCTACAAAGCCTCTATCCAGTTTGGGCCAATCTCGACTCAGAGATGATGAGCCTAGCTACAGAGCTGGCGCTAGTTGAGTTAATGATGTCGGGCTGCACCACAGCGTCAGATCATCATTACTTGCTACCTAACGGGCTAGAGAACGCCATCGATTTACAAGTCGAGGCGGCAGAGAAGCTTGGCGTGAGAGCGATATTTACGCGCGGCTCCATGAGCCTAGGGGAAGATGAAGGTGGGCTACCTCCACGACACACCATTCAAACCGAACAAACCATTATAGATGACAGCCAACGCTTGATTCGCGATTACCACCAGCGCGATGAAGGGGCGATGATTCAAATCGCACTCGCGCCTTGTTCGCCGTTCTCGGTCACCACCGATCTAATGAAAGAGACCGCCAAGATCAGTGAGCGTGAGAACGTGATGATGCACACTCACCTATGCGAAACGCTCGATGAAGAGGACTTCTGTATCGAGAAGTTCGGTCTACGCCCTGTCGATTACCTAGAAGATGTGGGCTGGCTGAATGAACGCACTTGGCTTGCACACGGCATTCACTTCAACCCAGAAGAGATCAAGCGCTTGGGTAAAGCAGGCATTGGCATCAGCCACTGCCCGACGTCCAACATGATGCTGGCTTCCGGTATTTGTAAGAACAACGACCTTGAAGCCGCTGGCGTAAAAGTCGGGCTAGGTGTTGATGGTTCGGCCTCCAATGACGGTTCGAACATGATTGCCGAAGTACGTATGGCGATGTATCTACAACGCCTGCAATATGGCTCTGCCAATGTTTCACACTTCGACGCGCTGCGCTGGGCAACGTCAGGATCGGCACGCGCAATGGGTAGAACGGATATCGGTACACTAGAGGTCGGTAAACAAGCCGACATCGCGATGTTCAAACTTGACGATATTCGTTTCTCTGGCAGCCACGATCCACTGGCTGCACTACTACTTTGTGGAGCTCAACAAGCGGATAAAGTGATGGTAGCCGGAAAATGGCGAGTTAACGATGGAGCAGTAATTGGAGTAGACATGGAGCAACTGATGCACCGCCACCATGCAGCTGCAATGAAGCTAGGTAAACTGGCGATGAATAATTAAATACTCTCTAACTAGAAAAGCGAAAAAAGGCCGACGTGATGTCGGCCTTGTTCATTCAGTTCGATTTTTAGAAACCGATTTACATCTTAATCCATCAAGCTCTTCGACTTAATCGCCTTCTTAGAAAGCTCTTTGGCAAAGGCTTTGATATCTGTTTCAAACTCATCGACGCTTTGGCGGATTTCATCCAGTTGAACGGTTTGCATTACACGGTTTTCCATTACGATTTGGCCGTTCACAATCGTCGTGTCGATGTTGCTTGGGTTCGCTTGGTAAACCAAGGTCGCGTAAGGGTCGTAATTTGGCATCATGTTCGCTGATGTTGTCTCTACAATCACGATGTCTGCCTTCTTACCTGCTTCAAGAGAACCGATTTGATCTTCCATGTGTAGGGCTTTCGCGCCACCTAATGTCGCCATCTCGATAACTTGCTCAGGAATCATGATAGTGCGGTCAGAATGCTTTAAACGTTGCATGTTCGCTGCGTAGCTTAATGTGCGCATGATATCGACTTGGTTAGAGCTCATTGGGCCATCTGTTCCTAAGCCTACTCGCATGTCAGCACGGTACATATCCCATGCTGGTGCGATGCCAGTTGCACCTTTAGCGTTCGCCATTGGGTTGTATGAGATCCCTGCGTCAGCTTGCTTTAGAAGCTTTTGATCGTTCTCCGAAAGATGGATACCGTGAGCAATGACTACGCGCTCGTCCAGCACACCAATTTCATCCATGTATTCGACTGGCGATGTTGCCTTAGTTTCATCTTTGATGCGTTTCTCTTCATTTGGGAATTCAGCAACGTGAATCAGCACCGGCACATCGTATTGAGCAGACAGCTTGTTGATTTCTTGCAGCTTATCTTTGCTCACGGTGTACACCGCATGTGGCGCATAAGCAGGCGTGATTAGCTCATCGTTTTTGTATTGTTCGATAAAGCCTTTGGCGTATTCAATGCCGCCGTAAGGTTCTTTGGCATCGACCACTGGGAACTTAATCACGGTTTCGCCGAGCACAGCGCGTAAGCCGACTTCTTTGGTCGCCTTGGCCATTTCATCCATGTGGTAATACATATCGGCATAAGTGGTTACACCGCTTTGTGCTAGTTCGATAGAGCCAAGCTTGGTTGCGTTGTAAATCAGTTCACGGCTTAGCTTTTCGGCTTCTAGAGGGAAGAAGTAAGCGAACAGACGATTCGAAATACCCTCTTCCCCTAAGCCACGAAACGCGATCATCGGTAAATGGTTGTGCGCGTTCACCATACCCGGCATGACGATTCCATCTTGAGCATCAATCACTTTTTCTGCGCGATATTGAGTCATTAAATCCTCGGTACCGACTGCGATGATCTGGTCGTTTTTCACTACAACAACACCATCTTCAATCACATCCATTTCTGAATTGATGGTGAGAACCTGTCCGTTGGTGATGATCAGATCAGCGTTGTATGTTTGCGTCGCGACCGTTGAACCGCAACCTGCAAGCAGAACTGCGCTGATGGTGCATGCCAAGCTTTTAAGCGTCATTGCTAAACCTTAATGTTGTGCGTGTAATATTGTTAGCGGCTTCATCTATAAGTTTCCAGCTTTTCGCTTTTCAGAAGAGTAAGTGCCGCCAATTTTCGCGATACTATAACCTGTCATTTAAATAAAATGGCATACCTAATCGAACCGAATTCAAGATAAATGAGTTATTGCACAACAGGTCACAAAAGAGGTTCTGTGCTTATAGTCACTCACACACCTAGATAAACGTTCAAACAACATTAGCTTTTCACACCACAGCCTTTAATCACTAACTGTGTGATGAACTGAGCGGCATCGGCATAGTCTTTATCATCGAGTTGGTCCTTCTGCATCACGCTGCAAATCTGCCAGCCAAAATCGGCGTAGGTTTGAGTTGCCGCCCAGATGGTAAACATCAGGTGATGAGCGGGAACATCGTCCATTAGGCCCTGCGCCGACCATGTCGAGAACTTATCAAGAATCATCTGGGATTGCTTATACAGCTCGTCACCAATCTCTTTCGGCAATACTTTAGCGCCAGACATCACTTCATTGGCAAATACCTTAGAGGCATGTGGATGATCGCGAGAAATGATCAGCTTGGTTTGAATATATTGAGACAAGGCTTCAACAGGATCGCTCAACTCTTCAATCGGACGAGACGCTTCTAGTAAAGGCTGAGTGACGGTTTCAAGCACAGCGTTGTAGAGCTTATCTTTTGAGCTGAAATAGTAGAAGACGTTGGGTTTGGGAATGTCGGCCGCTTTTGCGATATCAGCCATTTTTGTTGCGGCATAACCATGAGTGGCGAATTGTTCACACGCGACTTCGATGATTAAATCTTGATTCTTTTGTCTGATCCTAGACATATTGCATCCTTTACAGCTCGTTACTAAAATCATAGTAATCAACGTGCTTCATTAGTCCAGAAGATAATCTCAGAACTCAAGGTCACCGCATTGATAACAATAAAATGGCCGCTCTATTTGTTAAGAAGCGACCATTCCATACCGTGTTTTTGAACTGTTCAAGTTAAAGAATCAATATCGCGCGGAAGTCATTCACATTGGTCAGCGTTGGCCCCGTGGTTAGAAGCACATCGACTTGCTTGAAAAAATCGTAGCTGTTGTTCGCATCGAGATAGTCTTGCGCTTTAAGCGACAGGCTCGAACCTAGTTGCCATGTTTGAGGCGCGATCCATGCTCCCGCATTGTCTTCAACACCATCAATCCCGTCGGTATCAGCAGCCAATGCAAATATGTTGTCTTGGCCTTTAAGCTCGTTATACAAGCTCAACAAGAACTCACAGTTACGCCCACCGCGACCATTCCCTTTAACGGTTACCGTGGTTTCCCCGCCGGAAAGTATCACGCAAGGCGTCTCAAATGGGTGCTTGTTATTAGCCACTTGTTTGACTAGCGCAGCATGCACCTTCGCGACATCTCGCGCTTCTCCCTCTATGCAATCACTCAACACATAAGCGGGAATACCCAAGCCTTCAGCTTCTGCAGCAGCGGATTCCAATGCCGACATTGGTGTCGCGATAATATGGTGCTCCGCGTTCTTCCAACATACGTCATCTGGCTTTACGGTTTCTGACTCTGGATTATTTAACCATTCAAATGCCGTGCGTGGTGTTTCTATTTGGTAACGCTCTAAAATTGCCATCGCATCAAAACGCGTGGTGGTGTCGGGTACGGTTGGGCCAGAGGCAATCACACTGATGTCATCGCCCGGCACATCTGAAATCGCCAGTGACACAACCCTTGCAGGATACGCGGCTTTTGCTAGTCGCCCCCCTTTTATCGAAGATAGATGTTTGCGAACACAATTCATCTCATCAATAGCGGCGCCTGATTTGAGCAGCGCTTTATTTATTTGTTGCTTCTCCGCCAAGCTGATGTCGCCACCGGGCAGACTTAGCAAAGCGGAACCGCCACCCGACAGTAGGCAAATAACCGTGTCATCTGCGCTCAAGCTACTCACCAATTGCAGCATACGTTGGCTCACTTCTAAGCCCATCGCATCTGGCACGGGGTGCGCTGCTTCAATCACCTCAATGTGTTCGCAAGGGGCGGTGTGCTCATAACGAGTCACCACCAAGCCTTCAAGGTCACGCAGTGCAAGGTCTTGTTGTTTCTTTGCCTGCCAAACCGCTTCCAGCTCGGCGGCCATCGACGCGGCTGCTTTTCCTGCCCCGATAACGACAGTTCGCCCAGCTTGGTTAGCAGAGCGATAAAAAATGTCTTGAGGAAGAAAAGGTTCGATGTGATTTTTAGGTAGCGCCTGATTAACAGCACTTGAGAAAAGGGTTTGCAGAAACTGCTTAGCATCAATGTCCATCAGCCACTCCTTAGTTGACGGAGAAAAAAAGAACCCCAATACAAGGCCAAAGGGTGCCTGCTAAGATCAAGTTGGAAAGGAACAACTTCAACCTCTGCCCTGTATCAGGAACGCGTATAAAAGGAGACGAAACTACGCGATTTATAAACAAACTGTTGGGCTACGCATCGATAGCAGCCCTAATTAATTAACGGATAATCGGTTGATTGACTAACCACTAAACGGACAAACCGTTAACTAGATTAACGAATCGAGTGATCAGAACGTTTCTCAATCGCCTGGATAAGCGCAGAGTGATCCCAACCTTCGCCGCCCATTTCGGCACACTCGCCAAATAGCTCTTGTGCATTTGCCGTATTCGGCAGTGCAACCCCTAGCTCTTGTGCGCCCGTTAGCGCAAGATTCAGGTCTTTCTGGTGAAGTGAGATTCTAAAGCCAGGATCAAATGTGCCTTCAACCATACGCTCGCCATGCACTTCCAAGATCTTAGAGTTAGCAAAGCCACCTAATAGCGCCTGACGTACGCGTGCTGGATCAGCACCTGCTTTCGAAGCAAAGACTAACGCCTCAGACACGGCTTCGATATTCAGAGCAACAATGATCTGGTTCGCCACCTTACAGGTTTGACCCGCACCGTTGTCGCCCACCAGCGTAATATTCTTACCCATGATTTCAAATAGCGGACGTGCTTTGTCAAAGGCGTCTTGCTCACCGCCCACCATGATAGTCAGCGCTGCATTAATAGCGCCTACTTCGCCACCTGATACCGGTGCATCAAGGTATGAAGCACCACCTTCATTGATTCGCGCTGCAATCGCTTTGGTTGCGATTGGTGAGATTGAACTCATATCGATAACCAGTTTTCCAGCAGCGCCACCGGCGGTAAGGCCTTGCTCGACGCCATTGTCACCAAACAGGACGTCTTCTACTTGAGGGGTATTCGGCACCATTAAGATAATGATATCTGCTGCTTCAGCCGCTTCCGCGGGTGAATGACAGACCGTTGCGCCCGCTGCCACAAGATCAGCAGGTGCTGCATTAAAGTGATCAGACAGAATCAAATCGTGACCTGCTTTTTGAAGGTTACTCGCCATAGGTTTACCCATGATGCCAGTTCCGATAAATGCAATTTTAGACATGTTGTTCTCCTTAACGTTTGAGGGTTACCAGACGCAATTAACGGTACTGGTGCAGCCAACCAAGGCCTTCTGTCGTTGTCGTTTTAGGTTTATATTCGCAGCCCACCCAGCCTTGATAACCAAGCTCATCAAGATAGTTGAGCACGAATGGGTAGTTGATTTCGCCAGTACCCGGTTCGTGTCGGCCTGGGTTATCCGCCAGTTGCACGTGTGCAATTTGACCAATGTTCTGTTGCATGGTCGGCGTAAGATCGCCTTCCATAATTTGCATATGATAAATATCGTATTGGATAGAAAGGTTATCGCTCCCTACCTCTTTGATGATCGCTTTAGCTTGCTCTGTGGTATTCAAGAAGAAGCCCGGAATATCGCGGGTATTGATCGCTTCTATCACTAAGCTGATGCCTTCTGCTGCTAGCGCGTTCGCCGCGTAATGCAGGTTAATCACAAACGCTGATTGCGCGTCTTGTTGGGTCACACCTTGTGGAACAATCCCGGCCAAGCAATTCACTTGAGCACAGCCGAGCGATTTTGCGTAAGCGATGGCTTTAGGTACACCCGCTTGAAACTCTTCAACTCTTGCTGGGTCTACCGCGATACCGCGGTCGCCAGCGTCCCAATCACCCGCAGGCAAGTTAAATAGCACTTGCTCTAGGTTGTTAGCCTCGAGCTTTTGTTTAATCTCATCCGCATCAAAGGCATATGGGAAAAGGTATTCGACACCTTGAAAGCCCGCTTCTGCGGCAGCTTCAAAGCGATCCATAAAATCAACTTCCGTGAATAACATTGACAAGTTTGCTGCAAATTTTGCCATGACTCTGTCCTTATTCTTTATTTGGTGAAACTATGACTGTTTAGTGAAGCAACGGTTATTTGATGGAGCTACGGTTGCTTAGTAAGGCTCCGATTTCTTGGAGACTTTCCGTAGAGCTAAACCTCAGCTCTACGTATACACATGACTTAATGATTACTTGTACGCTAACGCTGTTGGGGCATCGCCACGGCTTTCGGCAAGTGGCTCAAATTCGTTGATGGCATTGATCTCTACGCCCATCGCAATGTTGGTTACTCGCTCAAGAATCAGCTCAACGACCACTGGCACCTTGTGCTTGTTCATCAGCTCTTTGGCTTGCTCAAACGCTGCCGCAATTTGCTCTGGTTCACGAACTCGAATTGCCTTACAACCTAGGCCTTCAACAACGGCAACATGGTCAACACCGTAGCCTTCAAGCTCTGGTGCATTCTGGTTATCGAACGCCAGTTGTACACAATAGTCGATATCAAATTGGCGCTGTGCTTGGCGAATCAAACCTAGATACGAGTTGTTCACCAACACATGAATGTATGGCAGATTGAATTGCGCGCCGACGGCCAGTTCTTCAATCATGAATTGGAAATCATAGTCACCAGAGATAGCGACAATGTCGCGATTTGGATCGGCCGCTCGTACACCCAATGCGGCTGGTGTTGTCCAACCCAATGGGCCAGCTTGACCACAGTTGATCCAATTACGCGGCTTATAAACATGTAGGAACTGAGCGGCAGCAATTTGCGACAAACCAATGGTGCTCACATAACAAGTGTCACGACCAAATGCCTTGTTCATCTCTTCATAAACACGCATCGGTTTCATTGGCGCTTCATCGAAATTGGTTTTACGCAGCATGGTCGACTTGCGTTCCTGACACTCACTTGCCCATGCATTTCGGTTCAGCAGTTTGCCAGCGTCACGCCACTCTTGTGCCACTTCAACCATTAGCTCTAGCGCTGCCTTGGCATCAGAGACTATGCCTAAATCTGGGCAGAACACGCGGCCGATTTGGGTTGGTTCAATATCAACGTGAACAAACTTTCGGCCTTCAGTGTAAACATCGACAGAGCCGGTATGACGGTTTGCCCATCGGTTACCGACACCAAACACAAAGTCAGAGTTGAGCATGGTTTCGTTGCCGTAACGGTGAGACGTTTGTAGCCCTACCATGCCTGCCATTAATTCATGATCATCTGGGATCGAGCCCCAACCCATCAAGGTTGGAATCACAGGAACTCCAGTGATCTCGGCAAACTGTTGCAACAATTCAGACGCACCAGCATTAATCACGCCACCGCCCGATACAATCAGCGGTTTCTCCGATTGAGACATCATGGTTAATGCTTTCTCAACCTGCGCGCGAGTTGCTTGCGGTTTGTAAGGTTCTAGCGGTTCATAGGTATCGATATCAAACTCAATCTCAGCCAGCTGAACATCAATCGGTAGATCTATCAGGATTGGCCCCGGGCGACCCGAACGCATCAAATGAAAGGCTTTTTGAAATGCGCGTGGCACTTGTGCAGGTTCCAGCACCGTGGTTGCCCATTTAGTGACTGGTTTAGCGATAGATTCAATGTCGACCGCTTGGAAATCTTCTTTATGAAGACGAGCACGGGGCGCTTGGCCTGTGATACATAGAATTGGAATCGAATCAGCAGACGCAGAATAAAGACCCGTGATCATGTCCGTTCCCGCAGGACCAGAAGTACCAATACACACACCTATATTGCCTTGATTGGTACGTGTGTACCCTTCAGCCATATGGGATGCACCCTCTACGTGACGAGCTAAGACGTGGTCGATTCCTCCGAGCTTTTTCATAGCCGCATACATAGGGTTTATTGCTGCGCCGGGAACACCAAATGCGATGTCTACACCTTCACGTTTAAGCACTTCTACCGCTGCATCAATCGCTTTCATAATTGCCATTCGAACCTCCAGTTCAGATTGTATACAATTAAACTAACTTTTGTGTACTATGAACCATCCTCGCTATTTATCAACCCCAGAATGAAACAATTTTGTTACATCAACCCATCACATTAAGTACGCACTCATCCTGAAAAGCTTACAATTCATTGCTTTACATAAAATATCTTTACGTAAAAATAAATTACAAAAAGACCAAATGATAAATAAATGTTAAATACCGTTTGCTTGTTTACAATTTCTACAATATAAATATCCTTAAAAAGAGCATTTTGTATACAAAGTTACATCGTATTGTTCAAAGGAGACAACAATGATGAATGACGTAAAAGAGAGAGAAGAAGTACAGTGTATGCAGGTACTCGGGAATATGGACAACTCCGAGTACAAAGAGATCTTGTCTAAAGATGCATTAAAGTTCTTAGAAGCCCTTGTTAATAAGTTTGGAGATCGCCGTCATACCCTGCTAAATGACCGCGACATAAAACAAGCTCAATATGACAACGGCGAGTTACCCAATTTCAGAAAGGACACCATCTCCATTCGTCAGAATAAAGAGTGGAAGGTAGCAACACCGCCACCAGAGCTACTGGATCGCCGCGTAGAGATCACCGGCCCTATCGAAAGAAAAATGGTGATCAACGCGCTAAACTCAGGCGCGAAAGTCTTCATGTGTTGTTTTGAAGATGCGTCTTCCCCGACTTGGGCCAATATGGTCGAAGGGCAAATCAACCTAAGAGACGCCAACCTTGGCACCATTAGCTACTTCGATGAGAAGAAGCAGAAGCGTTACCAATTAAACGACGATCCTGCACTGCTGATCGCACGCCCACGAGGGATCCACCTTCCTGAGCAATCCATCCAATTCAACAATCAGCCTATCGGCGGTTGCTTGATGGACTTCGCCTTGTACTTTTTCCATAACTATCAATCACGAGCACAACAAGGTTTAGGGGTTTACTACTACATTCCCAAGCTTGAGAGCATGGAAGAAGCACAGTGGTGGGACGATATTTTCAGCTTCACCGAAAACTATTTCCACGTACCCAAAGGCACCATTCGTGCGACGGTTTTGATTGAGACGCTTCCAGCCGTATTCCAAATGGAAGAGATCTTGTACGCAATGCGTGATCATATCGTGGCAATGAACTGTGGCCGTTGGGATTACATCTTCAGCTACATCAAAACGCTGAAAAACCATAAAGACCGCATCCTGCCTGACCGCCACGGGATCGGCATGGATCAAGAGTTTCTAAATGCCTATAGCCAACTGTTGGTGCGTACTTGTCATGCTCGCGGCGCACTGGCGATGGGTGGTATGTCGGCCTTTATTCCAGCGAAAGATCCGCAAGAAATGGCGCGTGTAACCGCCAAGGTTATCGAAGATAAGCAAAGAGAATCTCAGAACGGACACGACGGCACATGGGTCGCGCACCCTGCACTGGTTGATTTGGCAATGTCGATCTTTGATAAGCACTTAGATGGCAAAGTAAACCAAATGGATTTTCAAAGCCCGGAGCATGTGATCAATGCAGACTCGTTGCTAAAGCCTTGTGAGGGCAGTCGCGACGAAGTAGGAGTACGTAAGAATATACGCATCGCGCTGTATTACATCGAAGCTTGGATTCAAGGCTACGGTTGTGTGCCTATCTACGGGCTAATGGAAGATGCCGCCACCGCAGAGATCTCAAGAGCCAATATTTGGCAATGGATCCACCACGGCGTCACGCTTGATGACGGCCAAACCTTTACCAAGCAACTATTCCACTCTTGGCTTTACCAGGAGTTAGACACGATAAAACATGAAGTCGGAGACTCGCGCTATTCAGCTGGTCGATTTGAAGAGACAGCTGATCTTTTCTATCAACTTTCTACAGCCGAAGAGTTCGCCGCCTTCCTAACTTTACCCAGCTATGGGCTATTACAAGAGTCCAGTTAGGACTCTTGTACCGAGCTGAATCAGTCGATGATATTCACAACAAGCGTAATGATTGGCTGACTTAGCTTGGTACACGGCCCCTTGAAAAACTAGGAGATAACATGGGAAGTTTGACTCTACAACAAGCGTTAACCATCATTGATGGCACCTTAAAAGCAGGAAACAAGATCCACACAGAACCTTTGACGGTCGCCGTCTTAGACAGCGGTGGCAAGCTGATTTCTCTGCAACGTCAAGACGGCTCTAGCATGATGCGACCAGACATCGCGATTGCTAAAGCGTGGGGAGCACTCGCACTGGGTTGTTCCTCTAGAAAACTCGCCCAAGATGCTGATAATCGACCAGCATTTATCTCCGCCGTAAACGTGCTCGCACACGGAAACATGGTACCAGTACCAGGGGGGCTACTGATTCGAGATAAGGACAAAACGGTACTTGGCGCGATTGGGGTCAGCGGTGACATTTCAGACATTGATGAAAGCTGCGCCATTAATGGTATTGGCTGCGCAGAACTGTTCAGTGATGAGATGCTGCAAGCTTAACTCGCTAACTCTCTGTACTTGAAATTCTTAGACAGGAACAAAAAAACCGAAGCGATTAGGCTTCGGTTTTTTATTGAATCTAAAGGAAGATCAGAAAAACTACTCGTACGCACTCAACCATGTTTTCAGCAGCTGGTTAGTATTTTTCTTCTGGCTCGCAGACAGAGATTTCACAAGCTTCTTCTGCGTTTCAACATGCTCAGTCATCATTTGGTCAATCAGAATAAGACCATCTTTAGTTAACTGGACACTCACGCTGCGTCTGTCTTCTTTGCTGTGTTCACGACTGATCAGCCCTTTGGCTTCTAGCTTATCAAGGCGATTGGTCATCGCGCCAGATGTCAGCATCATGGATCCAATCAGTTCAGATGGCGTCAGTCGGTAAGGCTTCCCAGAACGTCGCAACGTCGCCAGCACATCAAACTCACCCAGCTTCATGTCGTATTTTTTATGAAGCTCGGCAACTTGCGTCTCCATATACTTGGCAATACGCATAATCCGACCCATCATTGCCATAGGCTCAGTATCTAGTTCGGGCTTTTCCTTTGCCCATTGCTCTACTACGCGGTCGATAGCATCCATTTGCAATCTCGCTCCGTTGTTAGTCTGATTACTTCAAACTAGTTTAACATAAAGATACTTTACAACCACTAGTTCTCAGTATACAGTTCACACAATAGTTATCTTAACGTAAAGATATTTTAAATGAACATATTATTAGCAATGATCCCCGCGTTCTTTTGGGGAACAACCTATGCAGTGACGCAATTTACGCTACAGGAGTGGCCACCATTATTATTGGGTGCTTTGCGTGCGTTACCTGCTGGTTTGTTATTGCTAGCAGTAAAACCAACACTGCCTAAAAAAGGCGAGTGGCAAATCATTTTCACACTGGGCCTTATCAATATCGCGACCTTCTTTGGCTTGATCTTCGTGATGGCGCTAACGCTGCCTTCGGCAATCTCTGGCGTGGGTATGATCTCTGTGCCAGTGTTCGCGATGATCTTCCACTGGGTAGTGAAAAAACAGCGCCCGCATCTGATTCAGGCCCTTTCGGGTATTGGCTTGATCACCTTAGCGTGGATACTGTTTAACCCAAGCCAAATTGCTCTGAACCCAATCGGTTTAGGCGCAATGTTCGCCGCAATAATGTGTATTGTCATCGGCAGCAGCATTACCAAGTCACTGGGTAACCGCATGCACTGGTGGAAGGTATTAACGTGGCAGTTGATTCTGGGTGGTACGATTTTGTCTGTCGCGTCTGGCGTTCATGCATTCATCGACCCGCAGCCTTATGTTAATGCCGTGACTCATTTCGATACTCGTAATGCTATGGGACTCGTGTGGGTGATTGGCCTAAACACAGCGCTGGGTTACGGCATGTATGTGTGGTTGCTACAACGTATGTCGGTGGTTGATTTCACCTTCGGTGGAATCGCAAACCCAGTGGCTGGCATCGTGACAGGCATGGTGTTAATGGGTGAATCATTCACTGCAGTACAATACTCACTAATGACCGGCATGATAGTGATGTCACTGCTACCACAACTTATCCTTGCGGTAAGACAACCCAAACAAGTTAAGCCTGTTACGCAGTAGACGCAGCCTCTTAAACGTATTGCTCAAAAACGCGCCTCATTAAGGGCGCGTTTTTTGTTGCTACGCTAACAGCAATAACCCAACAGCCATACTCGTTGAGTTGACCATTCCTTAAGTTAAATTAAACCTCACAAAGAACAATGACTTTACTTTAACTATCTAAAGCGAATTTATTTTCTATAAAATAATCATACTAGAGATTTAATTTCCACAAAAACTCAAATTAGAGATAAAAAGACAAAACTTTTCTCCGACTACCTTTCTATACTGTGCCACGTCATTAAGGCGCGACAAGCCTATGATTTAAAATAATTATTAATGAGTAGTCACCATGAATTCGAAGTCGCTAACTATTTTGCTTTTTGTCTCTGTTTGCTTAATTTGGGGAACCACTTGGTTCGCGATGGAAGTAGCATTGCATTCTATCCCACCTATTTTTGCTACTGCGTTGCGCTTTTTACTTGCAGCACCTCTGCTTGCAGTATTGGCGAAAGTCTTCAACCAACCACTGCTGTTCCCTAAAGGTAAGCGCCAATGGCTGCTTATTGTTGCGTTGATGTATTTCGCGATTCCGTTTACGTTGATGATCTATGGCGAGCAATACATCTCTTCAGGTTTAGCGTCGATCATCTTCGCCAACATGCCTGTGGCTGTGATGTTGATGTCTGGCTTATTCTTAGGTCTACGACTAGCGAAGCACCAGATATTCGGGTTGATCGCTGCTGTTGTGAGCCTATGTCTAATCCTTGGTAATGAAATGCAGATGGGTGGCGATGACTACCTAATTGGCACGGTTTGCTTAGGCCTTGCTGTTGCGATTCACGCAGTGATGTATGTGCTGGTTCAAAAGCACTGCAAAGGCATTGAAGTACTAACCTACAACGCCGTACCGAGCCTAATTGCAGCTCTATTCTTGTTCGCTGTTTCAGCTATAGGTGAAAACGTGAATATTGAATCTTTCACTTGGGATTCAATCTCTGCTGTGGTTTACCTAGGCTTTGTGGCGAGTGTTGGCGGCATTGTTGCTTACTTTAAATTAGGTCAGGTTTCGACACCTTTCCAAGCATCTATCGGCTTCCTAATTTTCCCTGTGGTTGCACTACTGATCTCTTGTTACATCAATGGTGAGGTTCTATCTGAACAGTCACTTGTAATGATGATTCCTCTACTTTGCGGCATCCTGCTAACCAAAGCACCAAAGGGAATCTTCAAGCTGCGTACCGAATTAAAAACCGTAAGAAACTGATCCGCGTGAAACCTATTTTGCGGATTAGATATACATATCCCACATAAACAAAAAGCTCCAATATCACTATTGGAGCTTTTTGCTTATTTCATAATATCGAGACCAACATTAGCGCCAGCTAAACATTCGCACTTCGTTGCCCTCTTCAGGTTTCTTCGGAATGTTTAAAGATAGCGCTAGAGAAACCACGGCCATCACTGCACCAATATAGAAAACCGTTGCAGGAGAAGACAACCAAATCACACCAAACACCACTGGAATAACGACCGCTGCAATATGATTGATGGTGAAAGAGACACCAGCGGTTGATGCCATGTCAGCCGGATCTGCAATTTTCTGAAAGTAAGTTTTGATCGCTAGTGCCAATGCAAAGAACAAATGATCGACCACGTAAAGTGCTGCCGCCCACTCTGCGTTTTGCACTAAGCCATAACCGACAAATACACCAATCAAACCGACATACTCGAAAATCAGCGCCTTACGCTCACCCACCACACCAATAAATCGACCAATACGTTTTGCGAACAAGAAGTTAAATAGGTAGTTGATTAAGAACAATAGCGTTATGTCAGCTGCCGAGTAACCGAATTTCTCTACCATCAGAAAGCCTGCAAACACGGTGAAGATTTGTCTTCTCGCACCGCTCATAAACGTTAGCGCGTAGTAGAGCCAGTAACGCTTCCGCAGTACCAACTTCTTATTCTGTGGCGTCTTGGTTTGAAACTCAGGGAAGCCAAAGGTCATCACCAAAACTAAAACAAAACCAATTCCGCCAGTGATGCCATACACCCAAGCAAAGTCGAGTTTGAGTTGCTCTAACATCACCCAAATAGAGCCATAAGTGATTAAAGATGCCAACGCGCCAACGGAGATCATCTTACCTAACATCTCTGGTGCTTCTTCTTTACTCAACCATTGTAGTGACAAAGACTGCTTCAGCGTTTCAAAATAGTGGAAGCCCGTCGACATCAAAATCGTAGTCAGCAACAGACCAGTGAGTGAAGGGAACAGACCCGTAATCGCGGTGCCTACAGTGAGCATCGCTAGCGATATCAACATAAAGCGTTGTTCACGTATGAAGGCCAGCACAAACACTACGGTAAACGCTAAGAAACCAGGTATTTCACGAACACTTTGCAGTAAACCAATATCCGCACCATCAAAGTTCGCTTTTTCAATCACGAAGTTATTAAGCAGTGCCATCCAGCTCGAAAACGCGATAGGGACAACAATCGAAATCAGTAATAAAAAGTTTTGCGGCGTTTTCCAGCTCGCAGTTCTATCGAACATTGACGGACTCCTGTTCGTCTAATTGAGTAAGCACTCGTAAGGTCAACTGCTCAGTATACGGGTTAATCTTCCAATGCTCTGGGCTCCAGCCTTTTACGAAACGTTGGAAATCGGCCCACGCCACGTAAAACATTGGTCGCCATGCTGCTTCTACCTCATCAAATGAAAGGTGTGGCTGATAGTACGCCAATGCCTCTTTCAAGTAGTGGAAGTAAGCATCTAGTACTTCTGATTCAAGCTCTGCGCAATCTTGTGGCCTAATCGCGCTGCTCATGAACAAGGCGACGTCTTTCATCGCACAGCCGTAACCCACATATTGGAAATCGACCGCAGCTGCTCGCTCGCTTTCAGAATCAAAACAAAAATTGGCGAGCTTGGCATCGCCATGGACTAAGGTTTGATATGGACACTCTTTGAGTAAACGGTCGATGTGCTTGGCTTGATTCTTCAATGGTAAATCAGCCAAGGCATTGAGCTCATCAGGACGTGTATCTAGATGCCAATAAGTACCGACTTGCCACAATGATGACAACTGCTCTTGATTGATATTGATATGCTTTGCGTGAAAGTTAGCGAGCCATTTAAGGCAAGCATCGCGTTGTTTTTGCTCTTCTCGTGTGTAACTAGGTGCCTGATAGTCAGAAGCAGCAAGAACATCAAAATGAGAGGTTAACGGAAAACCTATATCCGCTAAGTCTTGCATCACAATCAGCCACTCATTCTCTTCTAGTTCACATTGCAGCCCAACAGGTACAAGGCAGCGCTCATCCCATTGTTGGGTGAATGACTGATACCAAGCTGTTTCCACTTGGTAAGAGTGTACCTTTCGTTGGTGAGAGAGTTTGGTATTCCAACCCTTTGGGTGTTCAGCTTTATCTGGCAACGCGACATGTTTAACAATCACACTCTTGAGTTCCGCACTGCTTTCTTGAGAAAAGACTAAGCGAACTAACTCGCCATATCCACCCCATAGGCGTTGAATCACTTGGACATCAAACCCTTCATGACAACCCAGCGAGGTCGCTATTTTTTGATAAAGCTCATTTTGATAAAACTCTTGTTGATAAAGCTCTGGCTGATTTTGACTTGAACCCGCTTCAGGTTGAGCTCGATTATTCGACGATATTGATTGAGACATATTACTCGTTGTTATGCTTTATCGGATAGAAGGTGTGACCACTGTGGCTGCCTATTCATGTAGTGAACCACATAGCTACAAACCGGCACAATTTTGAAGCCCGCTTGTTCAATTTCAGGCAATACCGACTCCATCATCACCTTCCCAAAGCCCTTGCCTTGCAGTTCATCAGGAATGCGTGTCGACGTGATATGTAGTACATCTCCGTCCTTTTGATACTTAACGACCGCGAACTGGTTGGGTTCTAACTCTACCGTGATCTGGTTCACTTCTTGATCCCATTTTACTGCCTGCATTCTCAACTCCTGCAAATAATTGATACGACAAACAATAAAAGTTTGAAGTATGAGTTCCTTGTAATAGACTAGCGCAAGTGCATATAAATAAAACTAAGTACTTACAAACACAGCAAATAATTCAGTGCAATCGGCTTAATATAAAATCAGCAATGATAAAAGGCACTCTATAAATCTATGTGAGTACGTCCACTAAATCTAGCACGTAATAACCCCTTGTTAGCAAGTTACCAATATAACTAACAGACGCATGTTGGCGCATGGAGAACATATAATGAACGCACCCCTGAAGAAGCCTTTGGAGCATAATCAGGCACTTCAAGACCCTCGTAATCGCACCGTTTCCACTATCAATAGCACTGATGCACTGGCCATGATTGAGCACGGCAGTGAGCTGACATTAAATGTCTCGACTCCCGTTGGCACGAAGTTTCTCGCCACCACCAGGTTTATCGGAACGCACAGTGATAACTGTATTGTGGTTGAGGTTCCCGAGGTATCCAATGAAGATCTGAACTTTTTCTTTCAAGAAGGTTTTTGGATGACCGCTCGTGCGTATTCTCTACGAGGTGAAGGCGCGCTTATCCACTTTAGAAGCCAAATTCACCATAAGATTGGTGAACCCTTCCCTATTCTTGTACTTTCAACACCAAGCACGATGCAAGTGACTCAGCTGCGTAAAGAAACACGCTATGAAGTGAATCTGGCTTCAAGAATCATCTTCAACGACCAGCGAGCAAACTGTGAGATAAGAGACTTATCGAAAAGTGGTTGTCGTTTCGTTACCTCACCAACCTCTCGTGCGATTCAGATTGCCGATCGCGTGTCTATTGAGATAACCCCTGAGAACTACAACGGCCCACTGATTCCGCCATTGCGAGGCATCGTCTGCAATCTACAGAAATCGACACACTACGCTCGATACGGTGTCGAATTTGATGATATTGGCCGAGCTAACGCCAAACACTTGTTGGCAAAACTGAAGTTCGATGGCACCAAGCTTTGCTTACGAAATGGGTAACGCCTTTTAACACGCGACTTTCACCGAATACAGCAAGCTGACCAAATACAAATAGCTCACTGGCAAACTAAACCTCAACCAACAAAAAAGCCATCGACTCTAGAATCGATGGCTTTTGCGTTTTAGCTGTTTGTTTATTTGTTTAGCTATCTAGATATTCAAACTATTTGCGCAGTGCGTTCAGTTTAGCTTGGGCGATACCAAAGATAGTATCAATTGGATAGCTACCCTCATCACTTGCTTCACCAGCGGCTTTGCCTGTGAACAGCTCAATCGCCTCTGTTACATGGTCAATCGCCCAGATATTAAACTCGCCCTTTTCAACCGCTTTCACGATATCGCTACGCAGCATCAGGTTGTGAACATTTGAACGCGGGATGATCACCCCTTGTTCGTTTGAACGCCCTTTGATTTCACACACATCAAAGAAACCTTCAATTTTCTCGTTCACACCACCAATAGGCTGAGACTCACCAAACTGGTTCATCGAGCCTGTAATCGCGATGTCTTGACGGTTTGGCTGCTTAGAAAACGCTGACACCACCGCACAGAACTCAGCCATACTCGCACTGTCACCATCGACGCCACCATACGATTGTTCGAAGGTGATGTTAGTGGTGAGCGGGACTTTGGCTGTCTTGCCAAATACGGAAGAAAGGTAAGCCGACAAGATCATCACGCCTTTTGAGTGAATGCTGCCACCTAAGTCTACGTTTCTTTCGATATCAATCACTTCACCATCGCCGTAAGCCGTGGTGGCAGTAATTCGGTTTGGCGCACCGAACATGTGATCGGTGGTGCTTAATACAGACAGAGCATTCACTTGCCCAACCGCCTGACCATCAACATGGATCAGTGTTGTGCCGTTGGTAAACGTCTCCATTACGCTGTCTTGCAATCGTCCTACACGCATCTGTTGGTTCGACAGTGCTTGGTCGACGTGGGTAGAACGAATCAGGTTCGATTTCGCCCCTCTCGCGACGTAGTTAGACTCACGAAGCAGGTTCGCAATATGTGCCGAATGCAGCGATAGCTTGCCTTGGTCACCGGCCTGACGTGAGCTGTGCTCAATGATGCGAGCAATCGCTTTGCGATCACAATGCAGCATATTGTTGTCGTGCACGATACTCGAAATAAAGCGCGCGTAGTGCATTTCAGAATCGGGAGTACGCTTCATCTCATCTTCAAAATCGGCCGTCACACGGAACAATTCACCAAACTCTGCATCGTAGTGTTGCAGCAGTTGGTAAGTTCGGTAGTCGCCAAACAGGATGATCTTGACGTCCAATGGAATCGGCTCTGGATCAAGCGATACCGCGCCCGTTAAGGTCACCTCTTTCTCTAATGAAGTGAAGCTCAATTGACGTGAACGCAGCGCTCGTTTCAAGCCTTCCCAAACGTACGGCTGCTCAAGTACCTTCACCGCATCCATCAGCAATACGCCACCGTTAGCTCTGTGTAAGCTACCTGCACGAATCAATGAGAAGTCTGTAAAGACAGTGCCCTTGAACGTTGCCGTTTCTACATAGCCAAACAGAGAGTGATAATTTGGATTCTCTTCCACCACGATCGGCAGAGTCTCCTCCTTTTGGCTCACAATCACGTTAACCTTGTAGCGACGCGGCATTTTCTTATCCAAAGAAGCGGTTGCAACTTCGGCTTGCTCAGTGCTCTCTTCTAAGAAGATGTCAGCGTTGTCGACAATGTCTTTACGCAGTGCCGTTAGGTACTTTTTAATGTCTGGATATTGGCTGTAATCCTTCTTCAATTGCTTGATGAAGTGCGTGATCACGTCTCGCGCCGTATCATCATTCAGTTTTTGAATTTTCTCAGTGTACGTTTCTTCAAGTTCCGTCAACTCACGAGAAATGGTTCGCAGACCGACTTCCAATCCATCAATGGTTTTATCGAACTGGTCTTGCTCTTCTGGCGAAAGCAGATCGAAGCTCTCTTCGGTATGAAGATCATCCCCATTCATGGCCACAAACTGGTAATCACCCTGAGTGGTGATCGTCAGGTTAATGCCCTTGTCTTTCGCTTCTTGGCTAATGCTTTCTAACGCGGCTTGTTGCTTAGCTGCTAATTGGTTTTTAAGCCTATCAGCACGGCTAAAGTACATCTCGTTATCAAACGCTAGAGGCATACCTTTCAGCAATTTACGCATTAGCTTTTCAATATCTTGCTTTAAGCTGCTGCCAACGCCACGAGGTAATTTCAGTACCTTAGGTGTACGAATATCTTCAAAGTTCGCGATATAACACCAATCAAAAAGCTCCTGCACTTCTTGAGGGTGACGGTTCAGATAGCGCAAGATCATGGTGCGTTTACCCAGACCATTTCGCCCTATCGCATAAATGTTGTAACCCTTTTCCTTGATTGACATCGCGAACTCAACGGCTTTTTGTGCCCGTTCCTGCCCGACGATTTCGTCAATTGGAGCCAGTTCTTTGGTCGACTTACATGGTAGCTTATCTAAATCCGCTACCTGATACAGCTGTTCTGTATTGAGTCTTTGCATCGCCATCGCCGCCTCCTTAGTCCTTCATTACTTGGGTGTAGATAAAATCAGTGTAGATGTAATTTCCCACAAATTTAGTGACTTACGCTACACAGCTGTTCAACTGAACAAATAACACACAATTTAAGCCATTTTTAGGAATAGCTCGTCATTTAATTCACCAACTTAACATGTGAATGATTTTAATTTGCAATTGATAATAAATATCATTAACATTTTCTGATATTATAAATTGAGGATGTGGATATGGAAATTGAACGATGCTGGATGCACTACCTAAAAGCTGAACAGTTAATGGAACAAGGTCACTGGCCAGAAGCACAACGCCTTTATGGTGATGTTCTAACCTCACTTCCTCATCACATCCAAGATGCAGCATACCAAAGCGATATCAAGCCTTGCCAATTTGCCTGCTTGCTTGCTTGCCGGGTTAAGAGACGCGAGCGTCGCTCAATCAGAGATACTCAACCGATTAGGTCAGCACCAACAAGCCTTCGATACCTTGAATCAATCTTACGCTCTGATGCAATTTATCTCTCTGGAGAACACTGAGCTGATTCAACGTACCTTTGGATTATTGGAAAAGCAGAGCGAAGGTTTGCTCAATCACCTGATCGCTTTTTGCAGCGCTCAGCGCAGTTCGCATTGGATGCTCGAACTAGAACAAATTCAACGTGCTCATCACCATTTTGGGCAACTTAAAACAACGTCAGAAGTTCAATCTTCACCTAATGTCTTAAATTGATAAGGATATATCATGTCGGACCGGGCTCTTCTTAAAGTCAATAACCTCTCCGTTAGCTTCAAAACCAACGATGGAATCGTTGATGCGGTGAAAAAGGTTAACTTTACCCTTAAATCCAGCGAAACCTTGGCCATTGTTGGTGAATCAGGTTCAGGTAAATCAGTCTCTTCTAACGCACTCATGCGTTTGCTCCCTGATAACGCCATCATTGATGCTCAATCTGAAATAGAATTTGAGGGGCAATCAATACTTGGCAAGACTGAACGAGAAATGCAGTCGATTCGTGGCGACAGAATCGGCATGATCTTTCAAGAGCCGATGACATCTTTGAACCCATACCTGCGCGTCGGCATTCAAGTGGCAGAAGCTATTATGTGGCATCGTAAAGTGTCAAAGTCTCAAGCCAAACAGCGAGTGATTGAGCTGTTTAATCTTGTGCACTTGCCAATGCCAGAAAAGTCGTACACCAAGTACCCTCACGAATTTTCGGGTGGTCAGCTGCAACGCATCATGATCGCAATGGCGCTGATTAATGAACCGGATATCCTGATTGCTGACGAGCCTACAACTGCATTAGATGTAACGGTTCAAGCTGAAGTGCTTGCTCTTATCAAAGAGATCCAAGGCAAGATGGGAATGGCAATTTTGTTCATCACCCATGACTTAGGTGTGGTGAAACACTTTGCAGACCGCGTGCTAGTGATGTGTAAAGGTGAGCTCGTAGAAGAAGGGATGACTCAATCTTTGTTCGATAGTCCTAAACATGATTACACAAGAATGCTCATTAACTCGATTCCGAAAGGCGCTAAGGTTCCTGTTGAGGCGACAGCCCCAGAACTATTGTGTGCTGACGACATCCGAGTTCAGTTCTTGGTGAAATCACACTTTATCAAGAGTAAAAGCCAGTACTTCGAAGCCGTAAAAGGCATTTCGTTGAATCTTAAGCAAGGCGAAACGCTAGGCATTGTTGGTGAATCTGGTTCAGGTAAATCAACCCTTGGACGTGCATTAATCGGCTTGCTGCCGAGTACCGGACGTATTGTTTACAAAGGCCAAGACGTTAGCTTATTAAATGATAAAGAGCGTCACAAGCTCAAGAAAGATGTCCAAATGGTGTTCCAAGATCCTTATGGTTCTTTATCACCACGCATGACAGTTGGGGAAATCATCACCGAAGGCTTAACGGTGCATCAACCTCATCTATCCAAGCAAGAACGTTTAGAAAGAGCGCGCAAAGCATTGATTGAAGTTCGCTTAGAGCCGAATTCAATAAACCGTTATCCACATGAGTTCTCTGGCGGGCAAAGACAACGTATCGCGATTGCTCGCGCACTGATTCTAGAGCCCTCTTTCATTTTGCTGGATGAACCGACTTCAGCACTCGATCGCTCAGTACAACTGACCGTGATTGACCTGCTGAAAGACATTCAAGCCAAGCACAATATCGGCTTCCTGTTCATCAGCCACGATCTCTCGGTAGTGAAAGCACTGTCGGATCGCGTACTGGTGATGCAGAAGGGCGAAGTAATGGAAGAAGGGTCTGCAGAAGAGATTTTCAATGCGCCGAAAAACAACTACACCAAGAAATTAATCGCTGCGTCATTCGACTTAGAAGATAAATCGAAAAAAAATGCCGCATAAAGGGAACTAATCAACATTAACAGCGTCTTATAATTACATTCTGAATAATCTCCTAATGGATTGAAATCTAGAATGGATATAGCAAAACTGGTTTGGCCGCCAAAAGAGAAATGTCGCATGGATGCGACATTTTTCGTTTCTGGCGTATATGAAAAATCAACTCAGTGATTCGCGCCAGTGATTATGAAGGTTTGCTAAAATTAACGGACTTTAAACAGAGTTCGCTGGTAGTCGTCGTAGTCGAAGAGCGGCTTAGTTCAACTCGTTTTTGGACAAAAGTGTTTTAGTAACATTGTTAACCTAGCAATCAATAAGTTAGCTAAAAAGCCACAAAGATGACTAAGTTCATCAATTGAATTCCTCTACTCTGGAGCACCTATCATTGTGTTGTTAAGTTGACGTTCTATTTTTCTGCACCTACGACGTCTTTTTACTTAACTCATCATCTACCGGGTTATAGAGTTCACCGGCCAACACTTTCTCACGTTCAGTCTTTTTTTATTCTTTGCTTTTATGAAAGCGCTCGAAGTCATAATATTAATGATTTTACTTTTTGGTCAAAAACGAGCTATTGACATTTTTTGCAATAGCTCGCTTGATTTTAAGCGGGGTATTTAAGGCTTTCCCCTCGACTCGCTATAATGTCCTTATACCAATGGAAAGAAGCTTTTTTCTTTCTGTCTAGGTTGTTTTGATGGTCTACATAAATGAAGCCATATTGCTTTTTATAGCCATTCAGCCAACTGAGTAAGTCAATTGCAGACCATGCATAATAACCTTGAATGTTCACACCTTCATCAATGGCTTTTTTTACAGCCACTAAATGGTCATTAATGAAGTTAATTCGAGGAATGTCGCATATCTCTCCCTCAATGATTGGGTCTTCATCACCGAGGCCATTTTCAGTGATGTACATAGTGACATCACCATAATAGTCTTTGAGTAGTCTCAAACCATCAACAAAGCCTTCCGGTGAAATCTCCCAACCCCACTTGGTGTAACGCTTATCTTTCATTGATACGCTGCGGTATTCACCATCAAAGCTTGGGTTGCCAGGAGCACCTGTGGCATTTTCTCGTGAATGCTCAACGTGTTCTGCTTGGCCTAGAATTCTTTCTACTCGTACGGGTTGATAGTAGTTCAAACCAATAAAATCGTTGAGTGGAGCAGCTTGGGTTAATGCGAGTCTTTCTTCCTCAAGTATTTCAGGCATCCAGCCACGCTCTTCAAGAATCTTCAAAACATAGTCAGGGTAGTGACCTTTCAAGATAGGGTCATAGTACCAGTTGATGCCGAATTGATTTGCGTGACGCTCTGCCCATTTGTTGTCGATGCTATCGTCCACTGAAAAAGCAGGAGAGAATACGTGGCTTAAGCCGATATCACCATATTGATTTAGCTCTTTGTATGCGAGTACTGCTTTCGCATGTGCTGAAAATACATTATGAGTGGCTTGAAAGTAGAGCTTAGGCTCATCCTTAATACCTGGTGGATGGGCGCCAGCAAGGTAACCATGACCACAGAAAACAACGGTTTCATTGAAGGTTATGAAGTGTTTAACACGGTCCCCAAATGCTTCAAAACAAACTTTGGCATAGTTAACAAACGCATCAATGGTTGCTTTATTCGTCCAGCCGCCTTGTTTCTCTAGCTCCAATGGTAAATCCCAATGGTATAAAGTCACAAATGGTACAATGCCGTAATGTAAGCATTCATCAATAATGTTGTTGTAGAAATCGATGCCTTTTTGATTCACCTCACCAGTACCGTTAGGAATAATTCGAGGCCAAGCGATAGAAAAACGGTATGACTCTAGCCCCATTTCTGCCATGAGTCTAATGTCTTCTTTATAACGGTGGTAGTGATCTACAGCTAATTCACCCGTTGTATTTTCAAAGGTTTTGCCTGAGATTTTAACGAATTCATCCCAGTTACTCGGGCCCTTACCGTCTTTATCGATTGCGCCTTCTATTTGATAAGCGGCAGTGGCTGCGCCAAACAGAAAACTGTTGGAGAATTTCATAGTCTTTTCCTAGTTTAATTGAATGCTTGGAGCGTAGGCTCCAAGCATTCAGACTGGTTATGCAGTGTGTTTAGAGATAAGAGCGTTGTACCAATGGAAGCTTGCCTTTTTAGAACGTTTCATCTCTTTTAGGTCAAACTCTTCACGGTCAACATGAATAAAACCATAACGTTTAGCACAACCTTGGTGAGTACTGACTAGGTCAATTGCAGACCAAGGACTGTAACCGAAGACCTCAACACCATCAGTGATAGCAAGCTGAACTTGGTCAATATGTTGCTGTAGATATTCGATGCGGTAGCTATCATCAATTGAACCGTCAGCTTCGACGGTATCAAAAGCACCTAGACCGTTCTCAGTCACAATAAGAGGTAGAGCATAACGCTCGTAAATTTCACGCATTGTGGTACGGAAACCAACAGGGTCAATCTCCCAACCAAACTCGTTTTTCACTAGGTTCGGGTTCTCAGTACCACGGTAAGCACCGACTTCACCAATCGTGATTTGTTGGTCGCCAGTTGAGTTGATGTCGCTCTCATCACCAGTACTTTCAGCAACGGTTTGCGAGTTGTAGTAGTTAAAGGCGATAAAGTCAGGCTTAGCTTGAGCCATAATGTCCATATCGCCGTCTGCAATCTCTGGTGTTGCATCACGTTCTTTTAAGAATCGCATCGCTGTTGGGTTGTAGCGACCATAAACTGCCATATCTAGGTATAGCCAGTTACGAATTGCCGAGAACGTGTTCGCTGCAAGAACATCTTCTGGTTTTGAAGATGCAGGGTAAATCGTTGAAATATTTGGCGCAGGACCAATTTTAGCTTGAGGAAGCATATCGTGACAAAGTACCATTGCTTTGGCTTGTGCTAGCAACATGTGGTGGTTTTGTTGGTATAGATCTTTCACCGGGTTCTCACCGCTAACACTCTTGGTACCAATGGCATCACCGTGCAAGATCATCATATTTTGTTCATTAATTGTTAGCCAGTACTTAACACGGTCACCGTACAGCTCGAATAGTGTTTTAGAGTACAGTGCAAACGCATCAACAGTGTCACGATTTGACCACCCGCCTTTTTGTTGTAAAGCATATGGTAAATCAAAGTGATAAATCGTTAGGATAGGCTCAATATTGTGCTTGATCAGTTCGTCGATTAAGTTGCTGTAAAACTCCACGCCTTTCTGGTTAATTTCACCGTCACCATTAGGGAAGATACGCGTCCAAGCCACAGAGAAGCGGTATGCTTTCAAGCCTAGCTCTGCAAATAGTGCTACGTCTTCTTTGTAGTGGTGGTAGTGGTCACTGGTAACTTTAAAATCTGTTGTACCCTCGACAATTGGAGCCATATCGATAACTGATGGTCCTTTACCGTCTTCGTTCCAAGCGCCTTCAACTTGGTAAGCTGAGGTTGACGCGCCCCAAAAGAAATCGGTAGGGAAAGGAGTTAGATTCTTAGGTTTCATGTTTATCTCTTTATTTTAATCTGTTGTTATTTTATTGAATTTTACGGTGTAGGTTGATTAGCTCTTCAATCAACTCACGAGCAAGCATTGCAGTCATAATGTGGTCTTGAGCGTGAACCATGATTAGGTTCACTGGCACTTTTCCTTCACCTTCATCCATTCCAATGAGCTCAGTTTGAACCTTGTGAGCACGCTTTGATGCCTCAGTAGATTGTGTTAGTAATGAGTCAACTTCTGCCCATTCACCTTTCTTTGCATTCTGTAGCGCTTGCATTGCTAGGCTTTTTGACTCGCCAGCATTGATGATCAATTCCATTACGGTTGATTCTAGTTCCATGTGGATATCCTCAATATTTTTGATGAATAGAGTGGTAGTACCCACTCTATTGAGTTAGATGAATGTTACGCGAAGCTTTGTTCACTAGATTTGTTATCTTGAGTAGAATTTGTGTCTTGAGGCTGCTCTTCTGCAAGCAACTGTTTTTCGTAAATTTTGAAGAATGGGTAGTAAACAACCAGATTTACACCAATTAGAATGAACACCAGTACAGCATTGTTTAGCTGCCATCCAGCTCCCCAAGCTGCACCTATTGGTGCTGGTGCCGTCCAAGGAACCAGTGAAACCATTTTGCCAATCCAGTCCATACTCGTCGCGAAGTAAGCGATGATAGCGTTGATCATTGGAGCGCCGACAAATGGAATGAACATAATAGGGTTCATAACGATTGGTGAACCAAAGATTACAGGTTCATTGATGTTGAACATTGCAGGAACTACACCAAGACGACCGATTGTTTTAAGGTGAGCAGATTTACTTCTCAGGTAAAGTAGAACTAATGAGAATGTTGCACCAGAGCCGCCTAATACAATAAAGAACGACCAGAATGGTTCAATAAACACTTGAGGCAGTTCCATTCCTGCAGCAAGAGCTTCTTGGTTTACACCTAGGTTGTAAAGCCAGAAGGGTGCCATGATGCCAGAAACGATTGCTGAACCATGAATACCAGCAAACCATAGAGTATGTGCAACAAGTACAGCAAGTAAAATCGCCGGCAATGTGTCAGATGCTGATACCAATGGCTGGAATAGAGCCATAATTGCACCTGGAATTAGCATATCGAAATTGTTTTGAATTAGAAGGTTTAGTGGATAAATCGTAACTATCACGATCATTGTTGGGATCAGCAGGTTAAATGACTGACGAATTTTATCAGGCACCTGCTCCGGCATTTTAATGCCAATATTATGAACTTTTAAGAAACGAGTCAGTTCAGTAACAAAGATCGCAACAATGATTGCAGTAAAGATACCAGTGCCACCAAGGTACGTTGCAGACAGAGCACCATCTTTCATCGGTGCTGCTATCAAAAGAAATGACATCAATGAAAGCATTGCCGTTGGTAGGGCATCTAACTTGTAGCTATTTGCTAGGTTATACGCGATACAAGCAGAGATATAACATGACATAATCCCCATACTCATATTAAAAGGGGTCATGATTTCATCAAAATAGGTGGATGACATTGAAATCCACCATTGACCTAAGGCAAACGCGGTATCTTCCGAAAAAGGAGGAAAAGCAAACACAAGCAAGAAAGAACCCACGATCATGAAGGGCATTGCGCCAATGAAGCCGTCACGAATTGCACACACGTGCTTTTGAGTTGCCAGTCGGCCTGCTATCGGTGTTAAGGTGTTTTCTAGAAAATCGAATAATGCTTTCATCGTGATATCCCTCTTATTGATTTAGCATTGTGATTGCATCGTTAAGGATTTTTTCGCCTTTCATCATGCCGTAATCCATTTGATTCATTACAGAAATTGGTTTGTTAGCAGCATCAGCAATCTCTTTGAAATCATTGAGTTTGTATTTAATTTGTGGACCTAGTAAAACGCAATCGAAGTTTGGAAGGTTCGACTCGAATTCATCTAATCCCACAGCTTCAATATGCGCTTCAATCCCTTTCGCTGCCGCAGATTGCTTCATTTTGTTTACGACCATGCTAGTAGACATACCAGCAGCACAGCACAATAAAATGTTGATCATGATTTAGTTCCTTTTCTTATTAATTTATCACTTAATCTAGTAAGCGTTGTAGAGTACGAGAAAAATGTAACCGGTTACAGAAACCGGTTACAGAAACCGGTTTCACTTGTGTGAGAAATGTCATAAAATATCGTTACTCAATGCTACAATTGATGACGGGCATCACATTAGGTAAGAAATCGGGTTCGAATTTAGGGGTTACTATGTTCTAGTAGACAGTAAGATAACTTTATTTTTTGATAATTGGTCCATATAAACAATAACTTATAATAATATCCAAACGTAACGTGGGTAAGTGATGAAAGGAATAGAATGAGTACCATTGTTGATGTCAGCAAACTTGCTGGAGTCTCCAAAGCAACAGTCTCGCGTGTGATCAACGGCACAGGTCAGGTTAAACAATCGACAAAAGATAGTGTCTTCGCCGCGATGGAACAGTTGGGTTACCGTCCAAACCGGACCGCTCAAGCTTTAGCGACAAATAAAACTGATACAGTGGCATTGGTACTGTCTAACTATGACAGTACTAGGTGGGGGGTACTATTACAGCAAATCTCAATTCAACTTCAATCAGAAGGCAAAACACTAACAGTAATCGATGGTAAGAATGACCCTCAACATGAATATGAAGTAATTAGACAACTAGAAGGGCAATTTGATGCCATTTTGCTTTATAGCCGAACCCTATCTGATGAGCATATACAAACGTTAGAATCACAACTGTCCGTGCCTTTTGTTGTGTTAAACCGTGCCTCTATGGCAGGGAATTACCATTCAGTATCCATTGATCAATCTAGTCTTATCGTGACCGCAATGGAACATTTGATTTCATGCGGTCATAAGAGCATCGCATGCATAACTGGTCCAATAGACAACCCAACAGGAAAAGCTCGTATCGAAGGTTATAAGCGAGCTTTAGAATCATCTAGATTGCCTTATAATCCATCTTTAGTGTTATCCGGTGATTACCATATAAGAAGTGGATATGATCTGTGTACCAACCTCTTGAAGTTAAATGTGAAGTTTACGGCGATTCTCGCATTTAACGATAATATGGCTTTAGGAGCGATTAAAGCTTTGTCAGAAGAAGGGGTTCACGTTCCAAGTCAAGTATCTGTTATTGGTATAGATAATGATCCTTTTGGTGAGTTTTCAACCCCAGAATTAACGACCATAGACTTACCGATTGAACTCATGGCACAGAATGCTGTTAAGTTAGCGTTAAAGCTACGTGATGAAGCTGTTCCATATGAACCGAAAATCTTAAATGGAAATTTAATAAGTCGAAATTCAGTGACCCCATTCCATGCGAATAAGTCTTGGTTAAGTTTCTAAAACCCTGAGGTGTGTGATTCATACAAAGCTCTCCTCGGAAAACAGCCCCAAAACGAACCATTAAAGATGGCTGACTCGTCAGTCCTTTTTCCATTGTTGTAGCAAACTTTGGGGCAAAAGTGTTTTAGCTTACCTGCCCCGTATTGAACAATATGAACGCGCAAATATAAGCGGTGAGATCGATAGCTTTACTCAGCGGTATTCCTGCACCATGGTTCGCATTGACATCAGTACGAATCATCACAGGCGCACCACCTTGATGCTTGTCTTGAAATTAACGATACAAAGATTTGGTCGACTCTCTCACAATTAAATCAATCTGAGGCAACCTTGCTTCATGTCGCTCGCCAGATAACAAGTTCAAGATCGACTGAGCACACACTTCACCAATCTCTTCAATTGGCTGCCTTAATGTTGTTAACGCGGGTGTGAAATACTTCGACGTTGGTAAGTCATCAAACCCAATCAATGACACATCTTCTGGCACTTTATAACCGTGATCGTGTAGCGCCTTAATCGCCCCGTAAGCGGTTTGGTCGTTAGCAGTAAACAAGGCGGAGAAGTGAACCCTAGATTCTAACTCTTGGATTCGTTTTTCTAATGCTTCGATATTAGTATCAGCAGCAAAAGAAGAGAGTGAAGCAAGCGATGCCGCCACTGCGACCGTTATTGGCAAAAGCTTAAATTTTTGCATTGTATTTCCCTATTATTTTTTTGAGTTTTCATCGAACAGGGAAATATTAAGCAATGAAAGAGTTGAAAAGTTGGTCGCTGTTCACACTGATAAATCAGCTTAAATGCCATGAAACTTTTAGAAAATCCATGACGAAAACTACTGATTTTAGATCAACAGGTTATAGTGAAAAATGCGTAAAATATCAGCTTGAAATCGCTTTCATTTCATCAGTAATGGTGGCGGCTATCACGTAAAAGGGTGCCGAAAAGCAAAGAGAACGAGGTGTGAATTTGATTGGTTTTCATATATATGAAAAACCTCAAAATCTAAGGTAGATTTTGAGGCTTCTTGGTCTGAGTAAAATACCCAGTTATCTAGAATCAAGCATTCGTTAAAGTGAATCTAGAGACGCAACCCCCATATTGAACAGAGTAAATGCGTAGATATCGGCGGTGAGATCGATCGCTTTGCTGAGCGGCATTCCGGCGCCATGGCCCGCATTAACATCAATACGAATCATCACGGGCGCACTACCTTCATGCTTATCTTGCAGCTCTGAGATGAACTTATAAGAGTGAGCAGGCACTACGCGGTCATCGTGATCAGCGGTCGTCACCAATGTTGCTGGATAATCCGTGCCACGCACCACATTATGAACCGGAGAATAGCCAAGCAGATATTCGAACATCTCTCTGTTCTGCGCGGATGTGCCATAGTCGTACGCCCACCCTTCGCCAGACGTGAATGTGTGGTAACGCAACATGTCCAACACCCCAACAGCAGGCAGAGCCACTTGGAACAGCTCAGGCTTTTGTGTCATACAAGCTCCTACCAGCAAGCCTCCGTTAGAACCGCCGCGAATCGCCAACTTATCGCTACTGGTGTAGTTTTCTTCAATTAAGAACTCGGCAGCAGCAATGAAGTCGTCAAAGACATTCTGCTTTTTCTGCTGAGTTCCCGCTTTGTGCCACGCCTTACCATACTCACCACCGCCACGCAGGTTCGGCACCGCATATACGCCACCCAGTTCTAGCCAACTGCCAACCGTGCCCGAGAAAGAAGGCGTTAGGCTAACGTTAAAGCCACCATAGGCGTACAACATGGTTGGATTATTGCCATCTAACACTAATCCCTTCTTATAAGAGATAAGCATCGGAACCTTGGTGCCATCCTTCGAGGTATAGAAGACTTGTTTAGACTCAAATTGATCCGACTCAAACGGAGACTCAGAGCGTTGGTAGATTTCAGAATTGCCTGATTCGACATCGAAAGAGAAAATCGTTGGCGGCGTTACATAGTTGGTAAAGGTGTAATAAAGCTGAGTTTGCTCGTTTTTTCCACCTAAGCCACTGGCCGTTCCCAGCCCAGGCAAATGAATTTCACGAACTAGGTTACCTTGGTAATCCAACTGCTCAATCTTAGACACCACATCCACCATGTAGTGAGCAAACAAGTGGCCACCACCCGTGCTGATATCCAATGGCTGTGGCTTTTCAGGGATGATTTCGAGCCATTTCCCATCGCGAGTACCAAAGCTCACCACCTTGCCATTAGGCGCATCAAGATTCGTATATAGAATGAAGGTCTCATCTTGGTTATCGATGAGATAAATGTCGCTATCCACATGATCAATCAGCGTGTTCAGCTGTTGTTCTGGTGAGTTTAAATCGATATAGAACAGTCTATTACCCGATGTCGACTCTCGCCCTAGAATGATCAAGTAACGGTCGTCTTCGGTGGTATAGCCTGATACATAGCGGTGCTGCTCAGCGTTGTTCTCACCAAAGATAACTTTGTCGCTAGCTTGCTCTGTACCCAACTCATGGAAGTACAGCTTGTGTTGCTCAGTACGAGCAGAGAGTTCACTGCCGTCTGGCTTGTCGTAACTAGAGTAATAAAAGCCGCGATTACCCAACCAAGAAATACCAGTAAATTTGGCGTCAGTGATTTCGGCTTCAAGCTGCTGTTTAGTCTCGGTATCAATCACGAAGATCTTGCGCCAGTCGCTACCACCTTCAGAAATGCTGTACGCCACTAAGCTGTAGTCTTTAGAAAACGACACCGAGCCTAGAGATGTGGTGCCGTCTTCCGAGAAGGTATTCGGATCTAGGAATACTTCAATCGACTGACCTTCTTTCTGACGATAAAGAATACTGTGATTCTGCAGTCCATCATTCTTATAGAAATAGGTGTAATCACCTCGCACAAACGGCTGTGAGCTCTTTTTGTAGTCTTGCGCTTTCGCTAATCGCTCTCGCAGTTCTGCGCGATACGGGATTTGAGCGAGGTAATCAAACGTCACTTCATTCTGGCTCGCCACCCACTGCGCGGTTTCGTCACTTCTGTCGTCTTCTAACCAGCGATATGGGTCTTCGACTATCTGACCAAAATAGTCATCGCTGACGATCTGTTTGTTGGTGACTGGATATTGATACTCTTTTAAATAGCTCATCGTGATCCTTATTAAAAATAATGTGAAATCGTCAGATAACGCGTTCTGATGTGTTCAATCAATAACTTAATCTTGTTCGGTGGCTGACGAGTGAACGGGTACACCGCATAAATACCCAGCTTTTTACCGACTAAATCAGGGAAGATATCCACCAACTGGCCGTTACGAATATCGTGATACACCAGACAACGTGGCACGTACGCCACACCATGACCGCCCAAAGCGGCTTTTCGTAATGCCGTCGCGTTATCGGTAGAGAAAGAGCCAGAGACGCGCACGATGTATTTGTCGTTGTCGGTACAGCCATCCTTACTGTGTAAGAACTGCCACTCACTAGCGCCTGTCGTTTGATAAGCGTATTGCAAGCAATTGTGCTCAACCAAATCCTTGGGCTGCATCGGCTTACCGTTCTTAGCAATATAAGACGGCGAAGCGCACACCACCCATTGTGAATCCAATATATGACGAGCAATGAGGCTTGAATCTTCCAAGTAGCCGGTTCGAATCACCAAATCGAGACCATCCTCAACCAAGTCGACAAAGCGATTATTCAGAGACATATCGACCGTTAAACCTGGGTGCATATTACAAAACTCGGCCACAGCGTCTGCGAGAATCAAATCTCCGGAGATAGTAGGCACTGACATTTTGATATGACCACTGACATTTTCACCAAAGCCTGAAACTGCGTCCATAGCCTCTTGAGCTGCCTGCTTCACATTTTTGGCCCCGTGTAACATTGCCTTGCCCGCCTCAGTCAAGGTCAATTTACGCGTGGTTCGATATAATAATTGCACGCCAATCTCTTCCTCTAAACGCGCAATTCTTTTACTAACTACCGAATTTGTAAGGTTATTTTGCTCTGCCACCTTACTGAAGCTGCCTAGTTCTACCACCTGTGAAAACAGGATCAAATCGTCTGCTCGCATCTGATTATGCCAATTTTGGAATTAATTATTTTCATTATTTCCCTATATCAATAAAAAATAAAGGGGTAAATTCACGCCAAATTAACAAAACAATTACAAAAACAGTCATTCCAATTACAAGATTCGCCTAAAGAAGGTTCCCGTTTAGAGGCCAAAGCGATTCAAATAATGACAAACCATAACGTGATCTTTACTTCAAACATGAACGTTTGAAAACAGTACGAGGAAGTACCCATGAGTGAAACTCTACTAGCCCTATTGGCATTTTCACCAATAGTTGTTGCAGCGATTCTGCTGGTTGGCCTTAACTGGCCTGCAAAAAAAGCGATGCCTGTGGCATTTGCCTTAACCGTTGCTATCGCCCTACTTGCTTGGGACATGTCTGGCACTCGCGTGCTGGCTTCTGTATTCCAAGGCTTCGGCATTACAGTGTCGGTTCTCTGGATTGTGTTCGGCGCCATCTTCTTATTAAACACTTTGAAACACACCGGAGCTATCACCACCATCCGCAACGGATTCACTGATATATCCGCTGACCGTCGTGTTCAAGCAATCATCATTGCTTGGTGTTTCGGTTCATTCATTGAGGGCGCATCTGGCTTCGGCACACCAGCTGCCATCGCTGCACCACTGCTGGTTGCTATCGGCTTCCCTGCGCTGGCTGCGGTACTGATGGGCATGATGATTCAATCTACGCCGGTATCGTTTGGCGCGGTTGGTACACCTATCATTGTTGGCGTAAACAAAGGTTTGGATACGCACAACATCGGTGAAAGCCTGATTGCCAATGGTTCAACATGGGATGCTTACCTACAACAGATCACATCAAGTGTTGCGATCATCCACGCCTGCGTTGGTGTGATGATTCCTGTATTGATGGCGATGATGCTGACTCGCTTCTTCGGTAAGAACAAAAGCTGGACTGAAGGTCTTGATATCCTGCCATTCGCACTGTTCGCAGGTGCCGCTTTCACCATTCCTTACGCACTAACGGGTGTTTTCCTAGGTGCTGAGTTCCCATCACTGATTGGTGGTTTGGTTGGCCTTGCGATTGTTGTAACAGCAGCAAAACGCGGCTTCCTAGTACCTAAATCAAAATGGGATTTTGAGAGCGAAGACAAGTGGCCTGCAGAATGGCTAGGTTCTCTGAAAATCGACCTTGACGACAACAATCAAGGCCATAAGAAGATGAGCATGGCGATGGCATGGGCACCATACGTGCTGCTAGCGGTGACCTTGGTTGCGAGCCGCGTGAGCCCTGAATTCAAAGGCCTACTGAAGAGCGTTAGCCTATCGTTCAGCAACATCCTTGGTGAAACCGGTGTGAGCACTGCGATTCAGCCTCTGTATCTACCGGGCGGTATCTTGGTCTTCGTCGCGCTGGTTGCTGTTCTGATGCAATCTCGCAGCGCAACGCCACTGGCTAAAGCCTTCGGTGAATCGAGCAAGACTCTGATTGGCGCAGGCTTTGTGTTGGTGTTCACCATCCCAATGGTTCGTATCTTCATTAACTCTGGTGTGAACGGCGCAGATTTAGCAAGTATGCCCGTAACCACGGCAAACTTCGCAGCTGACCTCGTTGGTAGCGCATTCCCAGCATTGAGTGCAACGGTTGGTGCGTTAGGTGCCTTCATTGCAGGTTCGAACACAGTTTCAAACATGATGTTCAGCCAGTTCCAATTCGAAGTAGCGCAGACTCTGACTATCTCTAGTGCGGTGGTTGTTGCTCTACAAGCCGTTGGTGCAGCAGCAGGTAACATGATTGCGATTCACAACGTGGTAGCGGCATCAGCAACTGTTGGCTTGCTAGGACGCGAAGGTGCAACCCTACGTAAGACAATCATTCCAACGTTCTACTACTTGGTGATGACAGGCATCATCGGCCTAGTGGTTATCTACGGATTCAAAATGACCGACGCACTTATGTAAACCATAAGTCGTTCAAAAGCACTTGGCGTTAATACTCAATTCCCCGACAGCGACACCGTCTAATAAGACAGTTGATGAGTTCCGGGATGGATACTAGAGCACATCAACACCCATGGGTATTAATGCCATTTTCCCGAATTAAAGCAGCCCAAACCAAGCTCTCAAAGAAGAGCAACATCCCAAGAATTTAGGACTGAAATTATGATCATATCCGCATCGACTGATTACCGCGCCGCAGCAAAAGCGAAATTACCACCGTTTCTTTTCCACTACATTGATGGTGGCTCTTACGGAGAACATACCCTACGTCGCAACACGGCTGACCTAGCTGAGATTGCGCTAAAACAACGCGTACTCAACGACATGTCGGACCTAAATTTGGAAACCGAACTATTTGGCGAGAAGCTAGCGATGCCAATCGCACTGGCGCCTGTTGGTTTAACGGGTATGTACGCAAGACGCGGTGAAGTACAAGCAGCAAAAGCCGCCGACAACAAAGGCATCCCTTTTACCATGTCGACCGTGTCGGTATGTCCGATTGAAGAAGTTGCACCTAAGATTGAACGCCCAATGTGGTTCCAACTTTACGTGTTAAAAGACCGTGGCTTCATGAAGAACGTTCTTGAACGCGCTAAAGCCGCTGGCGTCACAACACTGGTCTTCACCGTGGATATGCCCGTACCCGGCGCTCGCTACCGTGACATGCACTCAGGAATGAGTGGTCCAAATGCAGCAGTACGCCGCGTATTCCAATCTATGCGTCATCCTAGCTGGGCAGTTGATGTTGGCTTGTTAGGTAAGCCACATGACCTAGGCAATATCTCAACTTATCGTGGTTCTCCTACCAAACTGGAAGACTACATCGGTTGGTTGGGCGACAACTTTGACCCATCAATTTCATGGAAAGATCTAGAGTGGATCCGTGATTTCTGGGACGGCCCTATGGTCATCAAAGGCATTCTTGATGAAGAAGATGCAAAAGACGCCGTGAGATTTGGCGCAGACGGTATCGTCGTTTCAAACCACGGCGGTCGTCAGCTTGATGGTGTTCTATCAAGCGCTAAAGCATTACCTGCAATTGCAGATGCAGTAAAAGGCGACACTAAGATTCTGGTCGACTCTGGCATTCGTACTGGCTTAGATGTAGTGCGCATGATGGCGATGGGCGCAGATTGCACCTTACTTGGCCGCTCATTCGTCTACGCGTTAGCGGCTCAAGGACAAGCAGGCGTTGAGAACCTACTCGACCTGTACGACAAAGAGATGCGCGTTGCGATGACTCTAACTGGCGCGAGGACAATCAAAGACTTAACTCGTGAATCTTTGGTGGGGTTAGATTAAATCTCCACGATTCAGACTCATGCTTTGGTCTACTTAGGCTGAAGTTCAATCGGTGTCACAGCAATTCCACTACCGTTGTGACACCGTTTAAGCACTGGAAAATAATATAAAAACAAATCAGTGCCAAATAAGAAGCACAAGGAAGCAAAGATGGAGACAAACACATCCCATGAGCGAGTAATAGACGCACAAGCTTATCAGCAGCTTGAAGCGATACTGGCTCAAAAAATAGAAACAGAACGCATTGTCACGCAAGAGGCAAAGCGATTGGCTTACGGCACCGATGCGAGTTTCTATCGCTTGGTGCCGAAAATGGTTCTAAGGCTCAAGAACTTAGACGAAGTGATATTCACCATTCAAAGCTGTCGCGAACTCGGTATTCATTTTACCTTTCGCGCTGCGGGTACCAGCCTTTCAGGCCAAGCCGTTTCAGACTCGGTACTTATTACTCTGACCGACGACTGGCGTGGCCATGAAATCGTCGACAACGGCAATCAGATTATCCTTCAACCGGGTGTGATTGGTGCTGATGCTAACAAATACCTCGCCCCTTTCCAACGTAAAATCGGCCCAGACCCAGCCTCTATCAACACCTGTAAAATTGGCGGTATTGCCGCGAACAACGCCAGCGGTATGTGTTGTGGTACTGCGCAAAACTCCTATCGCACCGTCGAGAGCATGAAAATCGTATTGAGTGATGGTTCCCTGCTTGATACGGCAGATAACGCCAGCGTTGAAGCTTTCAAGCAATCACACAAAACGTTGTTTGAAGGCATTATTGATTTACACAGACAGACTAGCTCAAATCAAGAACTGGCAGACAGAATCCGCCACAAGTACCGTCTTAAAAACACCACCGGCTACGCGCTCAATGCATTGGTCGATTACCACGACCCAATTGAGATCATAAAACACCTGATGATTGGCTCAGAAGGCACACTAGGCTTCATAGCCGAGATCACTTACAACACGGTGATTGAACACCCGAACAAAGCTTCAGCGCTATTGGTGTTTGCCGACATCGAGCAAGCAAGTAAAGCCGTAACTACATTATCCAAAACTCCGGTTGCAGCCGTTGAGTTGATGGACGGCAGGGCGCTACGTTCTGTCGCGGATAAACCGGGTATGCCTGCGTTTATGCCAAACCTAGATTTAGAAGCGGCGGCTATTTTGGTGGAATCACACGCCAGCTCCCAGCAGGACTTAGATTTACAATGTAAATCAATTTTGGATGCATTGGCTGATTACACGATTGTTGAATCGGTCCCTTTTACGTCCGATCCAAAGACTGTTGCAACCCTGTGGGGCATTCGAAAAGGCATGTTCCCAGCAGTTGGGGCCGTTCGTGAAGTTGGCACAACCGTTATCATCGAAGACGTGGCTTTCCCTGTCGAAAACCTCGCTAACGGTATTCGAGAGCTACAAGAGCTGTTCGACAAATACGACTACAGCGAAGCGATCATTTTTGGTCACGCCCTCGAAGGCAACCTGCACTTTGTATTTACTCAAGGCTTCGACAGTCAAACAGAAATCGATCGATACGGCGGTTTCATGGATGACGTTGCCGAGCTAGTTGCAGTGAAGTATCAAGGTTCACTGAAAGCGGAACACGGCACGGGCCGAAACATGGCACCTTATGTGGAATTGGAATGGGGCAAAGATGGCTATGCCTTGATGCAACAGATCAAAGCGCTGTTTGACCCAGAAAGGCTGCTCAACCCCGGCGTTATCATCAACGACAATCCAAATTCCCACATCACCGACCTAAAACCAATGCCTGCTGCCGACGACCTTGTTGACCGCTGTATTGAGTGTGGATTCTGTGAGCCTGTTTGCCCGTCTCGCACACTGACCTTGTCACCTCGCCAACGTATTGTGTTGTACCGAGAACTGCAACGCCGCCGAGAAGCAGGTGAAGAGATAGAAGCCAGTGAACTAGAGAAAACCTTCGAATACCAAGGCATTGATACCTGCGCGGCAACAGGCCTGTGTGCTGAGCGCTGTCCGGTAGGCATTAATACGGGTGACTTAGTGAAGAAGCTTCGTGTTGCCAAGTATGAGAAGTTCACACCAATCGCTAAGTGGACAGCGGATCATTTCTCGACCACCACTAAGCTGACCAAGGCTGGCCTCAAAACCAACCAAGTGGCGAGTAAGGTTCTGGGCGCCAACACGGTCGGCAAGCTTACCAATGGCCTACGCTCAGTGACCAAAGGCGCGACACCGATTTGGATGCCAGAGATGCCGCAATCCAACAATCACTCCCTCACGGCTTCACCAATGACAGCCGAAACATCGAACAACGCGAAGAAAGTAGTTTACCTCCCTTCGTGTGCCAGTCGAACCATGGGGCAACAAAGTGATGCGGGCGACCAACGTCCTCTAACTGAAGTGACCATGTCTTTGCTTAACAAAGCCGGATTTGAGGTTATTCTTCCGAAGAAGCTAGACGACCAATGTTGTGGCATGCCTTACGACAGCAAAGGGATGACCGATTTAGCCCAATCTAAAGCGCAACAACTCGAAGAAGTGTTATGGCAAGCCAGTCGTCAGGGTGAATACCCGGTACTGATGGACACCAGTCCGTGCGCCAAACGCAGTATTGAGCAGTTCACCAAGCCATTAGAGGTGCTAGAGCCGACAGGGTTTGTGAATCAATACTTGCTAGAGCACCTGACGCTTGAGCCACTGAAAGAAACCGTAATGCTGCATGTCACGTGTAGCTCTCGTCGAATGGGCTTAGAAGGCGCGATGTTAAACCTTGCTAAAGCGTGTACCGAAGAGGTGATTGTTCCAGAGCATATTCAATGTTGTGGTTGGGCAGGTGACAAAGGCTTCACTACACCAGAGCTGAATGAGGCGGCGGTACACCCACTCAAGGAACAAGTGCCGAGCAACTGCACTCGTGGCTTTAGTAACAGCCGAACCTGTGAGATCGGTTTATCACACCACAGTGGCATTCCGTATCAATCAATCTTGTACTTGGTGGACGAAGTGGCGCAGTAGCTTCACTCATACTGCGAGCAATGTGCTCTAGCTTAAAACGAAAAATGGCAGCCCAATCAGGCTGCCATTTGTTTATTCGATTTAAAACGTATTACCGAGCTAGATATTGCTGAGCTAGCGGCTACTGAGCTAAGCGCACCAACTCTTCTGGCGAGTAGTGTTCTGCTTCTGCGCCTTTGGCGATTAAGTCGATCACTTGGAACTCGTTCATGTCACCAAACTCTTTGGTTAAGTAATCACGGAACGCTTTCTCGTTCGGCCATTTGCCTCGCACGATATAGCCATCTTCCTTATCGAAATCTTCCGTCTCAAAGAAAGAAAAGTCGGTCATACCAATATTGTGGCAATACAAAACGAGATACATGTTGAATCCTTTACACTTAACTAGGGCCTGTTTAACTTTCGAGCCGATCAAAAAGCGTCTCTAAAAAGCAGGGCTAAGGTTACAACATAAATGCTAAATCGAATACCCAATCGGATCGTCAATTTAGAAACCTCAGCGACCGGATCTTTACGTTAGTCATCAAACATCAAGTTAATGGCTGCACCTAACAAGATCAGCCCAACAATTGGCCACATGACTGCTAATGGCGCGCGCTCAATGTATGGAAGGTTCTCTGAGATCATCAAACCCCATTCAGGTGTTGGTGGCTTTGCCCCTAATCCGATGAAGCTCAGCGAGGTCAGACTTAGAGTGATAACCGGTAGCCTCAACATCGCGTGTCTTAACAACGGTGGCAACACATACGGAAGCAAGTAGAAACGGAAGATTCTAAGCTTACTGGTGCCCCATAGTGGCGCGAGGTGTGTATAAGGTTGAGCCTTCGCTTCTACGATCAAGCTTGAGCAGTGTGCAGCTAGCGGCGCCCACGACACCAATACAATCGCGATTAATGCGCTGTTCGGATTCATCCCCGTTAAGCCTGCAACAAGCAAGCCTGCAATGATGTATGGGATACCCTTAGTGATCTCGATAAGGCCTTGGCTAAAGCGGGTGTTGAAACCCATGATGATGCCCGTCACCAAGCTCAAGAACGTTGCCAATATGCCGGCTTGGAAGGTCGCAATCATACCAGAACCAATTCTCGCCAGTAGGTCTCGACCAATGCCATCTGCGCCCAAAGGTGCTTGCCAACTCGGTGATGCCAGGCGTGCGAATTGGCTAGTGTATGGGTCTCGGAATGCAACCCATACAACGATAGCAATTAGGAAAGAGAAGATCGCAAAAGCAGTGACACGCTTTGCGCGGTTCTGGGTAAAACGAAACGAAGAGTGGCTACTTATGAGCTTGCCGCTTTTCAGGCTGTGGCCAAGAATCAATTGCTGAACAAACAAGCTCATGCTGCTCACGGCAATTGAAAATAGCAGCAACACCAATAAGCCGCCCTGCAACATTGGTAAATCTTGCGCCTTAGCTGCGCCTAGAATCATGCGCCCTATACCCGGAATCGAGAAGATAAGCTCAACCGCGACCGCGCCACCAGTCAAACCAATCACGATCATCGCGATTTGTGGGATCAGGCTGCTCAGCGCTCTTTTGAGCGCAAAGCGAATAATTTGGTTAGAGTGAACGTTGGCACTGAGCCAAGTGATCACCCAAGGTTCATTTAAAACGCGTTGTAAACTGTCTCTAAGTAGGCGACTAAATAGGCCACTGGCGGGCAATGCGAGCGCTAAACTCGGTAGCCATATGTCTTGCCAACTTTGCCAACCATACGGCGGCAGCCAACCTAACCAGATAGAGAACACCAGTATTAATACCGAGGCCACCACGTACTCTGGCAACGATATTAATACCGTACTTAAACTGCTGTAACTCTGCCCCAGCTTGCCCTTCTTCCAACTACGCAAGGTGGCAAGTAAGCCTGCACCGCACAGTGCGAAAGTCATCACAAGTGCACTCGACATCAGAAACAGAGATGTCGACGCTGTCTTTTGAATGCCTAATGCAACCGAAGAGCCATCAATCCATGACTTACCTAGGTCGCCTGAAAAAGCATTTCCTACCCAGTCGATCAGGCGCTCGCTTGCCGAACGGTCAAGCTGAAGATCAGCTCGCACCGCTGCTAGAGCTTCAGGCGTAAGCAAATGTTGTTGCCCCGCCCTCGCACGCAGAATGGATTGGCTTGGGTCGATGCCTGCAATGTCAGGCATCAAGCCAACAAGAATCACCACCACAATCAATGAGGCGATTCTTGATAACCAAGGCGTCAAGAGAAATAAGGTTCGACGCAGAGTCTCAGCAGATAGCATTTATTTAGTTAGCCTGTTTCGCTTGTTTGATCTGTGTAGTTTGGTCAACTAAACGGCGCTCACTTGGGTCACGAACCACATTGCTCACGCGCTCGCTTTCACCTTGAATCACACGTTCGTGAAGCAGTGGAATAGCCGCGAAATCGTTAAGGATTTTTTGCTCGGCTTCGATGATCGCTTGCTGACGCAGTGCACCTAATGGTTGCAGATCAGCGTGAGTCAGTGCTTGGTCTACTTCTTGAGAACAGAATTGACCAAGATTGAATGAACCCTTACAACCAAAGTCACTCATCATGTAAGCCACTGGGTCACCAGAATCTAGAACCGTTGCACGAGAAAGGATAAACGCGTCGAACTTACCAGATAGCGCATCGTTCTCGATCTGAGCGTATTCACGAATATCCAGCTCAACCTTGAAACCAGCCGCTTCAAGTTGTTGCTTCAGTAGCGCTGCCACTTCTGGAAGCTCTGCACGGTCGGTAAAGGTACCGATAACAATACTTTCACCGTTCGCTTTTAGAGTTTTGTCTACTGCCTGACCTTCAGGTCGAATTGGTTCAGCCCAAGCAAGAGCAGGACCTAATAGACCTTGTGCGATATCCGCGTGGTTTTCATAAACAGTGCTAACGATCTGTTCTCTGTCTACCGCACCTGCTGCAACCTTACGTAAGTTGATATCGCTGAACACACCAGACTTGTTGTTCAGGTAAAGCGTATTGGTACGAGGCATTGCCACTTCATAAAGTAGGTTCGGATCAATGGTCGCGATTTGTGAAACGGGTACTGCTTCAACGATGTCTGCTGTGCCTGTTCTTAGAGCTGCAGCGCGAGCAAAACCGTTAGGAACGTATTCTGCAATCACAGATTCAACTTGCGCTTTTTCACCCCAGTAGCCATCGAAACGTTTTAGCTTCGCGCTGGTTGTACCGTTAATTTCAGTCAACTCAAACGGGCCCGTACCAGCACCCATTGGGCTAACACGGCCATCTTCTTGGTAAGCACTTGCTGCAAGAATCGCTAATTGAGGGCTTGATAAACGGCTTGGTAAAAGAGGGTCATCAAAGCTGGTCTTGATCTCTACGCGGTAGTTGTCCATCGCTTTCACTTCGAGATCGACACCATCTAGAATGCGTGGCTTAGGTGCAGCCTCAAGCGCTTTCTGCAAAGAGTTCACTACGGATTCTGCGGTTAATGTAGAGCCATCGTGGAATTTAACGCCTTGGCGAATTGTGAACTGCCAAGTCAGTGGATCAAGATGTTTCCAATCAGTCGCTAGCATTGGTTCTGCTTCTGAGGTTGGGCTCAGGTTAACCAGAGTTTCAGCTGTGCTCCAACGAGATAACTTAAAAGCATCATCAGAAAGTGGTGACAAACCCGTTCTTGGTGGTTGCATCATCGCAACACGAATTTCAGATTTGACTGCAGCATCGCTAGACTCTGGTTGAGAGTCAAAGCAGCCCGTCAAAGGCAGAGCCAACGCAAGCGCGCAAGCCAGTTTGATTGAATTAAAACGCATAGTTATTTTTCTCTGTAAGCTGTATTTCGTTAATAAGCAGTCTTTCGTTAATAAGCAGTATTTCGTAATAAATAAGGTTGTGTTAACAAGTAGATTTCGAAAGTGGCTGAGATTCGATCAGCAACTGAGTCGCAAGGTGAGCAGGTGTGCTCATCACTTGAGGTGTCGGTCCATGCTCCACCATCTCGCCATGGTCAAGAACCAGAATTTCTTCACAAAGCGCCTTTGCCGCACCAAGATCATGCGTCACCAAAACGATTCGCATGTCGCGCTTATTCTTCAGTGAGTTAAGTAAATCCAGCAACCTTTGACGGTTCACAGGGTCAAGGCTAGCAGTCGGCTCATCGGCCACCAACACTGCGGGTCTAACGACAAGAGCCCGAGCGATAGCCACACGTTGAGCTTGGCCTGTAGAAAGTTGATTCGGTTTCAGTGATAACAAAGTGGCAGGTAAGCCCACGTCCAATAGCGTCTCTTCAATAATGCTTTCATGATTACCAGAAACGTCTAAGTTGCTTAACGGTTCGGCTAAGATCTGTCGAACGGTATAGTAAGGATTGAGGCTTGTGTGCGGTTCTTGTGGCACTAACTGGATCAAGCGACACACCCTTGCTTGCGTTTTGCTATTGCGAATCGGCAGCGAATGGCCAAATAGGCTGATTCGGCCAACAGTCGGTGATTTTAGGCCAAATAACAGCTCAATCAGTGTCGATTTTCCGGCACCAGAACGGCCAACAATGGCTAAGCTTTTGTCTTCAACATTGAGGTCGATGTTCTGTAGCGCTTTGAACGCCTTACCCCCCAACCAACTCGGGATTGAGTAATAGTGCACACCGACATTCTCGAACTTAATCTCGATCGGTGTTTGTGTTTCTGAATCTATCACTGGCATTAACGGCGAGACTTCTGAATTTAATGGTAAGGTCGGGCTCATTCGATTAAGTCTCTCAATGAACAACAGAAAGCGTGAGAGCTTGATTCAAGCGCATGTTTTGGTGCGCCGTAAGCCACCACTCCACCATCATCGATGACCAACAACTTGTCACACGCCAATGCGCTTTGCAGGTCATGCGTAATCAGCAAGCCACCAATTTGTCGTTGCTTAACATTGTCTCGAATCAGCTTAAGTATCTCTTGCTCTGTCACCGGATCTAACGCGCTGGTTGGTTCATCGGCGATGATGAGATCGGCGTTACTCAGCAAGCCAATCGCAATACAAATCCGTTGACGTTGCCCTCCCGAAATTTGGCTCGGATATAACGGCAATATGGTTTCAGGGTTAGGAAATCCAAGCTGCACTAACAATTCAATGAGTTTGATCTTGTCTTGTGATTTAAGCTTAGTGCGCGTCCCCGTCAATGCCAAACTGAGTTGACCTTCAATGGAAACCAGAGGATTTAATGCTTGAAGCGCATCTTGAAAGATAACTGCGGGGCGCTGTGCTGCGGTTCTTTGCAACATAGGCAAGCCACACACGGCATCGCCAGAAAGAGAAATATGGCCTTCAACCTCAACCGTATCTGGCAGAAAACCCGCAATCGCGCGTGAAAGCATCGACTTACCAATGCCTGATGGACCCATGATCGCCAACAGCTCACCTCGATATACATCGAAATGAATATCTTGAAAAAGTGTTCTCGAAGAGGTTTTGATCGTTAATTGGTCAACAGACAGAAGTGGGGCGTTCACGCAGATACTCATAAATGGATGTTATAACATAACAACTCTATCATTAAGCCTACATGATGAAAAGCGAACATTGAACCGTATCGCATTTTATTGGCTGTTTGATTGACCATTTTTACTAGGTCATTAGATAAAAAAAGCGCCCTTAGCATAATGCTGTCTGGCGCTTTCAAAAGTACTGGCAATAACGATTGTGTTTCTAACCTAATGACACGCCGCGGATGCACCTTCTATTGGAAGGCACTTCTGCTTAACTTGTGCGATAAACGGATACAAGAAGGCAATACGTCCAAGATAAAACAAGGTAAACGCCAACCACAAACCATGATTGCCCCACATATCGATTGATAATGCCTGTACCGCTAAGAAAACCAACAAAGTAGCGATGCTAGAGTCTCTAACCGGACGCGTGGTACCCGTTCCGGTAAAGATGCCGTAAACCGTTAAGCCAAAGCCAGACACCAGCGGGAACACAATCAACCACGGAGCCATCTCTTGATATAGAGCGACAAGCGTTGGGATATCGGTAAACAAGAAAACAATACTGTCTTTGAACACCAAGGTGAGCAAGGTTAGTACGGCAATAAAGCTCGCCGTCCATTGGAAGTTAAGTCTTAATACACGATCCAACATTGAAGGGTTTTTCTGACCTACCGCTTTACCCGCGAACACACTCGATGCATTGGCAATGCCGTCAAACATGTAACTGACAATGAAGGTCACCTGCATCAAGATCGCGTTAGCAGCCAGAACATCGGCACCCAGTTTAGAACCAGTACGCGCCATCATGTTGAAGAAAACTAAAATACAGATGGTACGAAGTAAGAGATCGGTATTTGAAGAGATGATTGTCGATAGGTCTTTCTTGGTCATCTTCGAACCTTGTAGGAACTCAGAGATCGAGATATTGCTGGTCTTAATCACCAGTGTCATACCAATAGCGAAAGTAGTGACTTGTGCAATCAAACTTGCGTAGGCCACACCCGCAACACCCAAGTCGAAATAAAGTACAAACACCGCATCCAATACAATGTTCAACGCGTTACCAAACACTTGTGTGTAAAGAACTTCTTTGGCTTTCGCCTGCCCCATTAACCAACCAATAATGGTGTAGTTAAGCAACACGAAAGGCGCGCCATAAATCAAAATACTGAAGTAGATATGCGCGTGCTCGGCTACATTGGCTTCAGGCTCTATCACCCACATTGCGCCTTGCCAGATGAGGGGTTGTATCAAGATAAAGATCAAACCCACTAAACCAGACAGCACAAACGGACGCATCAAGCTACCCGCCAAATCAGTGCGGTTTCCCTTACCCAGTGCCATCGCACTTTGGCCCGTGGTACTGACACGGAAAAAACCAAACAACCAATACATGGTGTTCATAATGATGGTGCCGATCGCTACGCCACCAATCAATTCAGCAATACCAAGTTGGCCAATAACAGCGGTATCCACAGCACCTAACAGAGGTTGTGTCACCGTTGAGATGATGAAAGGGAAAGCGATTTTCAGATAATCTTTGTGGGTAATGGTCATATTCTATCGAGTGATATTAAGAACTATTTGCAATTAGAACGAAATGCTATCGTTTAATCCGTACGTTGTCATCATTTACTTAGAGTAGATTATCAACAAAACAGCACAACGATCGATTAAGTGATTTTGCGCTAGCGAGCCAAATGAGTAGCTTTAGATCGGTTAGTAAAAACTCACGGGAAGGTAAAAATCGAGTTCGAATATTTCATCACTATTAAGAAAGTGATTCTGATGATAATGCACATACGCGGGAGTCGAGCGCTGTTTGAAACCAGATGTGGGTAGCCACTTTTCTAACACCATACTGATCTGTGGTAGCAGCTCACCATAGCGGCCATTCAGTCGAAACACCGCATGCAAGCCTCCTGGGATCACCATCTGGTTCACGATACTGCGATACTTAATCGGTTCATCAATCGCGATACACGCGACATAACGACACTGATCCATCTCAACCCAAGCAGGGTTTGAGTGATGCAAACCAAATTGACTTGAAAAATCACGCTGTTCTGAATTCGCCCACGCTTTCAATATCAACCACGCATTGCGAATGGATCGGTTATATCCCGTATGTCGAACATAGGCCGCCATGCGTTCAGGCACTTCAACGATCTTGGGTTCGGGCAATACTCGCTGCGCCACATTCAAATAGCCCGCCGCCACTTCGGGATCTTTCAAATAGGGCTTTTCTGCTACTTGTAAATCATGCTTACGCCATTCTCCGGGCGACATATTGAAGGTCGCTTTAAATGCTCGACTAAACGAAGATACAGAACTAAAGCCACATTTATGAGCGATCTCAACCACAGACGAGCTGGTATCAAACATCAGTTGGTTGGCTGCATACTCCATTCGAGTTCGACGGATATATTGATGCAACGACTCCCCGACCACGCTTTTAAAGGTGCGATGAAAGTGCTGTTCTGAATAGGCCGCTATCTCAGATAACTCTTTGGCAGACAAAGGTTGACTGATGTCTTGGTGAATATGGAACAAGACATCATTGATTCGCGATATGTGTTGACGTGACATCGTTTAAATAGCATAAATGGACATATTTAAGAGCATAAACGGACACGCTAGTTTTTACAATTGCCGTGTAATATCAAGCGATAGAATAAAAACGATAAACGACGAGACACAACACATGGAAATCGCACAGTCATTACAACAGATTCAATCTTCATACATTCGAGAGATCCTCGCAGCCGCAAGTGATCCAAATGTCATCTCATTGGCCGGCGGTTTACCGGACGAGAAAACATTCCCAATCGATTTAATGAAGCCAACGCTAGAAAACCTAGCGAACATGCCTGAAGTTTTCCAATACGGCTCTACTGCCGGTTACGGCCCGTTGCTTGACCACCTAACACAAAGCTACCAATTGCCAGAGTCACACACGGTAATGATTTGTACTGGCTCTCAGCAAGGTTTGGATTTGATTGCGCGTGCGTATGTCGATCCAGGTGATGTGGTTGTGATGGAAGCGCCAAGCTACTTAGGTGCGATGCAGGTGTTTGGCCTAGTTCAAGCAAACATTGCGACCGTGTCTCAAACCGAATTTGGGCCGAATCTAGATGAATTGGAAACATGCTTTGCACAGCAAGCGCCAAAAATGTTCTACGCGGTGCCTGATTTTCACAACCCAACCGGTGTGTGCTGGGCAACAGAAACTCGTCAAAAAGTGGCTGAGCTGTGTATCAAATACAACGTGGCATTCATTGAAGATGCGCCATACCGTGAGCTACGTTTCACAGGCACAGAGCTGCCGTTGGTTTCTTCGTTCTGCCCTGATAACTCTATCGTTCTTCGTTCATTCTCTAAGATTGCATCGCCAGGTCTACGTATTGGCGCGGTAACAGGCAAACGCAGCTACCTTGAGCCACTGATCAAAGTGAAGCAAGGCGCGGATTTACACTCAAGTGTACCTATGCAAGCACTGCTTGTTGGTCTTCTAAAACATGAAGACTTCAACGTACACATGGAAAACATTCGCACACTGTACAAGTCTCGTTATGAAGTGTTGTTCTCAGAGCTAAAAAAACAACTGCCTGCAGATTGCGTGTTAAAAGCCGTAGATGGCGGGATGTTCATTTGGGTAGAAATCCCAGAGTGCGATACCTTCGAATTAGCTAAGACTTTGCTATCGAATGGTGTGGCGGTTGTACCAAGCCCAGTATTTTATCCAAAGGCCGATGAAGCAAAAGCCGCACTGCGCTTAAACTTCACTAACGCCAACCCAGAAGAATTAACAAAAGCGGTGAAACGCTTAGCGGAAGTACTTAACCAAGCGTAATCGCTGATTAAGTCAGACAGATTCAATACCAAGGCCCTGATGTATTTTTACAGCAGGGCCTTTTTGGTTTAGGAATACGTGTTGTAATTCGAACCAGATAAAACGGTTTCATTGCATTTCTTAGTCCAAAAGCCACACTAATAACAATGCTAAATAGCCCTACTTTTGGTTGGTTTTTGTCCTTCCTTGGCTTGGTTATACTGCGGCGGATTTTAATAAGCCAATATGGGCAAACCTGAGTAAATCAAACTCAGTATGTATCATAAAAGGCAACCGCTCTGGATTTACGTTCCAGCTCGCAGAAAGGAAAAACCATGTCTCAATATGTTGTATGTGCTCTGTATAAATTCGTTGCACTTGATGATTACCAAGAAATTCGCCAGCCACTAACTGAAGTGCTAGAAGCCAACAAAATTCGCGGTACTTTGCTACTTGCGAGTGAAGGCATCAACGGTACTGTTGCAGGTAAACGCGAATCTATCGATGCACTTCTTCAATGGTTCAAGCAAGACACTCGCTTGGCTGATGTTGTTTACAAAGAATCATTCAACGAAGAACAGCCATTCAACCGTACCAAGGTGAAACTCAAGAAAGAGATCGTAACCATGGGCGTTGAAGGTATCGACCCTCGCCATGTTGTCGGTACTTACGTTAAGCCAAACGAATGGAACGCTCTGATTTCTGATCCAGATGTAATCTTGGTTGATACTCGTAACGACTACGAAGTCGATATCGGTACATTCAAAAATGCTGTAAACCCAAACACAGAAACCTTCCGTGAATTCCCTCAATACGTTGAAGACAACCTTGATCCTAAGAAGCACAAGAAAGTTGCGATGTTCTGTACTGGCGGTATTCGTTGCGAAAAATCAACAGCCTACATGAAAGAGCAAGGCTTTGATGAGGTTTATCACCTTGAAGGCGGCATTCTTAAGTACCTAGAAGAGGTACCTGAAGAAGAGAGTATGTGGGAAGGCGACTGCTACGTATTTGATGGTCGAGTTGCAGTAAACCACCAGCTAGAAAAGAGCGGTTACGATGTGTGTAACGCGTGTCGCCTGCCAATCACTGACGAAGACAAAGCCTCTAAACACTTCGAGAAAGGCGTAAGCTGCCCTAAGTGTATTGATAAGCACAGCGACGAGCAGAAAGCCCGTTTCCGTGAACGTGAAAAGCAAGTTCAACTGTCGAATGCTCGTGGCGAAACCCACGTAGGCGGCGAAGCTGCTCACCTTATCGAGCAACGCAAAAAAGAGAAGCTTGCACACAAAGAGCAGCAACGCTCTGGTAAGAAAGCAAAGTAAACTTTCTGCTTTAAACTCTTATAGTTCTAAACATATAACTATAAATAGTTAGCTATATACATACAAAAGGGCGCAATTTCGAGGATAATCCCACGAGTTTGCGCCCTTTTTTGATCGCTTTACGGCTTTGTGTTTTGAACCACATTTCTTTCGAAAAATTACTTCTATACTGTTAATAATTCGACTAGAGAGGAAGTGCCAATGCTCAATGAAAACCATGCCTTTATCTTAGATTTCCCAGATCTTAAATTAGACATTGTTCAGCTCAACCACGACGACGAAAAATTCAAAGCAGACATGCAGAAATACCACCAACTCGACTACGACATCCGTCAGCTAGAAATCTCTGGCAGCCCTATCGATGACGACAGCATGCACAACCTCAAAGTAGAACGCATGGAGCTAAAAGACTCGCTACACAAACAGCTCACGCGCCACCACGCACTTAAGATCGTATAGAAAAATCAATCCAATACTTTATTCTAAGCCATGCACCACGCATGGCTTTTTGGTTTCATCACTTCGCAAATCTAAGCTAATTCGGCTTCTTCAATTATGTTACTGTTTGCTTATTCAAAGGCGTTTGATAAGGAAGCGGTAAAAGTGGCAATGAAAGAAGAGAATATACAACTCCAGCTCGTTTCAAATTCTGAATTCGAAGAACTGTTTGCGTGTGTTAAACAAGGTATCTTCATACACGTAGATAGCGTTTTCGGCTGGGATGACGACTTTCAACGTCAACGACTTTTAAACGAATACCATCCATCTTGGTTTCATTGGGTATATCGCGAAAATAAAAGAGTGGGGCTCGCCTGCTTTAAACCTTATGACAACGCATACCATATTCATTTGCTGATCATTTTCCCCCAGTACCAAGGTCGTTCGCTTGGCAAGCAAGTCATGACTCTCATACATAAAAAAGCTATGGCAGAGCAACTTAGTCAAGTCACTCTATCGAGTTTTAAAAGTAATGCTCGTGCTATTAACTTTTATCAATCGCTTGGCTATCACGTTGTTGATGAAGGAGATGATGATTTTGTGGGGATGGAGCTCAATCTATACCACAAACACCATCTCTAATTAAACGCCCTAGCCACTCGCCCATTACTGCTCAGTACATAATGACCAATATAAGCTGGGATAAATACCGATTGCCCTTTGGTGAGTGTTAGGTGTTCACCTTTCTGACTCATTAACGTTAAATCATCATCTATCGCCATTAAAATTTCAGCACCGCTTGTGATCACTTCTTCTTGCTGAGGGCGATGAAAGATATTGAAATCAAAATCACTGACAGGAATATCATAACTATCACATTGACCCAGTTTTGAGGGCGCTAACAACAAGCGTTCAAACGGGATCGGTTTGAACTCTGTACAGGCAACCAACTCGGCGACATCAATGTGCTTTGGCGTTAAACCTGCTCGCAAAACGTTGTCTGAATTTGCCATGATCTCGAGCCCAGTTCCCTTAATGTAAGCATGCGGAGTATTCGCATTCAAATACATCGCTTCACCCGGGTTCAATGTGATCAAGTTAAGAAGCAGAACACAAAATAGACCAATATCGTTTGGATACTGATGACTAAGCTCAATAACCAAAGCAAACTCCGCTTGGTCTTGATGAGCAGCCGCGTAAGTCAGAAGTTGCTCTAATGCTTGATGTTTACGTTGTTCATTCAACGTTAATAAATCACGGAAAAACGCCTCTAAACCTAGAGAATCAAGGTGGTTGCCAAACTCTTCAACTAAACCAGCCAGCTCGCTCGAATTCAACTTTCTGAACAACCCTAATATTTCATCGAATTCTCGAAAGCCATTCATTGCTTGATATTCAGTGATCGCGTAAACCAATTCAGGTTTGTGGTTAGAGTCTTTGTAATTACGATGTCCTGCGGTCAGAGGAATGCTTGCTTGCTCTTCTCTCGCAAAGCCAATTTCGGCTTGACGCTTGTTTGGATGAACCTGAACCGATAGTGCCTTTTCTGCTGCCAAGATCTTAAACAAGAACGGCAATTCACCGAACTCCTGCGCAATATCGCTTGATAGATAGGCCGGTTTATTCTTGTTAATCAGCTCAGAGAGAGGCACCAAGTGCTGGTCAAGCTTAACCATTGAGCAACCTTTTGGATGCGCTCCCATCCAAACTTCCGCTTGCGGCTCTTGTGACTCATTCTGAAAGCCAAACAGTTCACGTATCGAAGAAATGCTCCCCCATGCATAATTTTGGATGGTGTTTTCCATTGGGAAAAATGAGTGTTCTGAGAAGTGGCTGAGTGACATGGCGTTTTCCGTAGTGAGCCCTTTGAACACAATTCAGAGAGCTGATTTCTAATAACGTAAATAATTAGAAAGACTACAGAGAGCAGCTAGAACCCACATGAGATGAGGTCTTAGACGCAATAGGAAAAATTCTTAGAAACAGGTGAGATCGATGAAAAGCGTGAAAAGAGTCACATTTGAATATTACGTGTAGAAAGCGCTGAGAATAAGATAGCGGCTTGTATCGCACTGGTTGCAATAGCGAAGCAAGCAACAATACAAACACCAGCGACTATCTTGTTATCGGGAAGAGTCCTTAAAAACCAGAGCGAACCTCTGCACTTTTCTGAGGTGATTGAGCTTGTAGGAAAGGCAGTAGCAGCAAGCCAATAACGGCCGCACAAGTCGAGATGGTAATGAAGAATCCACTCCAGCCATAAGTTTCTAGAACGAGCGCTAATGGGTAACCAGAAAGTGCTGCACCCATGTAAGCAAACAAGCCAACAAAACCTGTCGCCGCCCCAGCAGAGTCTTTGTGCGAGCATTCTGCCGCCGCCATGCCAATAAGCATTTGAGGACCAAAAACAAAAAAGCCTACACAAAACAGCCCAGCCGCTTGAAACACAAAGTTGGTTAAAGGCATCAACCACAATGCAGAAACTGAAAGAAATATGCCGATGGCAAACAAAATATTCATTGGACCGCGGTTGCCACCAAACAACCTATCCGATCCCCACCCAGCAACAAGTGAACCAACAAAACCTCCTATCTCGAACAGAGACAAGGCAGCGTTGGCGTTGATCAAACTGTAATCGTGTTCTTCGGTGAGGTATAAATTGCCCCAGTCGTTAACTGCCGTTCTTACGATGTAAACCAACACATAACTAAAGGCGAGCAACCAAATGTACTTATTGCTGAACACATAGGTTTTCAGGATCTCTCGATAGCTTAACCCTTGCCCATGGCTCTCTTGCGCTAATTCCAGGTGATCACTGCGCCACTTCCCTACCGTCGGAAGTCCCATGGTGGTGGGCTTGTCACGTAAGCGCCAGCAGACAATAAGACCGATAAAAACACCAATCACACCCGGCCAGATAAACCCAGCTCGCCAACTGAACTGCAGCGTTAGATAACCCACAAGAATAGGGATAAGCGCTCCACCAACGTTGTGCGCTGTATTCCAGATTGCCCAGCGAAAGCCTCTTTCGGAGCGAGAATACCAAGTCGTCAATAACTTGGAACACGATGGCCAGCCCCAACCTTGGAACCATGCATTCAGTACCCATAGCGAGATAAAAGCCGCTAACGAACTCGAAAAGCCAAACGCGATGTTTATCAGACCAGTCGCGATTAGGCCAAGCCCCATGAAGTAACGAGGGTTCGACCGATCCGATATCGTGCCTGAGATAAATTTCGATAAGCCATAAGAAAGATAAAAGAGCGTGCCAATTAAGCCGATATCGCCTTTGTCCAAACCTAGATCGGTGATCATTGCAGGCGCGGCGTAATTAAAGGTTTTACGAGTGAAGTAAAAACCCGCATAGCCGACATACATTCCTATCATGATGTGAAGGCGCCAATAGCGATAACTCTGATTGACCTCATCATCAGTTAGAGCATCACTCTCTGACGTTGTTGAGCGCAGAAATCCAAACATATTCGTTCTCACACTTTAGGTAATGTAACGCTGATATTGGTACCCGAAGATGAGCCATTAGCGTTGATTGTCATCTTGCCGCCGAGCGCCTGAACACGCTCTTGCATACCACGAACACCCATTCCTTTGAGAAGATCTTGCGCTGTAAAACCAATGCCATTATCTGTGATCTGAAGGTAAGCCTGGTCACCTAAAAGCAGTTCAATTCTGATTTCGCTCGCGTTGGCGTATTTAGAGGCATTGTTTAGAGATTCTTGGCACAGCCTGAAGATAGTGACCTTAAGCGTGTCACTCAAACACGAGTAATCACCTTGCCAATTTAACTGAATATCAACGCCGTGATCCGAAAACTCCATCTCTCGAATAAGCTGTTCCACGGAATCTTTTAGGTCCAGATCGTCCAGCATCTTAGGTCTTAATTTTGTAAGTAGACGTTTGGTGGTGTCATAAACATTCAAAGATAATGATTCAATGGTACCCGCACAGCGAACGCTCATCTCAGCCGCGTCGACACGTTTAATAATGCTTGCCTGAGTACGAATTGCCGTGATGTTTTGGCCGATTTCATCATGCAGTTCACGCGCAATATCACGACGAACCGACTCTTCAGCGGTAACTAACTGACGTGAAAGGTTTTGATTTCTGGAGAGTTCACTTCGCAATTTGGAGTTGAGATCTTTCTGCTTTTGAACCGCTAAACCAAGCAGTATACCTGTGATGGTTTGAGCAGATAGAGACAAGAGTAAGTCGGTAATTTCGAGTTTGGATGTTCCGCTGTGGGCTGCAATCAACGCGACACTATTTAACATTGTTGCAAGCAGAGCACCTTGCCATCCATAACGAACGGCCAGCAAGATAATAGGGATCGCCATACAGAACGGGGCAAAGCGCCTTAGCTCATCAGGCAAACTGGTTTGTATCAGAATACTGGCGACCAACAACACGCTATATAAAGCAATATGACGGATTTTGAACTCAACGACATTATTGATTAAGTAAGAGCTCAATGGTGCCCACTTGTTTTGGAATAGATAGTTCCAGACCAGATAACACATCGGCACCAGCATCAGTCCGCCAGTAATACTCACCAACCACACCATGTAAACAGCAGAAACATGAGAACCCACCACGGCAACGTTAATAAATGCTGTGACCATGATTAAGCTCGCCATCACTAACAAGTGACGATTCTGGTCACCAGAATAATAACGCTTGGCAATTAGCGTGGCAGGAATACTCAATCCACTGGCGATGAGTATCGTCAGCCATTGGGGTTCATCAAGCAGCAGAGCTAAAGCGATCGCAAGTCCCCACTCTGCAATATAGATGGCAGGCCAATAGTGGGTACGAGTGTGCAGCGTCATTCCCAGTCGAAGTGAAAACGGGAAAAGCAGAATGGCTAACTCAGGGTCATTAATAAAATAGAAGGCAATAACCCACAAACAGAACCATGCACAACCAGCCATAAAAACCCCACACAGGGAGGTGGCTAGGTAAGAACGCATTAATACTGGTCTTGTGTAAACAATTTAGCTAACTCGACGTTGTTCTTAACATTGAGTTTGTCCATAGCATTGGCTCGATGTACATGCACCGTTTTATGGCTAACCCCTAGCTCTACGGCGATAGATTTTACATCGAGCCCTGTTGCCAATAACTGGCACACTTCGCTTTCTCTGCGGGTGAGCTGATTTAAAGTGGCTTTGTTCTTCATGGGTGTCGCAAGCTTTATGGCGATATCGGGCGTGAGATAACAGCCACCATTTGCGCTCGTGTGTACGGCTTGAATTAACTCATCAGGGCTACAGCGCTTGCTGAGATAACCTTTGGCTCCTAACTCTAATGACTTCTCAACCATCGCCGGAGAGTCATGAACGCTCAACATGATGCTGGCAATGCCAGATGGAATCTCTTCCAATAAGCTCAGGCCACTTTCATCTTGCATTGAGATATCCAAGATCACGACATCAGGGTGACAGCTTGGCAATCCTAGGCGCGCTTCTGCCGCAGAGTTAAATTCACCCACGACCGTAATATCAGTTTCAAGACTGAGTAATTGAGCAAAGCCCGAACGAACAATGACGTGGTCATCAACAAGCGCAACATTAATCATGATATTAACCAGAATTAAGAGTAAGAAAGAAAAATAGCCCCGACAGGAGCTATTTAATATTAAGTTTATTGATAGAGATGATACTGAATCGAACTAGCGATTGGTATGATCTCACGTGCTTTAATCAAATAAAGCACGTGATAATAATTACGCGTTTTGAGCCGCTAGGTGCATCTTCTTCGCGTGACGAATTTTCTTCTCTTCCGCAACCGCAACGAATAGCAGTAACACGATACAAATGGCAGCTGACGTATCAAGCGCTGCGAACGTGCCTTTCCAACCCGTTAAGCCAAAAATAGGTGTGCCGTCTGCAATCATACCTAGGCCAAGTTTGGCAAAGCTGTCACCAATTAGGTAAGCAAATGTACCTTTCACGCCATCCGCAACACTGATTGCTTTCTTAGGCACGAAACCTACTGCAGCAACACCAATCAGCAACTGAGGACCAAATACTAGGAAACCAAGCACAAACAGTGATGCTAGGTACATGAACTCACTGGTTGCATGCTGGTAGAACTCTAGCGAAACGATAATCAGGCCAAGCGATACACAAGCAACCAAAGCACGGCGTCCGTTCGCAAGGTCTGACAGATAACCCCACATTAACGTACCGACCAGTGCACCAACCTCAAACAGAGTGAAGCCTGAAATCGCGGTTTCTTTTGATAGACCTAGCTCTTGATACGCATAAACGGTAGACCATTGATCGATACCGATACGAACAATGTATAAGAAGATATTCGCGAAGCAGAGCAACCAGATCACTTTGTTTTTCAGGATGTATTCAACAAAGATCTCTTTCTTAGTCATTTGATTTTCTTCAGCAGCCGTATCTTCTTCGCTGACTTCTTCATCAAACAACTCTTCAACCGTACCTAGACCATAGGCTTCTGGAGAGTCATTACCAAAGCGCATACCAATAAAGCCAACCACAATCGCAATGATTGATGGGAACACGAACATACCGATCACGTTGCCATCAAATAGGTAGTTAGCTCCAAACAGAGCAACACCAGCGGCACCTGCGCCACCCACGTTGTGCGACATATTCCAAAGGCCTAAATAAGAACCACGCTTGTTACGAGGCGTCCATTTAGTGATGGTCGAGTAGCTTGAAGGACCGCCGGTACTTTGGAAGAAACCACTCAACGCATAGAAGGCAACCATCAAGAATAAGCTAGCACTGCCACCGCCCATACTGAAGCTGAAGCCCAACATAGCGATACCAGAAAGGACAAGCATGAATGGCAGGAACTGCTTGGTGTTTTTACCATCGGCATAATAGGAAACGACGGTTTTACCGATACCGTAAGTGATAGAGAAACCCAGACCGATAAGACCTAGATCCGTCATCGATAATCCATAAGTAGAAATCATGTCGTTTTGCGCGACATTGAAGTTCTTACGGATCAAATACATGGTTAGATAACCAATGAACACGACGAGGTAAGATTGTAGGAATGGTTTAAACCACATTTTTCTTCTAGTTTCGACCGGAAGATCCAGCGTCGGTTTTCGAACCTGATCTAGGAACTTTAACATTGTGAACTCTCTTATTTTTTGTGAGGTCTGCACGGCATAATTGCGGCCATACATTGTTTGTTAGTTGACCGTGAAATAATAAGGAGTCTAAAAATCGACCGCATGAGAGAGGGTCTTAGAATAACTAGGAAAAATTCTTAGTTCAGAATTGGGAGTCAAGAAAGCGTGAACAGCATCACTTTGTTTACGGTCTGTTATGGATTGATATTACGATAACAAAAGTCACTCATTTCAGGGCTGACGAACCTTGTAAATAAACAGAAACGAGTGGATTACTTCACTAAAAAAACACCAGTATCGGTTCATCACCATAAAACTCCATGGTCATGGTGTGTCCGATACTGGTTCAGCATTCATTCTGATTAAAATAGATTCAATAGGCTTGTTACGTTTCGCGTGAATCGTACTACAGTCGCTTGCCGCTACCGTCTTCCCACATTACTTCACATTCATCTTTGATGGCAGCTTTTAATAATTCAACCAGTGGGAACGCTCGACTACCGATATTAACAGGCGCTTCAACCACCTCTTCTTCATTGTCGTCATCAGTATTTTCATGCTCTACGGACTTGCTCTGCTCTGCTGCAATAGCAGCACGTAGATTATCCAGAGCTTGAGGAACCTCTGAAGCATCCATAGCACCTGGGATGGAGCCGCTATGCCCAAGCATCTTGATGAACTGGAGGCCGACTTCACCAAACATCGTGACACTAGCATGAGCTTTACAACTAAAGGTAATTAACATAATGAGCCTTTCTTAATTTTGGTCGTTTACAAACTATGTGGAGTAACTCTCTGGAAAGCAAGTAGATAAACATCAAACAACGGTTACAAGTTTGATGCTTAAATCTAATCTTCTAGAGATGACCAGCACCATCGGTGATATACATCACTATTTGGAATTGATTGAACAGCCTTTCATATGAAACCTTGATAGTAGTCACACTAAATAGACATCTAAGCCTCTGCATAGCTTGTTATTTAATCTACTATTAACACCATTATCAAAAACTTTGGCACAGATCACATGAAAAGGCTCGTCGGCAGGCACCTAGAAGAAATGGCGGACATACGATCCACCCGCAAGCAAAAAATTGTCCACTCCTTTTCACTGACTGCCGCTGCGTTATTCATTTTCTACACTTGGGCTTACTTCCAAGGCCAACATTACACACTGTCGGTTTTCGAATTGTGTTTTGCACTGATCGCTATCTCCAATGCATTTTACGTAAGAAAAGTCATTAACCCTGAATATTCCGAATTGATCCTGAGCGGTGTTTTACTGGTTCAAGGGGTCATCCTATTTTTGTACAGTCACGCCATTCCTGACCGAATTCTTTGGCTCTACCCTATTCTGGCGGCGGTGATTTTTATCAATGACTTCAGAATTGGAATCATCTTTAGCACCTCATTTTGTTTGTTTATCAGCACCTTGATTACGGCAATGCCCAATAACTTTTCTCTGCCATTTAACAGCACACATCGGTTTATTCTTAGCCTGTTTACTATGAGCTTGGTGTGTCACACATCCGCTTATTACTACACAAAAGCCGTCAGTTATATCCAACGCCTTTATAAAGAAGGCATTGAAGATCTCGCCTACAGAGACCAACTTACCGGATTGGCCAACCGTTGGAGCTTTGAGCGCTGGGCTGTAGAAAAGCTTGCGACAGTGGATAGTGAGCGATCACTTACGGCATTGGTCTTTTTGGATATAGATGACTTTAAAGGCATTAACGACAGCTACGGGCACGATGTGGGAGACAGTGTCTTACAGCATTTTGCCAATCGCTTGAGCAACAACATTCGAACCAGAGACAGAAAAAGCCATGAATACGATTATTCCATCGCGCGCTTTGCTGGAGACGAGTTTGTTCTGATGCTCTACGATGTGCCAACTCGTAAAGATCTAGACGGCATTCTAGATAGGATCTGCGGGCTGTTCGAAAGCGGCTGCCAAACAAACGAGAGAATCAAGGAATTGACGTTAAGTGTTGGGGTTGCTTTGTATCCGCAAGATGCCCAAGAATTACATGAGCTGACGAGATGTGCTGATAAAGCGATGTATGTTGCCAAGCATTCAGGAAAAAACCGATATGCTTATTATCACGACAACCCAGTATCGACCCTGATAGAAGAACTACCAACGAGCCTTGTTAGCTCAGCACCGGATTCATCTGAACTTGAAGATTGCTTTGAAGCGAAGATCGAAGGGAACAATGTTACGCTATTAAAAACGCGCCAACGCTAGCCATTCCTATAACGGAGCGGCGCTGCTAACCTGCAAGGTACATAAGCCAAAGACTCACTAACCCGATCATAATAATCCATATGACTTGACGTGTTCGGTTTGGGTTATTCCCTTTAGGTCGCCTCACCACGGTTTTAAAAGCGGCTTGCTTAGCTGACTGAATAAACGGTGCTTCAATCTCACGTTTTTTGACGCGGCGTTTAACCGCGCTGTTTGCAACTTCTGTAAAACGCTGACTTTGCTCCGTTGTAAAGTCGTTATCAAAACCCATCCGACCATGCCTTTCGCCATGTTTTTGCTGAACTGCCATAGCGGCCTCCTTGGCGGTCTACTCTCTATTCAAGTATAGACATAATTTCATATTGTTACCTGTTCAAGATTTTCGAATAAGTCACTCAACGCTGTGCCATCTTCTTTTTCAATCAAATTACATAAACTACAGCTATTCAAGTATATGAGGGTTTCAAAATGACGAATGTAAGAGCAGTAGATCATGTGATTGCAGCGCATGCCACCTCAGACGGTGATGGTGTCAAAATCCAACGACTCACGGGTTTTAATAACACGCGCTTCTCTCCATTTTTGATGATTGATGAACTTAAATCGGATGAAAGCAAAGACTATGTTGGCGGCTTTCCTCCACATCCTCACCGTGGGATAGAAACGCTCACTTACATGCTCCAAGGTCACTTCCAACACAAAGACCATATGGGGAATGTTGGAGAGCTACGCAGCGGTGGCGCTCAATGGATGGCCGCAGGCCGTGGTGTCATTCACAGCGAAATGCCAATGATGGAAGAAGGTGCGCTGCATGGTTTTCAGATTTGGATAAACCAACCTGCGACACACAAAATGCAGCCAGCTCAGTATCACGATTTCCAAAGTGAAAGCATCGCGGAGCATCAAAGTGAACAAAGTGGTTTGTTAAGAGTGATTGCCGGAGGGTTTGAACTGCACAACCAAACTGACAAGGATTCAGAGGCTTTACGAGCGCAGGGTCCATTACAGAAAACAGGTGTGCCATTAAGCGTTGCGGATTGGCGCTCTCATTCTGGGCAAAAAGTCACGTTAGGGACTAATGTTAATCACAATGCCATGACTTACGTGTACCGAGGCAGTATTAAGATCGGCGACAAAGTCATCAACCAAGGTCAACTTGCCCAACTCACCAAAGCTGACTTGCTGTCTTTGGGTAGCTTAGAAGATTCAGGGGTACTGATTTTTTCTGGTGAACCGATTAATGAACCTGTTGTGCACTATGGTCCGTTTGTCATGAACTCGATGGAAGAGATTGAACAAACAATTCAAGACTACAACAACGGTGTGTTTGAGACTTACTGATGTCTTGGCTTTGAGTTGAGCTTTGAAGATTGAAGATTGAAGATTGAAGATACTTTGCAACGAACAACGATTTGGTCATCCATTTGATGACTACAAAAACAAGTGACACTATCCACTGCCGGTTACTATCACTTATTTAACCACGCTCCTAGAGCGTGGTTTTTTTCTATTAAATCAGAGACAAACGATGCCTGATTGAACAAATTTAGACCTGATTACAAGTACTCACATAGGTAAGCAGTCGCTTCTTTTACCTGTAGGTCGAATGAAGAGTCACCCGCAACGTCAAAAGACTCACCAGATTGGTATGTCGTCCAGTCATCATCACCAACACGCTTTACAATCAAAGCACCTTTAACAACGGTCATCTTTTCTGGAGCCGCAGTACCGAACGTGTACTCACCAGCCGCCATTACACCAACACTCACATCAGCACCAGACTGGTTAAACGCTAACGACTTAACGCCGCCTTCAAAGTATGTGTTTTCTTTAATCATTGTACTTCCTTGTTATCTTCAAATTGCAATTATTGAGCTCACCGAGTAAGCCTATGCGTAAATTTAGGTGATAATTGTTTTAACCAATTCGAGACTTTCCTACAAGAAATAAATACGCATAGCTTAAGCATTTCTGGAGTTCGCTTTCATTGATAGCGTAAATACTGAGGAGCAAGGCTAAAAACCACTAACGCAACCACATTTATTAGAACATTCGATCCTGCTTCTAACTCTTAGAACAATTTTTGCAAACTAAGGTTTTAATTAATAGAATCTAAAACAATATCAGTCGAAAAATGAAGAGATAATGGCAAAAAAGCCGACTAAAAGCAGAGATCTATTTGCCAACTCGTTACTCTACGGCTTCCTATTAGCTGGCTTTATGGTTGCCCTCACCGCCGGCTATTTTGCTTACCAAGCCCACCAGCAATCTGTCAGCCCAAGCAACGTCTATGGCACATGGATAGAGATTGCGGCGCCACCTTACAACACCGACATCCTGACACTTTCAGAAAACGGTGTGATGATGAATCATCGTCTTATCACTACCTCATTCGATTTTGACGGGAAGATCGTCACGATCAACACTGGCTCTGGAACCACCGTTTACACCATCAGTGGTACTTACGATTCGCCTCGCTTAAAGCGATTAGAGCCAAGCGTACCATCTCAGCAATTTATTAAAGAAGGCTACGAAGATACTGCGACTGGTGATACCCATAGTGTCATGCAACAACGACGCGCTTCCTTAGCTGAGCAATTCAAAAGATAACCCTCTTATCCATACTGCCATAAGCATTCGTCTTCAAGTTTACCCGTCGATCGCCCCCGCTCGCTCAACATACTTCACTTTGTGATTCAGCTTCAATCCACAGTATTTTCTTATAGTTTGTCGCACCTTTTCATAACTTCATGTCGTGAATTTTCACTTGTGAGATTTTCCTACTGAAGTATGTTTTATTTTATAAAACATGGACTCAGCCTCTCATTCATTAAGCAACAGAATTGTAACAAGATACAATTTTTTAGTTGTCCATCGAAAACGGATTTATTTTCAGTTATGAAATTAAAACTCCCTCGAATACTGACTGGGAAGCTCCTTCAAAACTGATTGGAGCCGTTTATGGGGCCATTGGGTTCTCGTAATCTTCAAGGAATGAGAGAAATAGTATGATTCGTATAAATACCTGTGCTGCAAGCATTGCTCTAGCGCTATCTGGTACAGCATTAGCTGCTCCAACAGCACCTAGCATCGACATGTACGGTTCCAACAACCTGCAATTTTCTAAAATTGAACTCGCGATGGAAACCACCTCTGGCTACAACCAGATGGTGAAATATCACGACCAAGCGAAGGTCGACGTTAAGTTCAACCAATGGAGCGGAACGTCAGGAAACACGTACAACATCTACTTTGATGGCGTTAAAGTGGCCACCGGCCCAATCACTGGCAGCCAAACCACAGCTTCATTCGAATATGGCCAAGGCGGCTTATTTGAGATGGAAATCGAAGCGTGTGATGAAACAGGTTGTAGCAAGAGCGCACCTGCTCAAATCACGATCGCTGATACCGATGGCTCACACTTAGCGCCACTTGCGATGAATGTGGATCCGAACAACAAGTCATACAACACAGATCCAAATACGGTAGTCGGTACTTACTTTGTAGAGTGGGGTATTTACGGCCGTGATTACACCGTTGATAACCTACCCGCTGACAACTTAACCCATATCCTTTATGGCTTCATCCCAATTTGTGGTCCGAACGAATCAGTTAAATCAGTAGGCGGTAACAGCTACAACGCACTCATGACAGCTTGTCAGGGTGTTAACGATTACGAAGTGGTGATTCATGACCCTTGGGCGGCTTTCCAGAAAAGCTTCCCTCAAGCGGGACACGAATACAGCTCACCGATCAAGGGTAACTACGCAATGATGATGGCGCTCAAACAGCGTAATCCTGATTTGAAGATCATCCCATCGATTGGTGGCTGGACGCTGTCTGACCCGTTCTTTGATTTCACAACTAAAGCCAACCGTGACACCTTTGTAGCGTCTGTTAAGAAATTCCTTAACACATGGAAATTCTACGACGGTGTGGATATCGATTGGGAATTCCCTGGTGGTGGCGGTGCTGCTCCAGACCTTGGTGATCCTGTAAATGACGGCCCAGCTTACATTGCACTGATGGCAGAACTTCGCGTGATGCTAGATGAGCTAGAAGCGGAAAACGGTCGTACTTACGAGCTCACTTCTGCGATCGGTGTTGGTCACGATAAGATTGAAGACGTGAACTACGGCGATGCTATCCAATACATGGATTACATCTTCGCAATGACTTACGACTTCTACGGCGGTTGGAACAACGTGTTAGGTCACCAAACAGCACTAAACTGCGGTAACTTCATGCGTCCTGGTCAATGTGATGGCACAGGCCTTGATGAAAATGGCGAACAATACACAGGCCCAGCTTACACCACAGACAACGGCATCCAACTGTTGCTTGAGCAAGGTGTTCCAGCGAACAAGCTTGTGGTTGGTACAGCGATGTACGGTCGTGGTTGGGAAGGCGTATTACCATCATCACTCACCGATCCGAGCGACCCTATGACAGGCGTTGGTAACGGCAAACTGAAAGGCAGCTCTGCGCAAGGCGTATGGGAAGATGGCGTTATTGATTACAAAGGCATTAAAGCAAACATGCTTGGCGCGAATAACCAAGGCATCAACGGCTTCGAATATGGCTATGACGAAATGGCAGAAGCGCCTTACGTTTGGAACCGCACTTCAGGTCAGCTAATCACATTTGATGATGATCGCTCTGTAAAAGCAAAAGGCGCGTACGTTCGTAGCCTTGGCCTTGCGGGTCTATTCTCTTGGGAAATTGATGCAGATAACGGCGACATCCTGAATGCAATGCATGAAGGCCTAGCGGGCGGTACAACTGATCCTGTCAACCGCAAACCAACGGCAGCTGCAGGTACAGACCAATCGGTTGAAGGCCCAGCTTCTGTTTCTCTAGATGGCAGCGCTTCAAAAGACAGCGACGGTACAATCGCGAGCTACGCTTGGTCTCAAGTCGGCGGTACAGCAGTAACACTGGCGAACGCTAATGCTGCGGTTGCGAGCTTCGATGTTGTTGAAGTCGCTCAGCAAGAAACACTAACCTTCAGCCTAACGGTAACGGACAACGAAGGTGCTACTTCTACTGACACCGTTGTTGTAACAGTAAGCCCTAAAGATACAGGCCCAGTAAACACAGCACCAGTAGCAGTGGTTACGGCTCCGGCTGAAGTGAATGCAGGTGATGTAGTCGTGGTTGATGCTTCGGCTTCAAGCGATTCAGACCAAGACACATTGACCTTCACGTGGGATGTACCTGCTGGTATCGATGCAACGGTTCAAGGTGCTTCAGTGAGCTTTGTCGCGGCGGAATACACGCAAGATACAACGCTGAACTTCTCTGTAACGGTCAGCGATGGCACAGAGACATCGGTAGCAGCTACTTCAGTGAAAGTTCTTAAGAAAACCACAGGCGGCGGTACGTGTACTAACGCTTGGGATTCAAGCGCGGTTTACACTGGTGGCGACCAAGTGACTCAAGGCGGTAAGATTTGGGAAGCGAAATGGTGGACAACCGGTGAAGATCCAACAACGACAGGCCAATGGGGCGTGTGGAAAGAGATTGGTCCTGCAAGCTGTTAACTAAAAATAGGGTTGAGCTAAACACCAACTAAGCATCAACTAAATCCCTAAAACAAAGGCCAACCAGATAATGTCTGGTTGGCCTTTTTAGTGTTTGTTTTCTTAACCTGCGTTTTACTGGCTTGATTAGTTAAAGTTAACCAATCAAGTTATCAAAGCTCTCAAATACTTGTGGGCACTTCATTACTCGCCCGTGGCCCTGTCCTTGAGTCGCAATTAAAGTAACGCGACCCATTTCATTAGCAGCACGCTGAGACACATCAAACTTAGTAAACTTGTCTTGCTCATCATGAACGATGATCGTTTGAGACTCACGAAGCGCTAACTTTCCATAGGGATCAACAGACTGAATTGGATAGTTAAACTGCTCTTCTACTTCTCCGACTACCGCTTCAAACAGTTTCATTGAGTAACCAGAACGTGCGACGCTGCCAAATAGGTTTTCTAGATAATCCAGTACAGGTGCAATCAGCAATAGTGGCTTGTTTTCCAATTTAACGTGCTTACATTCCAACGCAGAAGCGGTACCCATACTGTGACCGACCAAACCTGCCACTTCCCCCACCGAATCTAGAACAGCTTCCAAACCATTCACAAACGCTGGGATATGACCATGTACGCCATCACTGCCACCATGAGCAGGATGATCGTAAGCCAAGGCCGTAAAACCATTAGCAGCAATATGCTCCATCAGAGGGAAAAACTGACTCGCGGTGCCAGACCAACCATGGGTCAGCACCCAAACGGGGCCCGTACCCAGAGAGTATGTCTTCAATACACCGTCACGACCTTTGATTTCACTTTTAATCAAACCTTTTGGATCGGCATTCTTTTGCTCGGTACGCATCGGAGTGAGCAGCAGTTTACGTGCCGTTTTCTTTGCGTGGCTCGGCGCTAAAATGTAGTGCAGATTGGTTGTAGCGCCAATCAAGCTACGCTTGAAGCTGAATTTGTTCGATGTATTGAAATAGATTTTGTCACTCATGACCGTTCCTTGTATCGCCATCATTCTTGGCGGATCGAGCTCGGCCCTAAAAATCGAACGACCGTGCTATTTGTTGATATAAAAAATGGCGCTACTGCGATTTATCATCGCTTACCACCACTTCTCTAAAATTTTGTTGTAAACCTTACCTCAGCAAGACTCACATGATTTGCGAGTTAACCTGCTGTATGTATTAAACCGCTTTCCAACTGGCTACCAAGCGCTCTACACCACTCCAAAAATGAGTGTGGCTGGCTTGTTGGCCTCGTAATGAGTAGAACAAGTTCGCACTTAAGTAGAGACCGTACAACTCGAAGGTTGCCTGTTTCGGGTCTAAATCGGCTCTGAATTGTTTACTCTCAACCGCTTTTGCTACCTGAATCGTCAAGTAGTCAATCCACACTGAAATGGTTTTCTGCAGTGCCTTCTGAATCACAGAGGTTTCGCTGCCTGCATCTTTCCAAGCGTCAATAAACATGCAGCTGCCTTGGAACGAATGGTTCCAGCCCAGCCAGTTATCGAGCAGTTGTTTCAGCTTGGCTTCAATATCACCGTCGCCCAACTCTCTCGCCGGAATGATGACTCTTTCAGTGAATATGGCGTTGGAATATTCGAGTACAGAGAGTTGCAGGTTCTCTTTAGAGTTGAAGTGCGCAAACAATCCACTCTTAGACATACCACACTGCTTGGCTAATTCGCCAATCGTCAAACTCTCAAGACCATTCTCACTCGCAAGTGCAAATGCATGGCTCAAAATATACTCTTTGGTTATCTTTCCTTTGCTCATTATTCACCAATAATAAATCTGATGCTTTATTTTTAGCACGTTCGTACTTTTTTTCAACTTTTTTACTTAACCCTTGGTATTCATTTTGTATTATCAAAGAATTGTGGAAAAATGCGACAGTATTCAAAGGAAATTGAAATCGACTAACAAAGGAAAAAGAATGAACACACTTTGGGAACAGTTTGCGTTTTCGGCGTCAGTAACAGGCCCTATCTGTTTAATGCTGTTTCTTGGTGTGATGCTCAAGCGAATCGGCTTAATCAATGACAATTTCATTGATGTCGCATCTAAGGTGGTATTTCAAGTCACCCTGCCCGCGATGCTATTTCTGAGTATTGTTCAATCGAATCACAACTTTTCAGCCAGTAGCGCGTTAGTTGCGTTTGGCGTCATCGCTAACTTTGTCTTTTTCTTGTTCACGATTTTCTCAACCAAATTAGTATTTAAAGGTTCGAAAGATCAAGGTGTGATTGTCCAAGGTGGATTCCGCGCCAATACCGCGATCATCGGCCTCGCCTATGTGGCTAATATCTATGGCAACCAAGGCGTGGCATTGGCGGCTATCTATGTCGCATCTCTAACCGTGTTGTATAACATTCAAGCCGTGATTGCACTGACACCCAAAGGCGAAGACACTGGTGCGAAAGCGATTAAAGTGATCGCTAAGTCGATTACCAAGAACCCATTGATCATCGCTATTTTCTTAGCGGTCGTCTTCTATGCGCTTTCGATTCCTATCCCAAAAATGGTCACTGATGCTGGTCAGTACTTTGCCAACATGACGTTACCTTTGGCACTGCTGTGTACCGGTGGGTCGCTGGACATCAGCTCGCTCAAACAAGAAAAGTTATCGACGTGGTTCGCCTCTAGCTACAAGTTAATTGCCTCACCGTTACTGATTACACTGGCGGCTGGGTACTTAGGATTTGAAGGGCTCGATCTCGGGCTTATCTTCTTGATGAGCGCAGCACCAACAGCAGCGGCAAGCTACGTTATGGCTCGTGCGATGGGAGGAAACTCAACACTGGCGGCTAACATCATCGCGCTTACTACTGTTGTTTCTCTTATCACTTGTACTCTCGGTATTTTTGTACTTACTGCAATGGATTTAATATAGCTGCGACAGGCTTCAAATAATCAATACAAGCCTTAAAACAAAGGTCGCAACCCTTGATTTAGCGCTAACTGATTCAATAAAAAGGCTGTTAGATTCTACGAAAATTTTCTTAGAGATCTGATATGTCTTCCGTTCAACATACGCCTTCACAACACATCGTCAGTATTGAGTTGGGTCGAGTGATTGCTATCTTGGCGATCATTGGCTTACATGGCCAAGTGGCACTTACTTATTGGCAAATCGATGAAGTGCCTTGGATTGGCTATGTGCTTAACCAAGCCGCTCGCTTCGCTGTGCCTCTTTTCTTCCTTATCTCAGGTTATCTGATTCAACCTAAGCTCACTGCCTTACCTTGGACAACCGTGGTCAACTACTCGAAACCACTGCTTAAGGTTTGGGTGGTTTGGAGCATCATTTGCCTAGTCATGCCATTCAACCTCGCGAAGGTGGAAGAGTTCGGTTACTTAGGCGAACGCCAAGACTATTGGGGCTTTTTAATGAACACCCCGCTCAACTCTTTCTTAGAGGGTGGATTGGTTCATTTATGGTTTATTCCCGCTCTGGTTTGTGCCGTTTTGATCATCGCTTTGATAGTCGAAATGAAACTCGAAAAACTACTATTACCAACGGCAATTGCACTTTACGTCTATGGTGTTTTAGCGGGCAGCTACGCGAACTTGACCGAACTCTGCGCACCTTTCTTTACTCGTAACGGCCCGTTCTTTAGCACGTTAATGGTGACCTTAGGTTTCCTCATTCGTCAGAATCAATGGAAGGTGTCATCCGCTAAAGCGCTGGCGTTATTAGCGTTAGGCATGTTGATTCACTTTGCTGAGGCGGCGTGGCTCACCACGTTCGACGTCGGATTCAACATGAATGATTTCTTGTTTGGTACGGCACTATGGGGAATGGGCGTATTTATGTGGCTTTTGGCTAATCCAAACATCGGCGACTATGCGTGGGTTCGCGCGATCTCGAATCGTATGTTAGGCATCTACGTTTGCCATTTGCTGATCATTATCGTGCTGTTCAATGTCTGTGGAGTCTTAGGCATTACGGAATTGACAAAAGACGTTACGGTATTTTTTGGCACCGTATTGTTGAGCTTCGGGTTGGTTGTTGGAATCGAAAAAACACCACTGCGACGTGTGCTGCTTCGTTAGTGTTTGTGCCTAACATCATCAGCTAAATCAGTTTTAAAGAGTCACAAAAAATAAAGGCAAGATAACGGATTATCTTGCCTTTATTTCATCATGTCAGTAATGAGACTGTGTCACTCGCTGGAGTGTTATCGGAACGCCATTGCGCCCTTGCCAACACCTTCATAAGCGACGATTTGTAGTGATTGGTTCTCTGCTAGGCTCGGTTCAACTTGATCCGCGATATAGCCAGCAAGTAATTCCACCGTGGTATCTGTCGGTAAAATTTCCGTCTCACTCTTAGCAATCGCTAGCTCAAATTCGCCTTGTGGCGCGGTGTAGCGGAAGCCATAGTGACTTTCATCATTAACACTGTTCGCGTTTTCACTCAGGTTAAGTGATGAAACTGAAACTTGGTCTTCTTTAGAACCTAAATAAATGTCTTCCCAACGCTGAGCAAATGCTTGTTCACGTTGCCCGTCACGCTGACCATCGACCACGATTTCTACTGGAGAACGGTGACCATGCGCGATGCGTTGGCAGTTGCCATCATGCTTTTTTAAACCATGGGTGTAGTGGTAGAACGCGCCATTAATGTTCTCATGACGTAGGGTGATCTCTAACCCTGTGACGTTACTTGGTAGGTTATCGCGAAGAATATTGTAAACGTGTGCGGTCACACTCTCGATGGTGATCGCTTCTGCATCAATGAGGCAATATGCTTCATCAGGGCAATGTAGATGAAGACTCTTGTCACCACGCAACACATCAACCTTAGAGTAGCCCGCTTTGCTCGCTTGAAGAACAATTGCAGCGCTCTGCATTGGCAGCAGCAAACGGTGATCAACATGCTCATCGACAAGCTGTTTGATCTGCTTTTTGACCTTGCTAAAATCCAGCACCATGCTCATTTCATTAAGTTCACCAGACATGGTGACATCTAAAATCCAACTATCTCCTACGACCCCTCTGTGTTCACAGATGTATGAAGAATCGATAACGGTAAGGTCTCTTACAAATAGGTTCAAGTTGAACTCCTTAATACTTTAATGAGATACGGGAGGCTGAATAATGCTCAGCAGGCACTTCGTCTCATTGATGTCTGATAAAATAGGACGGGCAGGATGTTACAACGAGCTAATAAAGTCCACCTTTTTACACCGTCATTCGAGAAATGAACAAACTACGCTCAATTTCCGCTAAAACATAGGCCAGCCTGATGCCAATAGCCATATCTTGGGTAAGGTTGCCGAGCGTTTCACGATACATTTTGCTTTAGCCAAAGGCGCGGTGACACCCCAGCAACATGCTGAAAAGCGCGCGAAAATCCCGAATAGCTGCTGTAACCCACTTCATCAGCGACCCAATTGATCGGCTTATTTTGCAATAACAGAGATTGAGCAACAGAGACTCGCCACTTTTGCACATAATCTCCCGGCGTTTCACCCACTTCCCGTTTGAACGCTTCAATAAACTGAGTACGAGACATCGCGGCCAGTGACGCCATTTCGGCAAATAAACAATGCAGGGCTGTGACAGTTGCCTGTACTCCGTGTGCGCACTAGACAAGGTCAACTCACCCGCGCTCAATACATGAAGATGCCCTTCTTTACCCTGCTGCGGCTTAAATGACGACACTCCGCACAAATTGCCAGAATAGAAAACACCGGTACGTATCGAGAAGTGTTCCATTAGTTGTGAAAGCAGATCCATGCATCCTCCGAACGATTCGCTTACTTTTAAGTTCTTTTGTCCCTCTATAGACCGGACGAGTGGGCTAAATTACTTCAAACAAGATAACCAACACTGACAAGGAACTTGATATGTCACACATGAAATCGACCAGTCAAAAAATCACTCTATTGGCCGCGTTACTAGGAACCAGCTTTTCACTGATGGCAGCAGACATCGACATGAGCGTTGATAGCAATGACATCGCGATCAAAGGCTATGACCCAGTGGCTTACTTTACTGATGCTGGTGCCGTTCAAGGTTCATCAGAATTCACTGCTACTTATAAGAACGCTATTTATCAGTTCGCAAACAGTGACAACCGAGATCAGTTCCGCACCAATCCTGAAGCTTATGCGCCTCAATACGGTGGCTATTGTGCCTTTGGTGTGGCTATGGGTAAGAAATTTGAGACCGACCCTAACGCATGGAAAGTCGAAGATGGAAAGCTGTATCTGAACTTAGACAAATCAGTACAAAAACGATGGTTGGAAGATACGCAAGAGTTCATCCAAGACGCCAACAGCAACTGGACGACGATCAAAACCGTAGAAGCCTATAAGCTTTAGTCTATAAGCTTTAACCTACAAGCTTTAGCTTAGTAACTTTAACCTTTATCCATTGCCCATTAATAAAAACGGAAGCGACCGAACGCTTCCGTTTTCATTTCGACGTTCCAAATCTTAATAAGCCTCCAGCTATTGGTATCACCACAATAAATGGCGATGCGCTGCTCAAATCAGGAAAACCCGTCAGCCTTTAGCACGAATCAAACCCATTTCTATTCTATACTCCTAGAAGATAAGCTTTTCTTTTTATGGAAGAATAATGATATTACCTAGGATTTTTGCACTTGGGCTCTGCGCCTTATCAACACTGACTTATGCAGCTCCATGGCAGTTCGTCAAAAGTGAAAACGGCATCATCATTGATAAGAGACCTCACAGTGAAGGCTTAGTAGAGATACGAGCACAAATGCAAACGCCCACCACTTACTCCGGTTTTTTACTGTTGCTGGAAGACAGCGAGAACGTGCCAAACTGGATAGACAATGTGTCGCAAAGCCGTGTCTTGATGCAGATATCTGAGGCAGAAAACATCGTCTATACCCAATTCAAAGCGCCTTGGCCTGCTAGAGATCGCGATATGGTGACCTACTCAAAATACAGCATTGAGGATGAGCAGTTTGTCTTGTCGATTAAAGATGCCTCTAACTATTTGGCGAAAGAGTCGGGGTATATTCGAATTTACGATGTGGACGCACTTTGGACGCTGCAACCGCTGACTAATGGCAATACTTACATCACCTACACCGCATATGCGAACGCAGGTGGCATCTTGCCCAATTGGTTGATGAATAAGTTATCGATAAGCAGTGCGCTGAGCACGTTTAAGGGGCTGAAAGAACAGCTACCAAAATACCAAGGCCAGCAGCACCCCAACCTGCCAAGTGAGTCTCGTTAGCGGTACAAGTAAATAGGTCAATAAGGTTAAAGACTAAGGTCTTCTTGCTAGGTCGCGAGCTAAGATAAGCGCTAAGCCAAACACCTGAAGAAACAGGGCGATGTTCTTATAGAAAGCCATTTTCTCATCAAGCCTTTGGATTAACTCAACCAAGGTCAGGTTATCCAAATAGTAGTCATCAATTCGGGTTCGTTGCGATTCTTGGGCATTGTTTATCAGCATCATAAGCTTAGGTAAGTTAGCCAACGAGATGGCTGGCACCTCGTCACTCACCCAACTCCGAAGTTGTCCGCGAAGCGCTTCATCAAGAACAGTGGCAGGTTGAGCGATTTCTGGGGATAGCTTATCAAGGTGAATCAGAATCGCTTCACGCTTGCGCTCTAAGGTTTCGATCGTATTCCAGGACAGTTGTATAGAGTACACATTACCGTATTTACGATCGTTGTATTCCGATTTCTCCGCTTCAATTTTGTCCAACACCAAGCTCGACATGACAATCGCCATGATGTTGAGTATTAGCCCTGCAAGGACAATCGCCCAAGCAGGAGGAAGGCGCAATGCCATAATGCTCCCTAGAACATTTTATCAAAAGGTAGGTAAGCCAAGTTTAGGACAATCAAAGAGATCATGCAGATAAGCGTTAACACCATACCCACTTTTCTGCCTTTGAAATTTTTCGCTAAGATCCCTTTAGCATGAATCACTCGTCCCAGAATAAACGCTACACCAATGACATGAATAAGCCACACACCAGCCCCATTCATCTCTAGCAACCCCATCAAAATCACCGTGATTGGGATGTAATCCATCGCGTTACTTTGTGCCGAACGTGCTATCTGTAACGACTCAACACCGCCATCGGCATGAGCAACAAGATTGATTCGTCTTTGCTTAATAACTTCAATCGCCAACCAAATCATTACTACCGTCAGCAGAGCTGCGTAAAGTGCTGTAACCATCATATTTCCCTATTGTTTTGTCTTAACTCAGTGTTCTTTTCTATCTTTTCGACATTAACCGCCAAGATAAAATGATAATCACGCCCGAGCACTTGTAAGAGATCTCTCACACCGAACGTAAGAGATCACAATCAAGCTTCGCAGAAAATTCCTAAAATACAAACCCAACCCCTTGTTTTGTATGAATCCACGCATATTTCTTTCAGTTAGTGAGTACATTTATTTCTTGAGGTGGATTGTGAGTAAAGCCTCTGCAGTGTTTAATACACATGTCGACAGGGAGTTGGCAGGAACAGGAAAAAGCCTAACGGATTAGGTATCTTCAGGATGAAGATTTGATGACTTAGGATGAGTTATCAGCAAGGAAGTTTTGCTCTAGGATAGAGTCGCTTGTCAGGATGATGAGTTAGCAAGGACACCGCTAGGAAGGCGATGAATTGGATAGGTTAAAGGATTTAGCCACGTCAAGGAACGATGCAGGGAGCACCAGTTACCTATTGAAAGATAAGTAACGCGCAGTAGCAGGATGGCTACGAAAAGAATAGACCCCGTTTGGTGAAAGCCAAACGGGGTTTCCTTTTTTGTAACGTCTAAAAGCTGTTCGCAGCTAACCGTTCAAAGTCACGTTACAAAATAATGTTCATCAAGAACATTGCACCAAACGCATTCAATACCGAAATCGCGATCATCACCGGGATGTAGCGACCTTCAGTACCAATTGGTCCCATAATACGTCCCATGTATTGCACCAACAAACTTGAAGATAAACATCACAGCAACCGCTAGGCCAATTGACGAAGTTACCGCCAAAGAACCATCCATAACTGGAAGGGTGAACAGTACTGTACCTGAAGAGAAGAAGTTAACGATCGCCCCGCGCCAGCATCAGTACTTTGAAGCGACGCAATCAATGCTAAGCCTGAGTTGCCAGGAGTATCCATCAAAGCTAATACTTTCGCCACCGTCTTTCTTTTTCACTATAATCTATTGAATTATTAAGATATCTATCACACTGCACATGGTTATTTAGGTCTACTCTTTTACCCGTGTTAATAACTTATTAACTTCGGAGCGTAATCCATGTTAGGTATCCAGCTTTCTGCTGTTCTCTCTTTGTTACTCTTTTCTTCGGTAGCAGGTGCTGCCACTTCTCAGTTGGGAGAACCACTCAAGCTCACCAACTCATTCGCTGGCTACCTATCCCTGACCATTTTCGTTGTCGCCTACATCGTGGTGATGATGGAAGAGTACCTAAAGCTCCGAAAATCTAAGCCAGTGTTACTTGCAGCAGGACTGATCTGGATAATCATTGGTTTTATCTACCAAGAACACAACCTTGTTGAAGTCGCTAAGCAAGCACTCGAACACAACTTACTAGAATACGCTGAACTACTGCTGTTCCTACTCGTCGCCATGACGTACATCAGTGCCATGGAAGAGAGGAGGTTATTTGATGCATTGCAAGCGTGGATGGTAGGCAAAGGGTTCAATTTCCGGTCTCTATTTTGGTTAACAGGTATTCTTGCATTCTTCATTTCCCCCATTGCCGATAACCTCACCACGGCTCTATTGATGTGTGCTGTGGTTCTTAAGGTCGCAGGCTCTAATCCAAAATTCGTTAACCTCGCGTGTGTGAATATCGTGATAGCTGCCAATGCCGGCGGCGCATTCAGTCCGTTTGGGGATATCACGACACTAATGGTTTGGCAGGCTGGACATGTCAGTTTTACCGAATTCATTCCGTTATTTATTCCTTCAGTGATGAACTACTTGGTTCCAGCACTGATCATGTCTTACTTTGTTCCAACCACTCAGCCCGATACTGTGCACCAACACATCGAGTTAAAACGTGGCGCAAGGCGAATCGTCTTCTTGTTCATCATGACAATCGGTACCGCGGTCGCTTTCCACGCCGTGCTTCACTTCCCTCCTGTAATGGGCATGATGATGGGGCTCGCCTACCTCCAGTTCTTTGGGTATTACCTACGCCAGACCTTGCCCAATTCGCTAGCTAAGAAAAAAGCGGTGGCGATTGCTAACAAAGACGAAGGCGCGCTTAAGAGATTAGGTTCAGTCGTGCCCTTTGATGTATTTCGAAGAGTGTCCCATGCCGAATGGGACACTCTGCTGTTCTTCTACGGCGTGGTAATGTGTGTCGGTGGCTTGAGTCTACTGGGATACTTGGAGCTTGCCTCTGGCGTGATGTATAGCCAATGGGATCCAATTTGGGCCAACATCATGGTGGGGATCTTATCTGCGATTGTCGATAACATTCCGGTGATGTTTGCCGTGTTATCGATGGAACCTCAAATGTCGATGGGTAACTGGCTACTGATCACCTTAACCGCAGGCGTTGGCGGCAGCTTGTTATCTATTGGTAGTGCGGCAGGTGTGGCGTTAATGGGCGCGGCGCATGGCAAATACACCTTCTTTGGCCACTTGAAATGGATGCCAGTGATCATGATTGGCTATGCCGTCAGTATCGCTGCACACCTATGGCTTAATGGCGATCTTTTCTAATTCGGAGATCTTTTCTAGTTCGAACTGTCTTTCACAGGCTTATCTACAAGTGTCCAGACGTTACTCAATTGTATCGCTGGACATTGGTTGCAAGTTAGCATCTCGCCCTTCTGTTGAATGCGCATCACTAGTCTAGAGTCAGTTCGGCTGCTTCCAGAATTGAATTCAATGGTGATCAAGTCATCATCAACACGATAGGTTCGAGTCACGGAATTATCCGTTGTTTGATAAGTCACTTGCCCGGATTCAAAAAGTAGATAACTGTCATTATCTGCGTTCTCATACATACCTTTGAACAGAGCAAGCTGTGGAACCTCGAAAGGTCGGCTGGTATCAGTTAAACAACCTGTCAGCAATAATGCAGAGCTGCAGCCAGATATTAGTAAGGGGAATCTATTCATTTGGGCATCCTTGCCTAGAGAACATAGTCAAAGAATATGCAACCAAATCGATATTTCCCAGAAAGCGTTGATTTTAATTCAAAGTCATATTTTAAGAACCACTCGCCTTCACCATTAAGTAGTACGAGATATTCAGCCAGCATCTCGACAGGCTCATGGCTAAATCGCTTGCTAGTCTTGCTCTCTTCCCTCTATCACCAATAAGTGCTGTTTACGTTCTACGCCACCTGCATAACCCGTCAGTTTGCCGTTTTTACCAATCACACGGTGACACGGCACAATCACTGAAACCGGATTTTTGCCATTCGCCAAACCCACAGCACGAACGGCTTTCGGATTGCCTATCGCATCGGCCAGTTGTGCATAGCTCCAAGTCTCTCCATAAGGAATGGTCGTCAGCGCCTGCCAAACCGACTGCTGAAATGGCGTGCCCTTGGCTGCAATCGGCACAGAAAACTGAATAGCTTCGCCCGAGAAATAGCGATTAAGCTGCTCGATAGCCAATGCAAAGATCGGAAAGCTATCATCTTGAACACCCAACGGTTCCGGCTTGGTGGTATGTGTCTCGAACCAAAGGCCGAGCAAGCCTTCATCGTTCGCCTGTAACGTCACGGTTCCCAATGGGCTCTCATAGTAAGTAAAACGGTTGTCCATGATATCTCCTAGCTTAGTATTCCGATTAAGACTGATTCCAACAGTGGAACGTGGCGTAACTACCCCAAGGCGAAACACTCTCCGTGTTGATGGCGGGGCGATGCTCAATAAACTTCTTCACCACCAAGTCACCAACCAACAGATGATTAGGTTCGCTTAACCCGCGAAGCAGTGCATATTGAATAGTCCAAGGCCCAATGCCCTTTAGGTCAATCCACTTAGAAGGGTGTTCGGCTTCGTTGTCGACCATGTATTCGGCAAAACGCTTTAAAGTTTCCTTACGACTTCCCGGCATTCTTAAAAAGCTCACATCAGCATCAGCTATTTGTTTAGGTGTTGGGAAATACGCTTTCTCAGATGCATAAGCAATTTGTTGTAAGTCAGAGCACTCTTGGGAATTAGCCAACTCTTGTAAAACAGAAGCTTGATGCGTACCAGAAATCTCTCGCACCAGTAAGTTGAGTTGGCCGATCGCTGCTGTTACTGAGACTTGCTGCCCTAGAATCGCTCTTACACCAGCCTCCCAAGCACTCCAAACGCCAGGAATACGGATACCACTCTTGGCAACCAAGTTAGGATCAATGGTCATAAAAAAAGCCTCAACCTTGGCAATATCGACATCAAGGTCGAACATACGTCGAATGTTAGCAATCAAGCTTCTTAATTGGCTTATATCGTCCAACTCAAATTCAATATCTAAGCGGTTTTCTTTTACTAAGGTGGCCTTGAACCAGCCTTTAGAACCATTCACATTCACCGTGCGTTGATAATAGTTTTCACCGATGCCCTCCAGACCTTCAATCATTCTTCGTCGATAAAAACCCAACAGGTGCTCCCAATCTAAAGGGCCATGAAAACCAAGTTGGATATGGTTACTCAGGTAGTTGCTGGGTTTAGAGCGTCGGATTTGGCTTGGTGAGAGCTTCAGCTCTTTTAAAAAGGCATCATTAAAACGGCGCGTACTATTGAAGCCACTAGCAAAGCCGACATCAGTAATGCTCATGCTACTGGTGTGCAGCAACTGCTTGGCAAACATCAATTGACTGTACAGACTATATTGCTTGGGTGACACGCCGATGTAATTGTCGAATAAGGTTCGTAAATAACGATCTGAAATACCTAACCGCGTTGCAAGGTCGACGATAGATCCTGAATTCAGAGCGCCATTATCAATCAACTGCATCGCACGTAAGAAAGTGGTTTCGACGCCCTTCCAAGCCGGCGAAAAAGGTGCGCTGTCTGGTCGACAACGTAAACAAGGACGATATCCCGCTTTCAATGCTTGAGCTTGATGGGAAAAATATTCGACGTTTTCTTCTTTGGGTGGTGTGGCTGGGCAAATCGGGCGACAAAAAATTCCTGTCGTTTTCACCGCTGTAAAAAACATCCCATCAAAGCGAGCATCTCGTGCATATCGAGCCAAATGGCACTGCTCACTGGTTAAGCTGCTGTTGTGATTGATCTTTTTCGACATGCCGTACTCTTCCCACTTACCATAGCGTTTGATCCGATACCTAAAAGTTTACCGTGAACCACCATTGTCGCTAGCCACTTTCGGAAGCGAAGGTCAGATAAATCACAAAAAAGGGTTTTAATTTTATTCAATTCGACTAAATTTAACCTAGAGAGGACATTCTTCTCACAACGTCAACGATCGGTACTTAGCACGCCAAGATGCAGAGACCTATCGAATATAAAAAGGAAAAGGCTATGGTTCTACACACATGTCGTATTGTTTTATCAAATCAACAGGTTCTCACCAGTCAATCAGTCGAGCAGTCTCTAAGCTTTCTTGAAGACAAAGCGGACAACGGGATTTCTATGATCGAGATTGACGCAACGGATGGCAATCAAATCCATTCGTACATGTCACACTCTCTTGAAGAGTCTATTGAGAATCTAATGAACCTATAGGGCTTTTAATAAAGGCTACACATACCAGGCCTAAACGATATTTATGGAATTAGAAACGATCTCTAGTTCCGAAAAGAAGTACATTTCTGGTTTAAAACAAAAATGGCTCCCAACTATACAATTAGTTGGGAGCCATTTTTTATTGAATCTAATCAGCAAAGCCACTGCTTACCGCGAATGCCGTTACTCAGGTGCTTGTTCAGCGGCTTGCTGCAATGTGTAAGCCGTCGATGGGTCAATCTCATTAACCAACTTCTCAACCTGCATGATCGCATCAACCGAGGTACTGCTTTTACGGTAGCTCAGATAAATTGGGAGATACCAGTCTTCAACCCCTTTCACCTTGTGCAGCTGACCCGAATCGATAAAAGGTTCGACTAGAGACACCGGAAGATACGCACTGCCGCCTTTCTCTAAAATGAAATCGAGGGCGATACGGGCTGTAGAGGTACGTAGGTACGGTGCTGGCACTTTAGGGTGACGTTCTGCGTGTTCAGAACCAAAGCGCGTTCCCCAATCCACATAAACATACTTATGTTGAAATACAGATTCCAGATCATCTTGCTGCGTTGATACCAACACCAAAACCAAGTCAGCGACTTTTTTACAGTTCAGCTCTTCTGCTTTGATCTGATCGAACGCGAAAGCCATATCTAAGGTTCGTTCTAACAAATTACGGTTCAGTTGCTCGCGCCCCATCACCTCTGCCATAAAGCCGTAACCACCAAAAGAGTCGGTTACCACACTTAAACAGTTTTGCAGATACGCATCCCAAATATTCGGCGTGCCGCCCAGCGTTAACTGCAAGGCTTTACCACTCTCTAACGACAGCTCAAATTTGGCTTGTTGTAGGGTGGACACCATCACTTCGGCATAACCAATCAAACGTTCACCGGAAGATGTGAGTTTGATGTTATTGCGGTCACGAATGAAGAGCTGAGTATCAAAATAGCCTTCAAGCTGTTTGATCCGCGCACTCACCGCCGCTTGTGTTAAATACAAGTTTTCAGCTGCACGCCCAAAATGGCGCACCCTTGCAACCTCAAGAAAGGTTCTAAATACTTTCACATCCATCAAATACATCTCTGTAATAAATCTGCTAACTAGCCGATCTAGGATTGTTTATCGTAAAGGCAAAAACATTTTGTTTCCTATTTTAGCCTTTTAACAATATTTTCGCGTGAGCAATAAACACTAATTTCTATCTAACCACATTACTGAGGCTGATATGTCTGAGACCGAATTCCGACACGGAAAAAAACGTTTTTATGACACCATTAAATTCCCGAGAGGGTTCGCTAAGTCGGGTGATTTTACTCTTTCAGAAGAGGAAATCCTAACCTTGTTTGGTGACACTATGCTTGCACTTGAAACTGGTGAACTAGCACCAATCAATGCAGAAGAAAAACACTTCATTAAAGTGTTGTCTCACCCTCATAAGGCAAAGTCCAAGTTAGAGCGTGTTTGGTTGAAGTACATTCAACTGGCTCGTGGACGCCGTCGCTTTCACACCCTAAACGGCTGCAAACGCGGCGACGTATCTAGGGAAGAATACGAAAGTGAGTTAGTGTTAGAAGATTAGTAAAATCGCTCAAAGTGATACCTCATCACTTTGGGCTTTTTTTTGCCTTCAAACACACATCTTCTTTGTAATTGGTAAGTTTAGCCAACCTATCCATTTTTACCAATATTTATATACAATTCATAGCGATAGCGTGACTAAAACACAGCTCTCGTTCAATCTTATGGGTATTCATCCCACTGAGATTCATCGTTCTTCATCCTGCCCCTGTCTTTTATCACGATAGCGCTCCATTGCCATCATTATTTTTCTAGTTTCAACTATACGCTCAACGCTTGTTTATACTCGAAACACGTTAATGCACCAAAATTCGTCAATGGTTCGAGCGATGCCATTATTGCAATAATCGTATCAAGGCATAGAAACACACCAACCCTTTCAGGTGCTGAATTAGATCAACATTGCTGTATATGACAAACGTATTAATCTTGTTTAACGCCACCAAATATCCATACAATAATTGTGCAATTTTGAGAGTTCCAGTCACAGTTACGACGAAAAAAGCAAAAACTTGACCTAAAACAATAGCGGAACTGGATAACTTATTTTATAATGCGAATTAATGTTTCAGAACACTATAAAATTTTATTTCTAGGGGCAAAATCAATGAGACTTATTCCATTAAGCAACAAAGCTAAAGTAGGTAAATGGGCTGCTCGTCATATCGCAGATTCAATCAACAAGTTCGCTCCAACGGCTGAGCGTCCATTTGTACTAGGTCTTCCTACTGGTAGCACACCTCTAACTACTTACGCTGAGCTAATTGAACTTTACAAAGCTGGCGAAGTTAGCTTCAAGCACGTTGTAACATTCAACATGGATGAGTACGTTGGCATCGACCCTAACCACCCAGAGTCTTACCGCACATTCATGCACGAGAACTTCTTCAACCACGTTGATATCCAAGCAGAAAACATCAACCTGCTAGACGGCAAAGCTGAAGATATCGATGCTCACTGTGCAGCATACGAAGAGAAAATCCGTTCATACGGCAAAATCAACCTGTTCATGGGCGGCGTAGGCATCGACGGTCACATCGCATTCAACGAACCAGGTTCTTCTCTATCTTCACGCACTCGTATCAAAACGTTGACTGAAGACACTCGTATCGCGAACTCTCGTTTCTTCGATGGCGACATCAACCAAGTTCCTAAATACGCACTAACTATCGGTGTTGCTACTCTTCTAGATGCTGAAGAAGTGATGATCCTTTCTCTAGGCCACAACAAAGCTCAAGCGCTTCAAATGGCTATCGAAGGTTCTGTAAACCACATGTGGACTGTTACAGCTCTACAGATGCACCGTAAAGCTATCATCGTTGCTGATGAGCCAGCTCAACAAGAGCTAAAAGTTAAGACTCTACGCTACTTCCAAGAGCTAGAAGCTGAGAACATCCAAGACCTATAATTCCTATAGTCTTGAATAGCAGGGCGTTTTTATAAAGAGAGCGTCTTGAATAGAAAAAGCCACTGAATGTGGCTTTTTTTGTGCCTGCTGCTTTTGTATTTAATGGGAAGATATTTCGGATATTTTTTAGAAGCACAAAAACAAAAAAGCGATTTCTCAAACAAGAGAAACCGCAATGACGGTATATTCTAAGATGGATAAAACGAATTAAAGCTAGATAAGCTAAATAAACACTTTAGGTGTAAGCTCAAGCGAAAGCTTCAAGCTATGAACTCAATAGCAAAAACTAAGAACTCAGCGCGTTATCTCGGCACAAGGTGTTAATGATGTCTGTAATAGCCAAAACGATCGTGGATTTCACTTTCTGGTTATGTCGACCCAAGAACATTTCTAACATTGGACCAGACATGGTTTTCACCATCTCAGGGTCGTATTCAATAGGCATAATACGCTGAATAGCATGTACTTTGTTTAGCTCAAAGATGATATCCACTTCAGTAAAACTGGTGTCATCACCCTGTATTTTCGCCCATTCTTTTAAGGTCACGAAAATCTCTAAGTCGTCATAAAGCTCTTTACTGATCACGCCAAGCCCCAGAAGCAACTTTCCGCGTATCATTATTTCCCCTAGCGGCCCGCCACTATTGAGAAGAGGTTCTACAACGAACTTAATCGCAGTATCGTCTTTCTTGAAAATATTTTTTAAAACCGAATCTACCGTATCATCCAATGCATCATAAGCGGCCATCAGGCAAGCGCCAGCACTCTCAGCCTCGGAAAGTGCTTCGAGTAATTCTGTTTCATGATTAGTTTGTATTGGCATAACGGCTCGGCAATAAGAAAGTGCCACAGGAGTGGCACTTTGGTGGTTTATCATTTCAATGCTAGATAAGCTTGTTCCGCTAGTTTAACAACTTCTGAGTCACTATTCAGCTCAGAATAATATGCTAATGTCTCTGCAAAGCCTTTTTCTGCAAACATTGCTTGAAGTTCAACCGCTTGTGGGTCGTCTTCGTTCTTGTAATGGAACGCAGCAGCGATTGCTTTTACTAGGTGAGCATTCGGTAGGCCGTACTCTAATGTACCGTTTAGAGGCTTAACTAGGCGGTCTTGCGGGCTCAGTTTACGAATTGGCTGACGACCAACGCGGTCTACTTCATCACGTAAGAACGGGTTAGCAAAACGACCTAGAATCTTTTGGATGTAGGCAGCGTGTGCTTCTGGATCAAAGCCGTAACGCTTAATCAGAACCGCACCACTCTCTTCCATCGTCGCTGTTACTTCAGCGCGGATTACGTCATCTTCGATAGAGTCTTTAATAGTCTCATGACCTGCAAGCACACCAAGGTATGCCGTTACCAAGTGACCTGTGTTTAGCGTGAACAGTTTACGCTCAACGAAAGCCATTAGGTTATCAGTGCATTCCATTCCTGGGATGTTTGGAATCTCACCTTTGAATTGTGTTTGATCTACGATCCACTCGCTGAACGTTTCAACCGTTACCGCTAGAGGATCTGTTTCGCCCGCTTCTGCCGGTGGAACAATACGGTCAACCGCAGAATCAACAAAGCCAATGTGCTCTTCAGTGAACGCTTTCATTTCATCAGAAAGGTGCTCTAACACGGCTGCTTTTAATTGGCTAGTACCGCGAACCATGTTCTCTGCCGCGATGATGTTCATTGGTGCAGTGTTGTTTGCTGCTGCACGCTTTTCAATGCCTTGAGCGATAGACTTAGAGATGATTTTAAGAACCGTAGGGCCCACTGCAGTCGTCACAAGATCAGACTCAGCAATGCAATCTACTACTGCGCTTGTCGCTGAGTTTACTGCTGTCACGTTCTTAACAACTTCGACAACACACTCTTCGCCAACAATCTTAACTGGGTATTCTTGGCGTTCAATTAACGCATTTACAACCGTTTCATTTACGTCAGCAAACGTAACCTTCATACCAGCATCAGAAAGAAGCTTACCAATGAAACCACGACCGATATTACCTGCACCAAAATGTAACGCTTTCATAATTTTGACCTTATAAATATTTGAATCTAGATAGCTAACTGCTCAACAACATGCCTTGACGATGTGCCCTAGGCATTAAGCAGTAAGCTATTCAGACTGAATCTTGTTAGAAAGATTAAGACCGAAAATGAGGCCAGTAGGGGGATACCGACCTCCTTCACTCAGGAGCTTGACTAGAGCTTTTTAGTTTCCGTTGAGAATACGTAGAACATCAGCAGGGTTTGTTGTGTTCTGTAGGCATTCCACAGCTTCTTCATCATCGAGTGAATTGGTAATCGCCATCAGCACCATGTTGTGCTCATCGCCTTGTGCGGCAATACCGATAACCATCTTCGCGATATCATCTTCATCTTCGCCCCACTGAATACCTTCAGGGTACTGACAGAAAACGATGCCGGTTTTTTGTACGTACTGTTTCGCTTCGATTGTGCCGTGTGGTACTGCGATAGACTCACCTAGGTAAGTAGACACAAGCTCTTCACGAGCAAACATGCCATCTACGTATTCTGGTGATACGTTGCCAAGTTTTACTAATTGTTCGCCAGCAAACTTGATTGCGTCTTCTTTTTGAGTCGCTTTAAGGCCAAGGAAGATGCTGTCGTCAGTGAGTGCAAGCTTGTTGCCTTCTTGCGCTGGAGCTGCTGCAGGAGCCGGAGCTTCTACTTTCGCTTCACCACTTTGAGCATCGACAAGCTCGGCAACTAGTTGGTCGTATACGCCGCCGTCTAGGAAGTTGCTTAGAGACATATGCATCGCACCTGGCACAGTGCTACGAGCACGGTCTGTTAGGTCTTTATGCGTAATAACGATTTGCGAATCAGCCGGTAGGTTGTTGATTGCGTAGTTGGTTACTTCAATGTCTAGGCCAGCTGTTGCTACTTTCTTACGTAGTAGACCTGCACCCATTGCACTTGAACCCATACCCGCATCACACGCTACATAAACTGCTTTTACATCCGCTAGGTTTACGTTTGCTTCTGCTGCTGCACCTTTAGAAGACGCTTTCATGTCTTTCATTTGTGCAGAAGCTTTCTCTAGTGAATCTTCCTCATCATCTTGCGCTGATGTTTTAAGAAGGATTGACGCTACAACAAACGATACTGCCGTTGCTGCGATAACAGATAGAATCACGCCGATGTAAGAGCCTTTTGGCGTCATCAGTAAGACTGCGAAGATAGAACCTGGAGATGCTGGAGAGATAAGGCCAGAATCGAACATTACGTTAGTGAATACACCCGCCATACCACCTGCGATTACCGCAAGAATTAGACGTGGGTTCATTAGAACGTAAGGGAAGTAAATTTCGTGGATACCCCCTAGGAAGTGGATGATAGATGCACCAGCAGCAGATTGCTTCGCGCTACCTTTACCAAACACCATGTAAGCAAGTAGAAGACCAAAACCAGGACCTGGGTTTGCTTCGATTAGGAAGAAGATAGAGCGACCCATCTCTTCAGATTGCTGGATACCTAGTGGAGAGAAGATACCGTGGTTGATTGCGTTATTTAGGAATAGAATTTTCGCAGGTTCAACAAAAATAGATGCTAGAGGTAGTGCACCCGCTTCTACCATTGCGTTTACGCCAGCCGCAAGTCCGCCAGACAGAATCTTAACCGCAGGACCAATCACGATGAACGCGATGATCGCACAGATCATGCCGATGATACCCGCAGAGAAGTTGTTCACTAGCATTTCGAAACCACTCTTCACTTTACCGTGAACAGCTTCATCGAATTTCTTAATTGCGATACCACCTAGTGGACCCACAATCATTGCACCCATGAACATTGGGATATCAGTACCAACGATAACACCCATGGTCGTGATGGCACCCACTACCGCACCGCGGTCACCACCAACCATTTTACCACCGGTGTAACCAATCAATAGTGGCAGTAGGTATGTAATCATAGGGCCAACCATTGATGCTAACGTTTCGTTAGGCCACCAACCGGTTGGGATGAATAGTGCAGTAATGAAACCCCACGCAATAAATGCGCCGATGTTTGGCATTACCATATTGGATAAGAAACGACCAAAGTTTTGAACCTTAATCTTTGCTTCTGGTGATAACATAGGTAGAACCCCGTAATGTATTGGTTGGTCAAATGACCGAAAGTGTGTACTCAAAAGTCGATTAAAATGTATCACAACATTTCCAAAATGCACCTTAGCCCAACTTTCGTGATAGCCATCACACACGAAAAACACTTTCGGGTTAACAAGCACACCTTAGATCACAAAAACACCATGAATTTAAATTACAAAGCCAAATTAATGAGAATAGATATCATCAATACACGATCTAGATCACATTTTATTTTGTAATACTTAAAAATAAAATGTGATCAAAGTCACATTTAATAAAATATAGCATCTAAGATCTATATAAACCGTATAAAAGAACATCGTGTCACGTATATAAAATATGCACCCAGATGAGCAAAATCGCGATTCCTGTAATTTAATTACAGGTTGAGCTACATTTTGCTAAACATACAAAACGAGACCTAACGCTCTACTAAAAACATAGACCACTGAACTGCAGTTAGCATTGATAGATGTGATATGGTATTTACCAACGCTATCGCATCATATATATCTCCAACACCCATCAGCTGATCACTCCGCTATTTGAGAAAAGACTATGTCAGACAAAATTTCCACATCCGCACTCGCTAAACAAAAAGGCATAGAAGCTAAAGCTTTATTTAGCGATCTAAAAACAGCGGGCTATATAGTGCGTTCACAAGAGCGTTGGATTCTCACAGAACGGGGAGAAAGCTTTGGTGGGGAATATGTCGAACACAAGAAGTTTGGTGTCTTTATTGTCTGGCCAGAGAAACTGCTTATCGATTTGGACTCATTCTCAGGAAAAACACTCACCGCCACCCAGCTTGGCAGTGCCTTTCAACTCAGCGCAAAGAAAATCAACTTACTGCTCAACGAGCTTGGTTGGATAACAAAAGAAGAAGACGGTTGGCATGTCACCTCTACAGGCTTAAAAGCCGGAGGTGAACAAAGAGAAGACAAAGCGACTCAAAACTTATTCGTGGTATGGCACGACTCATTGGTTCGCAATAAACGTTTAAAGCAGTCTGTTGTTGAATTCCTAGGGCATGATGCTGAAAGCCACTCGACCGATGTGTCATTCTCCAGTTTTCGTCAGAAATTTGAGGCGAAGCACCGAAGCTTAGACGGGCATTATGTTCGATCAAAGGGAGAGCTGATCATTGATAACTGGCTTTATATGGCAGGAGTGGTCCATGCGTACGAGCGTCCGCTTCCGATATCAAAAGAAGTGATCAGCGATTTTTATCTACCAAGTGGCAAAGTATACATCCAGTTCTGGGGAACTGATTCTGCGCCAATCGCCGAAAATAAACGTGAAGCTACGAGAAAAATCTATGAAGAGCATGGTTTTGGTTTAATCGAAATCACGCCAGAAGATATCCCCAACCTAGACAGCGTACTTCCGCCATTATTGCGCCAATATGGTATCAAAGCGTACTAAGCTACTGAATCTAGAGATTCCACCTCCATTAAGATCACACTTATTGAATCATTATGGACATTATTAACCATAGTGATTTGATATGTTCGCTATTTTTCCCGAGTCATTCTTCTATTATCTTACACCCATCGACTTGAGCTACCGCAGATACTCGATTTATTGGGGCATGTTCGATAACTATTTAGACGTTCAATCTATTGAGATTCGTTTAAATTGGTTATCCGTTTATTGTTGACGTAACTGAACATAAAACCCTACAACATTTATTATTGATAGATATTAGGATTCAACATGACTCATCCAATCATTACTGATCTAAACACTCGTTACACAGCTAAAAAATACGATGCAGAAAAGCGCATCTCTGCGGAAGACATGGAAGTAATCAAAGAAGCACTTCGCTTGTCAGCTTCTTCTATCAACTCTCAGCCTTGGAAATTCATCATCATTGAGAGTGACGCAGCAAAACAACGCTTCCACAATACTTTCGAAAACATGTTCCAGTTTAACCAACCACATGCGAAAGAAGCGTCACACACGATCCTGTTTGCTCACGATCCTAAGTACACTAAAGAGAAATTCGCGAAGCGTGCTGATACAGAAGTAAGCTCTGGTCACTTACCAGCTGAAATGTACGAGCAATTCTTAGGTGCTTACGCATTCGCAGAAATGAACACAGACGAAACAGGTTTCAACGGTAACTGGACTAAGTCTCAAGTTTACATCGCACTAGGTAACACACTGCACACACTAGCTCGTCTAGGTATCGCTTCAACACCTATGGAAGGTGTAGATGCAGCTATGATCAGCGAAGAGTTTGCTGACGAACTAGAAGGTCACGTTGTTGATGTAGCGCTAGCTATCGGCTACCACAAAGACGGCGAAGACTACAACTACGGCAAACCAAAAGCGCGCCTAGCTCTTGATGAAGTCGTTACAACACTTTAGGGCGTGTTGACCTTTCGTGGTTAAATTTTGTTCGGATGGGGACGCCTAGTCAAAAGCGTTTTAATCGCGGTGAGGGAGAAGTAGCCTAGTCATTCTAAGCAAACCTCCCTCAACAAAGAGTAAAACGCTTTTTGCGGGGGCGCCCAGCTCGAACCCTTCGGGCAGCGTTTGCTGGTCATTTCTACTGCGTTATCGGCTTCTCATGTAGGCTAGCTACACATCGATGCCTCTGCCTTGTATAAATACCCTGCAACTCACTGCAAAAATCAGCTCGAAAGATCAACACGCACTAGTTATTGATGTGACAGAGCCCTAACCGCAGGGGTATCAGGCAAGAAAACCTCGATAAACAAGAACAAAAAAAGCCAGTCAACAGACTGGCTTTCTTGTATTCATCTTAGTGCGATAAGCACATTGCGTTTAAGTAAAGGCGAACATTAACCGATAAACGAGATGTAACCCTGAAGGATAATCAGGTTAACGATATCGATAAAGAAGGCACCAACAATTGGCACCACCATGAACGCCTGTGGTGAAGGACCAAAACGGTTCACCAAAGAGCCCATGTTCATTACCGCTGTTGGTGTTGCACCTAGGCCGAAACCACAGTGACCACCTGCCATAACCGCTGCGTCGTAGTTAGAACCCATTACTTTGAACGTCACAAAGTAAGAGAAGATACCTAACACAACCGCCTGAACCGCCAGGATAACCAAGAACGGAATCGCAAGGTCAAATATGTTCCAAAGCTTAAGGCTCATTAGCGCCATTGCTAGGAACAGTGACAATGACACCGTACCAAGAATATCGACCGTTTCGCTGTCAGTCTTATGCAGCTTAGTCACTTCAAACACGTTAGTGATGAACACACCGATAAACAACGCGTAAACGAAGTCAGGAATCATCAACCAAGAAATTTCAAAAGTCGCCACCCACTGCTCTAGGTACTTCGCACCCGTGATACAGATAAGAAGGATGAACAACACTTCAATCACCTTCTTCGCCGTCACTTTGTCTTCTTCATACTCGTTGTAAGTAACAAGTTCAGGGAAGCGTTCATGTGTTTGCGTGCCAGTGCCGTACTCAGATTCAAGCTGGTTTTTATCAATCAGCTTTTGCGCCACTGGGCTACCGATAATACCACCGATGATCAAACCAAAGGTCGCTGAAGCCATCGCGATTTCTAGCGTATTTGCAATGCCAAACGTGTCTGCAAAAGTTTGAGACCAAGCCGCGCCTGTGCCGTGACCGCCCGAAAGGGTGATAGAGCCAGCAATCAAACCCATCAAGGGTTCAAGGCCTAGTGCCGTAGCTAAGGTTACGCCTACACCGTTTTGGATAATGATGTAAACCGACGCTACCCCTAAGAATAGGAATACCTTAGCACCACCTTTTATCAGCTGCGTGTAGTTCGCCGCAAGACCGACCGTTGCAAAGAACATCAACATAAACGTGTTCTGCAGGGGCAAGGAAAACTCAAGATCAAGGCCGTTAAAGTGCAGGGCTGTAATAGCAAAAGCGACAATCAATCCGCCGACAATGGGCTCTGGAATGTTGTACTTTTTGAGAATCGGAAGCTTTGCATTGACGAAATGACCTAGAAACAAAACACTAATCGCGATTAGGAAGGATTCTAGTGGTCCAATTGAAATTAATTGATTCATATAACCTCTATTTTTTTACGTTCTCATCTTCCCTAATGAGTCTAGTTTTATCTGTAATTATTTGTGCTGCTCTACCTATATTTATACAAACTGGAGAGAAAGTGTGGATTCGAAAAGCGAACACATTACTGCGATCGCTTAGTACCATGTTAGTAGCACGTTAACTTTTATAGGAGATAAAAGGATTTGTGACAACAATCACCTCCTAAAAGTTGAAAACGGCGTGAGTATCTATGCCGCTGACTCTGCTTTCTTAATACCTAAAAAAGCAAAAAGGAGCTATTTCTAGCTCCTCTTTCATCACCATCGCTGGTAATTAGAATTTTTTCGGTGCGTAACCAGTCATAACCTCAATGCGAAGTTCTTTACCGATCTTCGTCATTGGGTGAACAATTACGAGTCCTTTAACAGACTTTTTAAGTTTACCCATATCCGCTTGCTCAGCCTTAGTGATCTCACGGCTAAATGGCATATCAACCAGAGACTTACGCTCTTGGTTCACATCATAGCTTTCTTTGTGTTTAAGCTGGGCAATTTTCTTAGTTAGCTTCTTAATCTCTTCCTCGAACTGACGAACAACAGGACGATCATTACGAGTTTTAGCAGCATCTAACTTGTGGCGACACTTGTCTAGACGGTTGTTAATTTGTTGAAGTTCGTTTTTAACACTCATAATAATTTCCTAAGATTAAACAAGCCAATTCGGATTGGGGCGCGGAGTATAGCACAAGGGTTGTGTTGAACCGAAATTTATCTGTTAATTACCAATAGAAACGAATCACATCGACACCGCTCATTCAGCTTACTTATTCTTTGTGGCGAATCTCTAAGCGGATTATTCATTGATAGGATAGCGCCTACTTCAAAAATTGCAGTCCTCGATGCATCAAAATTCCGTCTAAACTTATACTCTAACGCAATAACTAAATCAGGGTACACAGCTTGGAGTTGTTACCCCCAGCACGACTCTGAATCGCAACGTAATCACAAGGATAGCCGATGACATTATTGAAACGAACATTGACCTGCAGCCTAGCCCTGAGTGCAATGTTTGCCACAACTTATGCATCTAGTGAACAAGCCACCCAAAGTAACCTAATCGTCGAGTACTCTACACCGCAAAATACCGAAGAAGAGCAGCTCAAACGAGAGATTCAAAGCAGTGGCGTTAATGACACCGTGGTCGACCTATCAAACCAACTCTTCATGTTTGAGAAGCCATTAACCATTCAATATGGCGGGGAAGAAGGACCACTCTACGATCCACAAACCCATCAAGTACTGATCCCTTACAGTTTTTACGCTGAGTCACTCAATTACTTTGAGAAGAACCAATACGAAAAAGAGTATGGGAAATCTGCGCAAACCGGCGCTATTGATACCTTGCTGCACACCCTGCTACACGAGACTGGGCATGCGTATATCGAAGATCAGAACATTGCCATATTGGGTAAAGAAGAAGATGCGGTTGATAACCTAGCAACCGTGCTACTGCTTAACTACGTAGAGCATGGGGCCGACGCTGCTATCAGCGCTGCAGACATGTTCGCTTTCGAGTCAGAAGACCGCCCAGAGTATTACGACTTGGGGGAATACATCGACGAGCACAGTTTCGACCTGCAGCGTTACTTCTCCACGTTATGCTTGGTGTATGGCAGCGATCCCGATGCCTATAAGAACTTGCTCGATGAAGTGGAAAACGACTATTTGAAAGACAGAAAAGAGTTCTGCGTTGAGCACTTTGACGTGATCAATGAAAATTGGCATCAGTATTTAAAAAAGAGTGACGATGCTTAAAGGTTAGTGTCGAGAACTAGGAAAACGGCTTTGGCATCAAATTCCAAAGCCGTCACTCGATAGATTGGCTTAAGTCTTACGTGTTAAGAGTTAAGAGTTAAGAGTTAAGAGTTAAGAGCTTAAACCCTAGACGTTCACTTTGTACTTCAGATCTTGAGCTTCATCGCCGGTCATCCCTCGAAATCCCCAGCAATGCGATGGCTGTTCCTTAATGGAAATTTCAATATCAATTGGAGAGATAGCTAACTGCTTCTCTATTTCAGAAAATATCTTCTTAATTAAGCGCTTTTTGGTGTTTACCGCTCGACCTTCCATCATATTTATCTCAATGACGGTATAGGCTTCTGTTCTTCCTTCCGGGTAAAAGAAGTCATCTCGTTCCAATGGCACAAACCGATGTGCTCGCTTGTCATCGGGTAAACCCATTTCACTGTTCAAGCACTGCTGCAACACATTAGAGAGCTGCAACTTAATTGGATTTAAGCACTCTTTGATACCATAAATAACAATCATGACCATTCCTTTGATGCGATGTTAGGTATAGAAGAACGTCAGATAGAAGCATCGTCTGGCAACTACCCATTCGCTTACTATTTGTTCATATATTACCTAATGACGCGTATGAGAAAAGGTAAAAACAATGAATTTATGAACAGGTGCAACAAAATATCTATCCCTTTGCGAACATAAGCCGAAGCGAATTGATCGAACACCACCCTCCCCGCGTATATCTTCTCGAATCACATCTGAACTAAGGAGTACTATGTGCCGAATTCACCTAGGAAGACCACGCGGACAGACGCCGAACCAGAAACACCCGTAGAGTCTTCTCTGGAGCTCGCTGTGTTTCCCCTCCCCATCTTCCTTTTACCGGGAGGCAGACAAAGACTGCGCATTTTTGAGCCAAAGTATCTCGCGATGGTCGCTCACGCAGCGCAGGGCGATGGTTTCATTATCGCCACTCAAGACAAATCTAACTCTGATCATCTCAGCTCTTGGGGAACAAAGGTGACCATCGTCGACTTCAATATGTCGGACGACCAGATATTAGAAATTGATGTCGAAGGCGAAAAGTTGGTGCAATTGCATGGGTCGTTTCGAGACGATGATGACCTGATTAAAAGTAAGTTCAGCTTGTTGCCTCACTGGCCTACCGATGAATATAAAGTGCCTAACGTGTTTACCGCTTTTTTGGTTCAGTTGTTTCGCGACCACGATTCGATAAGAACACTCTATCCCACTCCTGATTTTGAGAGCCCACAATGGATCTGTGCGCGATTGCTCGAAATGATGCCTATCCCACTGGAAAAGAAAACAGAATTTACTGAGCCAGCCAGTTTTCCGTCTCTAGTTCCTTTTTTGAATCAAATCATTACGGGGCAATAAGCACTTTTCTTCACTATAATTTTGTATAGTAGAAATTAATTTAAATTAAAGTGATCCTGACTTTCTCCTTTCACGTAGTGCCCATCAAATTCGCATGATGGTTAGTTACTATGCAAGTGGAAAGCAGAAGTTCAGGGAACGGCAAGGAGCATGTCATTATTCCCGATAACAAAGTACCTACAGACAACAAAGTACCTACAGAGCTCTCGAGCTGGCTGGTGTTGGTTGGTACAGACCGAGACAAGCAGGCGTTCACCTGTTTGTTCAAGTTCTTCGCTCCTAAGATCAAGCGTTTTGGTATCAGTAAGTTGGGTGGCGAAGCTGCTGCAAACGAGCTAGTTCAAGACACGATGACTAATGTTTGGAAGAAAGCACATCTCTACAATGTAGATAAAGGCGCTGCGACCACTTGGGTCTACACGGTAATGCGTAATGCAGCATTCGACATGTTGCGCAAAGTGAAAGCGAAAGCCGAACAAACGATAGCCGACGATATCTGGCCAATCGATGCGATGGTAGCCGAGTCTCAAAGCGAAGATTTGCCATTCGGTGACCATTTGATGAGCCGACACGTAATGACTCAAATAGAAAAGTTGCCTCTCGCTCAGAAAACCATCGTCAAAGGCGTTTACTTTCAAGAGCTCTCTCAAGAGCAACTCGCTCAGCAACTTGGCGTCCCACTTGGAACAGTGAAATCACGTCTGAGACTCGCTTTAGCCAAATTAAAAGTTCACATGGGGGAACAAGACCATGATTAAACATCACCCAAACGCGGCAATCTTGAAAGACTTCGTCGATGGCACGTTGGCTGATTCAGTTTCTTTGATTGTTTCTAGCCATGTAGAGCTGTGTGAACACTGCCAACAACAAGTCAAGCAGCTTACAGCTGTAGCAGCGAATAATGCTTTTGACGCAGAGCCAGTATTCTCAAATGAAGATCTAGACAGCTTCTCAATGGACGACATGGACTTTGATTTTGACGCGATAGAGCAAATCACAGCTGATACTTCTCAGTCTGTTGAAGTGACTCCAGAGGTTCAGAAAGTAACTGTTGCTGACACGACATTCACAATCCCTCGCGCTCTAAACTCAGTAGCGAGAAAGGACTGGATGAACCTAGGCAAAATTTCACGAGCAAGACTCGATTTTGCTGACGAAGCACACCACACCAGCTTGTTGCACATCGACAAAGATGGACAAGTGCCTTGCCACACCCACAAAGGCTTCGAGATCACGCTTCTTCTAGAGGGCAGTTTCGAAGACGAAATGGGCGTTTACAACAAAGGTGACTTCATCTGGTTGGATGGCAATCACACTCATCAACCGGCAACAAAAGAAGGTTGTGTCTGTTTAACCGTTTCAAGTGATGCGCTTTACTTCACAAAAGGTGTGAGCCAACTATTCAATCCACTTGGAAAATATATCTATTAACCCAGTTGCAGGCTATAAATATACAGGATGGCATAAAGCTATCCTGTATATCGTCACTACATCTGAATAAAAACAACTACGGTGTCAAAGTAAAAACACACCCAGCTCTGTAAATACGATTAGCAATGTTGAACTATAAGAAAAAGCTCAGAGCAAGAGCAAAGGAGTTGGCCAATGGAAAAGAAAATCAAAATCGGTATCAGTGCATGTGTTGCTGGACATAAAGTACGTTTCGACACAGGTCATAAACGCTCTCGTTTTTGTACAGACGACCTAGCAGACTACGTGGAATTGGAACCTGTTTGCCCAGAGATGGCTGTTGGTCTTCCAACCCCTCGTCCAACCATTCGTCAAACAAGAATGCTAGATGACATCATCCATGTTTCTCGCCCTGATGGCTCAGGTGATGTGACCAACGAACTGATCGAGTTCGGTCAAAACTACTCAAAGAAAAACCAACACATTGCTGGCTTTATTGTGTGTCAAAAAAGCCCAACCTGCGGCATGGAGCGCGTGAAGGTGTACCACCACCATGGTCGCGGCTCTGAATCGACAGGCATAGGCATGTTCACCCAACAAATTATGGACGGCAACCCGTTACTTCCCGTTGAAGAAAACGGCCGCCTTAACGATCCCATTTTGCGTGAAAACTTCATGACTCGAGTGTTCACTTACCAAAAATGGCTCGATCTTGTGGATGAAGGTGTGACCAAGCACAAACTGATTCAGTTCCACAGCGCCCACAAATATCTAGTCATGTGTCACCACGTTGAGGGTTACAAAAGCTTAGGCAAACTGCTAGCGGGTAATGATTTAGATATCGACGAACTAGCGGCTCAATACATCGAAGGCTTGATGACGGCGTTGTCTCATCACGCGAATCGAGGCAGTCACGCCAATACGCTGCATCATTTGCAGGGTTACTTTAAAAAACAACTGAGTAGCGCTCACAAGCAAGAGCTGACCAACCAGATCGCATCATTCAGAGAGGGCGTTGTTCCACTGCTAGTGCCACTGACACTGATCAATCACTACCTGATGGAATACCCGAACGAATACCTAGAATCACAGGTTTACCTAAACCCGCACCCTCAAGAACTTAAACTGAGATACGGATATTGAGCGACATACTATGGATACGACGAGACCTGCGGATTCACGATAACCCAGCGCTCGTCGCGGCAGTTGAAAACGGCGTAACGACCGCCGTTTTCATTTCAACGCCTCAAACGTGGCGGCAACACCACCTTGCGCCGATCAAAGCTGATTTCATCTATCGTCATCTAAAACAACTCGATTCCCAGCTCGCTGAATTCGGGATAACGTTGCTTCACCTGAAAGCTAGCGACTTTGACGACCAATCCAAACAGCTCATCGATTTGTGCCAGCAGCTTGATGCCAAGTGCGTCTACGCTAACTCTGAACCAGAGGTCGATGAACAAGCTCGCGATAAAAAGCTGATTTCAAGCGGCCTAAACCTGAAGATCAGCGATTGTGACGTTATGCTGCCACTCGGTAGCGTTCTCAACAAACAAGGCGAGATGTTCAAAGTCTTTACGCCCTTTAAGAACGCTTGGTTAAAAGAAGTTCAGGTGAAAGGCATCATCTGCAGTCCAGCTCCTGTCGAGTCAGCTGAACGTTCACAAACACAGCTTCCTGACGACTTACAAGCCTTAACCATCTCTGCTGACTATGATTTCGATTTTCCGCGTGTTGATTCGAGTCGCTGGCCATTAAGCCAAGATGTATTGGGCAATGTGATCCCCAATTTCTTAGGCAATAAAGTCAACGACTACGCACGTCTGAGAGATATTCCCTCAGTTAAAGGAACATCGGGGCTATCACCTTATTTAGCGATTGGCGCCGTGAGCCCACGTTGGTTAGCGATTCAATTGATTCAGCAGCAACCCGATCTGTTATTTGATACGCAATTACCGGCCTTTTGTTGGCTCAATGAATTGATTTGGCGAGATTTTTATAAGCATTTGATGTTCCACCACCCTAAACTGGTCAAAGGTGCTAACTTTCAGCAAAAATACAATGGTTTAGATTGGTATCACGATCATCCTAGCTTCAAAGCTTGGTGCGAAGGAAAAACAGGATATCCATTGGTTGATGCCGCAATGCGTCAACTGGTTGAAACGGGCTGGATGCACAACAGACTAAGAATGGTGGTGGCAAGCTTCCTAACCAAGCACCTGCTTATTGACTGGCGTTGGGGCGAGCGTTTCTTTATGTCGCACCTTATCGACGGAGACTTTAGTGCCAACAATGGTGGCTGGCAGTGGGCTTCAAGTACTGGCTGTGATGCTCAACCTTACTTCCGAATTTTCAATCCAATCACTCAGAGTGAAAAGTTTGATCCAAAAGGAATTTTTATTCGTAAGTACATACCAGAGCTGCAAAATATCCCAGATAAGCATGTACATTTCCCACATGACTTTATCGCTAAAAACGGAATAGACAGCGAATACTGGCAACCCATCGTTGAGCATAAAGAAGCACGATTGAGAGCCTTAGCCTTCTTCAAATAATTAGAGTGAATATTATGGATAACTCTCTATGGCTTGATAACTTTCTCAACATGTATCGAGAACTCGGAACCGACAATTTCGACGTGCTTAAGACGGTTTATCACCCTGATATTGAATTCCAAGATCCGCTGCATCATGTCAGCGGTATTTCGGCGCTTACGCACTACTTCGAGAACCTCTACACCCAAGTAACCAGCTGTTACTTTCATATCGAACACACTTTCGAAGCGAACGACGAAGCTTCCGTTTACTGGACGATGCAGTTTGCTCACAAGCAATTAAATGGGCAAAAGCCAATCGAAGTACAAGGGCACAGCCACCTTAAGATGCTCGACGGTCAAGTGGTCTACCACAGAGACTACCTCGACGTCGGCTCTATGTTGTACGAACACATTCCAGTACTGGGCTGCGCGATCAAATCCATCAAAAAGAGGGCGAGCCGATAATGCGTATTATGATTACAGGCGCGACCTCTGGTATCGGCCAATCCCTAGCTAAAGATTACGCTCAGCAAGGGCATCAGGTGATTGCTTGTGGCCGCAACTCAGACAAGCTGCAAGCCTTAGTTGACTCGCACGAGACAGACGTCGCGCATTCATCAATTTCACCGCTCTGTTTCGACTTGACTGATTACCACAACTTCCCAGAACTCGACCAAGACAAGCCGCTCGATCTGCTGATTTTAAATGCGGGTGATTGTGAGTACATCGACGACCCAGTGAATTTTGATGCCGAGCTTTTTGAGCGCGTCATCAACATAAACCTAATTTCAATTGGCTACGCCCTTAAAGCTTGGTTAAAAAACATCAAGCCCGGCGGCCGTTTGGTTTTAGTCAGCTCCAGCGCCAGCTTTTTACCTTTGCCAAGAGCCGAGGCTTATGGCGCTTCAAAGGCAGCCCTCACCTACTTAGGCAGAACACTTTCGGTTGATCTGGCAACGCACAACATTCATGTCTCAATTGTGCACCCTGGCTTTGTTGAAACGCCATTAACCGAGCGAAATACGTTCTCTATGCCTATGATTATTAGTAGTGAGGCCGCAACTCAGCGAATCGTAAATGGTATCGCTCAAGGAAAGAGTGAAATCGATTTCCCAAGACGATTCATCATGTTGATGAAGCTACTAAGAATGCTCCCAACTCCAGTTTGGCAAAAACTCGCTTCAAGGATGGTATAACAATGAAGAAAATCGCCATTATTGGTTCAGGTATCTCTGGACTCACTTGCGCGCATATATTAGATAAGCACCACGACGTAACAGTATTCGAAAAGAATGATTACGTTGGGGGGCACACCGCGACCGTTGATATTGAACATCAAGGCTCGGCGTTTTCGATAGATACAGGTTTCATCGTATTCAACGATCGAACCTACCCGAATTTCAATCAGCTTCTAGAACAACTCGATGTCGAAAGGCAACCGACTGAGATGAGCTTCAGCGTCCACAACACGACGACCAAGTTTGAATACAACGGCCACAGCATTAATTCGTTATTCGCGCAGAGGAGCAACATCTTCAAACCTCAGTTCTGGTCTTTAGTGTCTGACATTCTCAAGTTCAACAAGCTGTGTAAGGCTCAGTTTGAAAGCAATGAATTCACACCAGACGTTACCCTTGGCAGTTTCCTACGAGATAATCAATTTTCCGACTTTTTCAGCCAGCACTACATCTTACCGATGGGCGCGGCGATTTGGTCGACAAGCTTGGAAGAAATGGAAGAGTTTGAGCTCAAGTTCTTCATTCAGTTTTTCTACAACCATGGATTGCTCGATATCGCGAACCGTCCTCAGTGGTATGTGATACCAAAGGGATCGCGTTCTTATGTTGAAATCATCCTTTCACGCCTAAGTAAGACTGTTGCACTGAATACATCGATTAAACAAGTGACTCGCCAAGAAACAGGCGTCACGATTGAATTTGAAGATGGCAGCGCACAAGGTTTCGACGAAGTAATCTTTGCTTGCCACTCAGACCAAGCCTTACGCTTGCTTGGTGATGCAACAGAACAAGAGCAACAGGTACTGGGCGAAATCCCATACAGCCGCAATGAAGTGGTTCTGCACACCGATACTCGCTTGTTACCAGACAGGAAACTGGCTTGGGCAAGCTGGAACTACATGTTGGATGGCGACAGTAAACGACCTGCTTGTGTCACGTACAACATGAACATTCTGCAAGGCATCGAAAGCCAAGACACCTTCTGTGTCACCTTGAATCAAAGCGAAGCCATCGACCCAGAAAAAATTATTCGCAGCTTTGTTTATCATCACCCGGTACTTAATTCGAACACGGTCGAAGCTCAGCACAAGCGTGAGCAAATCTGTGGCAAAAACCAGACGCACTTTGCTGGCGCTTATTGGTATAACGGCTTCCATGAAGACGGTGTCCACAGTGCACTCGATGTGACCAAACGCTTCGGTTTAGATTTGAGTACGAGTTCCGCGCTATGAACAGTCAAACCCTGACACCCGAGATGGGGATCGCATCCGAAAAGAGTGAAGAGCTCAGCGGTATCTATTGGGGTAACGTCAGACATCGCCGCTTTGGCGACATCACTCATGAGTTCAGCTATCAGCTGTATATGATGGGGTTAGATCTTGATGAGCTGCCCCAAACCACAGCGCGCAGTGCGCTGTTCGGAACTCGTTGGTACAACCCGATTCGCTTTGTCGAATCGGATTATCTCGCTGAAAAAAAAGAAAATGTCACCACGGATGAACCAAAATCACTTAAGCAACGTATAGCTTCCAAAGTGCAACAACTTGGTGGGGTTTGGTCTGATTCAAACCGTGTGACGATGCTGGCTCAGTGCCGCTGTTTAGGCATCTACTTCAGCCCAATCAACTGTTTCTTCTGTTATGACGAGACTGGAGATTGTAAGTACATGTTGGCTGAGGTGAGTAACACGCCTTGGCGAGAAAGACACTACTATCTCATCGACATGCACCAAGAATTGAAGGTAAAAAAAGAGTTTCACGTTTCGCCGTTCATGGATTTGAACATGACTTATTTTTGGAAGATTAAGCCACCAGCGAAACGCACGTTAGTTCACATCGAAAGCCGCCGAGACGACAAGCTTTTCGATGCGACACTGGCTCTGACGAAGCAGTCAGTAACCAAGACAAACATTAGACGAACGGTATTCAAGATTCCGGCGATGACGATAAAAGTCGTGATGGGAATTTATTATCAGGCTCTCAAATTATTCCTGAAAAAAGTACCGTTTGTGGCGCATCCAGACTCAACGTCTTAAGCGCACATGAAAGAACTCAATTGAAGCTTGGGTTCGCTCCAATCAAGGAGCAGAACTCAGCTTAGTTGGCACAAAATATTAGAATGAGTTATCAGCGAGGTTTACATGGAACAGCTTGCCAAACAAAACAACAATATTGAACAACAAGCTAAAGCCGTTGCTGTTTCAAGCAACTGTAAATATCGAGCTTTAATCTTCAAGGTGTTAGAAAGCCTGCAATTCGCGACGCTCGAGATCATTGAGCGCGACCAGCATTCGGTGTTCGGTGATCGAGAAGCAGACTTGAAAGGTCGAATCGTGATTCATGATGCGACCTTTTTTAGAGATGTGGTCATCAACGGCAGTATCGGCGCATCTGAAGCGTACATCGATGGTAAATGGACCAGCCCAAATCTAACGCGTGTGATTCAAATCATGGCTCGTAACCAAGCCCAATTGGATGAGCTTGATGACAAGACACAATGGATTTCTCGCATCAAAAACCTATTGCTGCGTCGTAAGAATGCCAACACCGAGCAAGGCTCTAAGCGAAATATTCTCGCCCACTACGATATTGGCAACGAGCTGTATGAGCGCTTCTTAGATAGCTCGATGCAGTACTCTTCCGCAATCTACAGCGAAGACGCAGAAACCTTGTCGAAGGCTCAACAAAACAAAATGAAAACCATCTGTGAGCGACTAGAACTGTCTGAGAAAGATAGCGTGGTCGAGATAGGCACAGGGTGGGGCGGCTTAGCCATCTTCATGGCGCAACACTACGGTTGCCACGTCACCACTACCACGATCTCAGATGCCCAACATGCACTTGCTGAACAGAGAGTAAAAGCGCTTGGTTTAACCGACAAAATCACCCTGCTCAAAGAGGATTATCGCAATCTCACTGGTGAGTATGACAAGTTGGTTTCGATCGAGATGATAGAGGCGGTCGGACATGAGTATCTACAAACCTTCTTTGAAAAATGTTCCTCGCTACTTAAGCCCTCAGGCAAGATGCTGATTCAAGCAATTACTATTGCTGACAGCCGTTACGACAAATACCGCAAAGGTGTCGACTTTATTCAGAAGTACATCTTCCCCGGCGGTTGCCTACCTTCTGTTTCAGTGATGACCCAACACCTTGCGACCAGCACCGACCTTGTGGTTCAAGAAATTGATGACATTGGCCTGCACTACGCTCGAACGCTGAATGATTGGAATATCGCCTTTGAAAATAGTTGGGAAGAGCTAGAGTCTCTCGGCTATTCAGAAGAGTTTAAACGCTTATGGACCTTCTACTTCTGCTACTGTGAAGGCGCATTCAAAGAGCGCGTGATCAGCACTCACCATGTAGTCGCAAGAAAACCTCGTTACTTTGGAGAAAAAGATGAAGCGGTTTTGGATTATTAATCTCGTACTGTTTCAAGCGACCTGGGTTTGCAGTGCTTTCTTTACCGCGCAAGCCCCGTTCGTCACACCACTGATTGTAGTGGTTCACTTCCTTCTATCACCGACTCGCAGTAGCGATTTGAAGATACTCATTTTATTACCATTGGGGCTATTGCTTGATAGCCTCTTACTCCACTTCGGCGTGTTTGCCGTCGACTCTGAAATTGCGAATCAATCGTGGTTCCCGGTGTGGCTTGTCTGCCTGTGGATCATGTTCTTAATCAGTTTTAACCACAGCCTAAATTGGCTTTTAAAATGCTCGAAAGTGATCTTGTTTGTCATAGGGTTCGTAGCAGGTACTAGTAGTTATTGGGGAGGCATCAAAGCAGGTGCTCTTCTTACTACTTGGCCAGATGCATCGGTAGTTGCTGCCCTTGCAATAAGTTGGGGGATTTTGTTGCCCTTACTGGTGGCCGCCTACTCCAACTTAATACAACCTAAAATGGCAATAACGAGGTGACTTATGGCTTATCCACGCAACCCGACACAAACGTTCAAACCTGAGCGAGGTATTGTTCGCGCTCATCAGCAAGCAAAAAACACACTTCTAAGCTTTATTACTCTCCCGTTAATCTTTGCTGCGCTGTTATTTGCCGGACACGCTAGAGCCTCTGCTGTCGATGATCTGAACAAACGTGGTGAGGGTGAAATGAGTTACCTGTTTTGGACTCTCTACTCGGCAGAATTCTACGCAACTCCAACCAACTCCGAACGAGCTTTGAAGCTTGAGTATTACCGCTCTATCGATAGCAAAGACCTCGTAGACGCTACCGAAGATCAGTGGAACAAGCTTGGCTACTCTGACAGCAACATTCAACGATGGTTGAAACCCTTGTACGCGATGTGGCCGAACGTGGAAGAAGGAAGCACACTCACGATTCGTGTCGCTGAAGATAACGTAAGTCGTTTTTATTTCGATGAACAACCGATCGGCACCATCCAAGACAAGCAATTTGGTGAAGCCTTTCTAGCGATTTGGTTGTCTGAAAACACCTCTGAACCCGGTCTTCGTAAACAACTTTTAGGTTTGAACAAATGAATCCAAAAACAACAATAATAAAATTTGCTCTGGCATTTTTTTCACTCACTTGGCTAGTGGGCTGTGGCTCTGCAAGTTTAGAAGACCATGTCGACACTACGCCAGAGCTCAAGCTTGAAACCTTTTTTAATGGCGAGCTAATGGCCTACGGCATGGTGCTAGACCGCTCTGGTAACTTACTGCGCCGCTTTGATGCCAAACTGATCGCGACTTGGGACGGTGACAACGGAGAAATAAAAGAGTGGTTCTCTTTTGCTGATGGCGAGCGCTCAACTCGCGTTTGGAATCTGATCAAAACGGGCGAAAACACCTATTCTGGGACTGCCAACGATGTCGTTGGAACCGCTTATGGTGAAACCCAAGGTTCTGCGCTGTATTGGAAATATGACTTAGAGATTGAAGTAGACGGCAGCACCTATGAAGTGGTGCTCGATGATTGGATGTTCTTAATGGACGATAAACGCTTGTTCAACAAGACTGAGATGTCTAAGTTTGGCTTTAAAGTCGGAGAGGTCATCTTATACATCGAGAAGATTTGATGTAACTGCCGTTTCTGATTCTTAGTTTTAAAACGATGACTACATCTACAGTAAGTAACAAAACAGCCCACAACGAAAATTGTGGGCTGTTTTGTTTGATCCCTCGAATAGCATACCTGCATGCTCAAGCCATTGTGCTAAGATGCGCCACCAGCATACAAATGGACTAGACTGACACTAAGCAGTCCCCATTTGTTTCGCTAAGCGTAGATTCCCTACCATGAATAATTGAAAAGGCTTTAAAGCATGAGCAAGTTGACCTCAGCGGAGCGTAAAGCTCGCGACAATGAACGTTTCTCACAACGCGTAAACGACCGCAGAGAAAAAGGTGAAGACGTAGTTGCTTACGCACTGACCAACAAAAAAGCTGTAAAATTCCTGACTAAGTCAGAGAAAAAACGTTTCAACGAAACGAGAGCGACTCTGCAAGAAGAGAAGCGAGTGAAAGAACAAGAAGAGCTTAACCGAATCGAAGACGCGTTCACGATCAAACAGTTCGACGACGAATAATCACTTATGATTACTCAAAAGCGCTGGCTCTATGCCGGCGCTTTTACTTGTTAGTTCGTTGTTTTTTAACGCTGTTATTTCTTGCTAAGCCCGTCGATTCTTAACGGCTTTCCCCCACTTTCTTAGCTCAGCCTTACCGCTCGACCGATCACCCAAGCTATTAACCTATCAACCAGGCTATCGATCAACTTTAGCCATAGATCTCAGAAAATCTTAGCCTAGCCCCTTACTATCTCGAATCAACTCTACAAATTGAAGACAGTATGATTTTAATTACCGGATCAAGCAGCGGTTTAGGCGCAGCTCTCGCGAAACAATATGCTAACGCCGACGCTCAGCGCGTAGCCATTACAGGTCGCAATGCACAACGTTTAGCAGAAGTGGCGCAAGGCCTACCTGCGAATACCATTAGCCAAGCGTGTGATCTCTGTGACCCGCACTCAGTGAGCGAGTTATTGGATGCGTTACCTGAAATGCCGAAGCTGGTGATCCACAGCGCTGGCAGTGGGTACTTCGGTAAGATAGAACAGCAAGATCCAACCATCATCAGCGACATGCTGAAGAACAATATTGAGTCTTCGATCTTTTTGATTCGCGAGCTTGTACAGCGCTACAAAGATCAATCGGTCACCATCGCTGTGGTGATGTCGACGGCGGCACAAGGTGCTAAAGCTGAAGAGTCCACCTACTGCGCGGCAAAATGGGCCGTGAAAGGCTTTATCGAATCGGTAAGGTTAGAGCTAAAAGGTCACCCGATGAAAATCGTGGCGGTTTACCCTGGAGGAATGGCGACCGAGTTTTGGAATACAAGCGGTAAAGGCAGGGATACCTCGAGCTTTATGACCGCGCAAGAAGCCGCTCAGATGCTACAACAGGCGTTGACCAGCACAGAGCATGGATTCGTGTCAGATATCACGATAAACCGCGGCTAGCAGGTAAACAGCTCGCTTAATCGGCAAATAGAGCGACACATTACCAAAGAAATGATTAGAGTAATTATTTGTGAGGGTGAGCATGAAAGTGTGCGACAATGCTCGGCGTAAATTCATATTCAAGGTTTATTATGAAACTTCTAGTTCGTAACCTATCGCGCTCTACCTCTGAGCAAGACATCCGTGTGCTATTTTCTGAGTTTGGCTCAGTAAAAGAGTGCAGCCTAGTTTTAGACCAAGAAACTGGCGACTCAAAAGGCTTCGCTTTTGTTGAAATGCCAGAGCAAGAAGAAGCTAAAGCGGCACTAAACAAGCTGAACTTGTCAAAGCTTGGCAAAAACACGATTCGTGTAAAAGTAGCGAACTCTTAATCGATTCAATGCTTCATAAGCCGCATGGCTTAGCTTAACAGCAGCACAGATGATAAAGCCCGTAACGATATGACGTTTTCCAGCGCAATATCGTTACGGGCTTTTTGCTGCTCGCAATTCTCTTTTCACACGATTTGAATACGCCTACAGACCTTCATGTTCATCAATAGCACGTCTTGCTTCGGCCATTGAACATCCAGATTCCATCACCAGCTGAGCCACAGTCATTGAAGGTGTAGCGGCCAACAGAGATGCCAAACACACCACGGGTTTAGGCAGCACTTTGTCGATTGCAATTGCTATCCAACCGTCTTTTTCATGGGTTAACATCGTTTTAAATTCAACGAGTTGATACTCTTGAGCGACCAACAGCCAATTACGCGAACGACGAACTCGTTTCAACTGACATCCACATTCCGCAGCATTCACCATCACTTGGCTTTTATCACTCACACGATGTACAAAACTATTCAATGGGACGCTAAACATAACTCTCTGCTAATCAATCTATTCCTACCATTCAAGAGCTCTCTACCTATCTCTCAAAACTTTCTAACTGTCACTCAATTAAAACCGTACGTAGGATTACACAGACACAAAAAAACCGCCAGTGATGCACTAAGCAACCTCGCGGTTTTTGGATGTTAACGTGTGTGGTTTACGCTTTAGTTTCTACCACAATGTCCGTTTTTACCGAGTTCGCGATAAAGCAGTTTTTGTGCGCCAAGTGGTGCAGTTTGTCGAGCTGCTTGGCGGTGGGCTTTTTGGTACCTAAAAACACAATTTTAGGGCGCAGAGTCACCTTAGTGACCGATGAGCGGCCAGATTCATCTTCTTCCAGCACACCAATCGCATCATCGACATAGGAGTCGATCACGTACTTCTGCTTTGCGGCAATGCCCAAAAACGTCAGCATATGGCAGCTAGAAAGTGCCGCGATAAACGCTTCTTCTGGATCAACATTCGCTTCCACCGAAAACGGCAGTGGCACAACATGTGGAGAGGACGAAGCAGGCACAGTGACACCACCATCGAACTCCCACGTATGACCTCGACTGTATTGATTGTCGCTAAAGACTTCATCTTCTGCTTTTTTCCAGCGAATGATCGCTCCGTATTCAGACATAATTCCTTCCTTTTTTATGCTCAATAAATTAACGATCAGCTGGATGATTGACACCATCGTTGGTCACCACATCACCAATATCAAAAGGGTTCACCCCTTCCAAACAACCAATATTGAACCCGTATTCATTTGGGCTAGAGCGACGTTGATGGTGGGTATAGATACCGCAGTTTGAGCAAAAGTAGTGCTTCGCGGTGTTGGTATTGAATTGATATAACTTGAGATGCTCGGCACCTTTGAGGATCTTGATACCATCCAACGCAACAGAACCAACAATCGCGCCTTTTCGACGACAGATAGAGCAATCGCAGCGACGTGGTTTTTCTATCCCGTTAGGTAAGCTGAACTCTAGTTCAACCGCACCGCAATGGCAGGTTGCCTTGTGAAAAGGTTGGATAACCGTATCTCCGACGACTTTCATTTTTCTCTCCAATCACATCCTTATGTTGGTCGTATCATAACCAGTTCAATGTTCTCTGTCCGTACCCGGGTGTTGAGTTCGAGAGATCTGTCATGCGCTGCTTCTCGGCTAATCTAACTAGACTTTTCAACCAAATCGCCAAACCGCTCAAACAAGAAATCAAGAAACAACCGGATACGCTTGGGCTGATATTTCTTGCTGATGTACACCACATTCAAATCGGCGCTCGACACCGACATCGCGGTATTGAAGTTTTTCATGTAGCCATTAAGCAGAGTCACAAGGCGTTGGTTATTGATGTCGTCTTGCACATCCAGCACCGATTTAAGCGCAATGCCCTCACCTTTTAATGCCCAGTACCGAATCACTTCACCATCATCTGAAAATCGCTTCGGCACAACCGTCACAGCCTTCTTCATATCATGATCTTGGAAGTGCCATGTCTTGAGCTCTTCATTACTCCGCAGCATCGCCAAACAGTCGTGTTCAACCAAGTCTTGCGGCGTCAACGGCGTCCCGTGTTTAGCGAGGTATTCAGGAGAAGCGCACAGCACACGTCGGCTTGGCGATAAGCGTCTGGATATCAAACTGCTGTCGACCAGTTCACCATAACGGACCACGATATCCATGCCAGATTCAGCAATGTTCGAGAGGTTATCGTTCAAATACAGGTAAGGAATAACGTCCGGATACTGCTGGCAAAACTCCGACAAAATAGGAAGAATGTACTGCTTTCCGATGTCTTTTGGCGCGGCGATTTTTAGCGAGCCTTTGACTTCTTTTACGCCATTTTGAATCAGGTTTTCGGCCTCACTGACGTTGTCTAAAATCTCCAAACATGCCTTGTGATACAGATCTCCAGAGTCGGTCAAAGACACATGACGCGTACTTCGATTCAACAACTTCACACCATATCGTTCTTCAAGCGCCTGCAGCCTTGCTGTCATGGTCGCAGGCGATAAACCCAGTTCGCGCCCCGCCGCCGCTAACCCGTGATGCTTAACAATACTGACGAACATCGCCATATCTGAAAACTTATCCATACGATTCTCGCTTCCACCTCTTCGTCTTACTTCTCGATCTTAATGCTCGATTTGAATACTCAGTCACACTATTCAGCTTAACCGAATAATGAATTTATATTTTAACCAATTATCAAATTTAGTCGAATAAATATAATGGCAAACATCAACAGAACAACGCAGGAATTCAGAGAATGACTAACGAATCGACTAAACAAGAGCAACGCACTTTCGTCATCATTGGTGGCACATCAGGTATCGGCAAAGCACTAGCGATGCAACTAAGAAACGAGAACAACACGGTACATATTGCCAGCCGACACACAGGCGTTGATATCACCGATGAAAAGTCGATTTGTGAATACTTCGAATCGATTGGCGTGTTTGACCACTTAATCGTAACGGCTGGCTCATCCGCTCCCGCAGGAAAAGTAACAGACGTAGCAACCGCAAACGCTAAGACAGCTTTTGACACTAAGTTTTGGGGCAGCTTAAACGTAGCCAAACATGCCGCACGCTACATGACGCCAAACGGCTCTATCACCTTCACAACTGGTATGTTGTCACGCAAAGTTGTTGCTGGTACTTACGTAAAAACCGCCATCAACGCCGCACTAGAAAGCGTAACCAAAATACTGGCGAAAGAGCTATCACCCATTCGAGTCAATGCCGTTAGCCCGGGTTTAACCATGACGGAAGCCTACAAAAACATGGACGATTCCGCTCGTGCAAACATGTACGACAACGCCAAAAACAACCTACCCGCAGGTAAGGTTGGCGAGCCTTCAGAGATAGCCATGGGTTACCTGTTCGCAATTAATAACCCATACGTCACTGGGTCAATCATCGATATCGATGGCGGCGCTCTACTCGGCTAACACTCCGCAAAGAAGCAAAGAAGCAAAGAAGCAAAGACATAAAGAACAATCGTTAGGGCGTGTATCTCACGTCCTAACAAACAAGAATTAACACAGGTACTTCACTATGAAATCAGAAGCGATCCATAAAGAAAAGATCCCATTCCAAGTTTGGATACTGACACTCGCAGCTTTTGCCATCGGCACCGCTGAGTTTGTTATTGCAGGCATCCTTCCACAAATTGCCACATCCCTTTCGATCACCGAAGGTCAAGCCGGATACCTAATCAGTGCTTACGCATTGGCTATCGTTATTGGTGGCCCGATCTTAACCATCTACCTCGCACGTTTTAACAAGAAGATGGTACTGATTGGCTTAATGGCACTGTTCATCATCGGTAATGTCTTATCAGCCCTTGCTCCTAGCTACCCACTTCTACTTGCCAGCCGTGTTATCGCAGGCTTAGTGCAAGGCCCTTTTTATGGTATCGGTGCGGTTGTTGCAACCAACTTAGTGTCTGAAAAAATGGCAGGTCGTGCCGTTGGCCAAATGTTCGCAGGCTTAACACTCGCTAACGTTCTTGGCGTTCCAGCTGGTACATGGGTCAGCTTGCAATTCGGCTGGCACACTACTTTCTTTACCGTGGCAGCACTTGGCACTATCGCGATGCTTGCCATTTTGATATCGATTAAATCGACAGGTCACAGTGAAGCGAAAGACATCAAAACTCAGCTTCTAGCGTTCAAAAACCCAATGCTGCTGATCAGCTTGGCAATCACTGCTTTTGCTTGGTCTGGCTTCATGACGCTATACGGATACCTTGCGCCAATCGCTATGCACATCACCGGCTACGGTCAAGAGTCTGTTACTTGGATCTTAGTGATTGTGGGTGTCGGCTTAATCATCGGTAACACCTTGGGCGGACGCTCTTCAGATAAAAACCTAGGCAAAGCTTCAATGTTTTGGGCTGTCGCAATGATCGTGTCATTGGTGGTGGTTGGCCTTGTGGTAGACAACAAAATCCTCTTCGTTGCAGCTGCATTTGTCTTTGGTATTGCATCATTTGCGAACGTCCCTGCCATGCAACTTCGAGTAATGAACCACGGTGGCGAAGGGCAAGAGCTAGCAGCAACTGCGAATATCTCAGCGTTTAACTTAGCCAATGCCTTTGGTGGATTCCTTGGCGGCATGGTACTCGACAGCCAACTAGGCGCAGGCATGATTCCGTTCGCAGCCGTTGTGGTTCCTATCGTCGGATTGTTCTTAATCGCTAAAGCTAACCGAAACGAGAAACCACAAAGCAACTCAATATTTGCACCAACAGAAGCTAAATAATTTAAGAACTCCGTAACTTCAAAGTGCCAATTCATTATCAAACTGGAATTGGCACAGCACTAAAAATTCATAAAGGTAGAGACCATGAACAAGTTATTCGAAGCATCAGAACTGAAAGGCCTAGCACTACAAAACCGCGTGGTTATGGCACCCATGACACGCGCTCGTACTAGCCAACCTGGAAACGTGCCAAACGACATGATGGCAACCTATTACCAACAACGCGCAAGTGCAGGGCTGATCATCACGGAAGCAACGCAGATCTCTGATGACTCTCAAGGTTACTCATTCACACCCGGCGTTTATACCGATGCACAAATCGAAGGTTGGAAGTCAGTAACAACAGCAGCAAAAGCACAAGGTGCCGCGATATTCTGCCAGCTATGGCATGTAGGCCGAGTATCACACCCTACCTTTCAAAAAGGCGAGTTACCGATTGCACCTTCTGCATTAGCTCCAATAGAAACGCAGGTTTGGATCTCTGATGAGAATGGTAACGGCAACATGGTGGATTGCATCCAACCAAGAGAGATGACCCAAGCCGATATCGATCGTGTTGTTCAAGATTTTGCTAACTCAGCGAAAAAAGCAGTCGAGGCAGGGTTCAACGGAGTGGAAATACACGGTGGCAATGGCTACCTGATTGATCAGTTCCTAAGAACCAACTCAAACAAACGCACCGACAACTACGGCGGTAGCCGCGAGAACCGACTTCGCTTCCTAATCGAAGTGGTTGATGCTGTGATTGAAGAGATAGGTGCCGATAAAGTAGGTGTGCGCTTGGCGCCGTTCATCACCTTCAAAGACATGAACTGCCCAGATATCGTACCAACGATTTTAGAGGCATCGAAGGCACTTCAAGATCGAGACATCGCTTACCTGCACCTATCAGAAGCCGACTGGGATGATGCTCCAGTTATCCCTGAAAGCTTCCGTGTCGAACTAAGAGCCTTGTTCTCTAACACCATCATCGTTGCCGGCAGCTACACACCACAACGCGCCGAAGAAGTACTAAGCAAAGGCTACGCCGATCTCGTCGCATTTGGTCGCCCATTCGTTGCTAACCCAGATCTAGTTTCACGCCTACAAAACGGCAGCGAACTATCAGAGCTCGACGGCGCCACCCTGTTCGGTGGCAACGAAAAAGGCTATATCGATTATCCAGTGTTGTAGTGAATCTTAAATTGATAGAACTGCCTTAGATTTTCCTTCAGGCAAAAGAAAGGCTCGCATGACTAGTGCGAGCCTAATGCAGTTTAGGGGGTAAACCACAATCTGATATTAATCTGGGACTAATTATTTAACTTATGAGCCATTATGCACTTGTGCGCATTGATATTCTATTTTTAAATGATTCACTGCAATTAATCAATCGATAAAAGTTAGCGTTTGGTCAATTTAAACCACATAAATAACAGTGATTTAGTGAACAGCGTCTAGAAATTCATCATAAACCCCATATAAATCAGATTTATAGACTTCTCATTTGCCAATAACCCTCACCATTGGTTGCGAGCTGACTATGTAAGTAATCCAGAGTATCAGCCACTGTTCCAGCAATGCCTTGTGGTGGATTGAACAACAGTAAACCACTGCCGATCAGACGATCGTCACCCTTGGGATCTCTTAGTCGCAATTCAGATTTAATTGGACTTGGTAGTAAACCATCTTTCACCGCTGTCACACAGTGGTTCAGAATCAGTGAGCTCTTGTCATCCGTATAAAGTGGATACCAAATCAAGGCAGATACTTTCTCAGACTGTTGATAAGCCTTAACCAAGGCATCAATCACCGCGAGATATTCTGAATCGGTTTCATAGGGTGGGTCGATAACAATCAGATGGTGGTTGTCATGTTTAGCAACGTCATCAGGTAACGCTTTAAGCCCATCACCTGCGCTAATCGTAAGCTTGCTTGAAATATCTAGGTTACATTGTAACTTCTCAATATTGGTTTGCAGTAAATCAGCTTCATCTTGCTGAATGTCTGAAAAATAGAAGCTATCTTGGCTGCGACCTTGTTGGTAAGTGATGGCGGCAGAACCCGGATACAAAGAGATAAGTTGATTCGGATTATAGTACTCCAGTACCGACATAAAAGAAGCGAATGCCGGAGGAAGAGAAGCCTTATTGCGCCACAAGTACCCGACCCCTTCAGCAAACTCACCGGCGTGATTACTTGGTGCGGTAGTGAGGTCATAACACCCTGTACCTGAGTGCGTGTCGATAACATTGAGGCGTGAATGCTGCTGCATTAATGACTGAACAAGTGCACTCAATACTGGATGCTTCAGTGCATCACCGTGGTCGCCTACATGACATTGATGTCGATATTCCATTCCCTTGCCTCATTTCTACTAACGTCATCTAAACATACTTCATATCATGAGGGCTTGCCTGCTCAATCCATCGTTTTTTGAAATAGGCTCACTTTTCTCTAACCAATTGACTCTTATATAAAAATAAAGCCCCTGAACTTACTTAGGGGGCTAAGTGAGTTCAAGGGCTTTCATTATTGGTTTAGGTTAATAGCGTAAGTAAATCGGCCTAGCGTGCATAAGCTAGCTTAGCTTGACTAAGGGTACTCACCCTCAACTTCCACTGGCGCTTTCACTTGGTAGTGAAAAGGCTGTAGGCCAAGTAACTTGGGCAGTGTGATACCGACCGAAACGGAAGACCACGTACCGCTGACAATACCTACAACCAGTGCAATCGCGAAACCTTGCAGCGCGGCGCCACCAAGTAGCCAAAGCGCAGATACGGTAATTAGCGTTGTTCCTGAAGTCACCATGGTGCGTGAGAAGGTCGCTTTAACCGATTCATTGAGCAGGTTATCAGTATCACCGTTTGGATTGCCGCGCAGCATTTCGCGCACACGGTCGGCGATGATGATCGAGTCATTCAATGAGTAACCGAGAATCGCTAGCACGGCCGCCAATACGGTCAGGTTGAACTCAAACTGAGTAAAAGCGAATAGACCCAAGATGAGCGTCACGTCATAGATGATCGCGGCAAGCGCACCCAGAGCCAAACGCCATTCAAACCGTACACTCAGATACAGCATGATCATTAGGAAACACACCAATACCGCCAAGCCACCTTGGTCAACCATGTCTTGACCCACTTGAGGCCCAACCACGCTGCTGTTAAGCACTTTTACTTGGTCACTTACCGATGACAAAGCATCCACTAAGTTTGGTTGTGGAGCGTCTGTCAGTTGGCTGTAACGAATAGTCCAGCGATCCTGCTCTGCCATGCCGACCACTTGAACGTCTTGTTGAAAAGCCGTGTCGAGCTTGGTTTTTAACGCATCTTTGGTGACTTGATCAGAGAGCTGAACCTCAGCAACCACACCACCTGTGAAGTCCAAGCCCCAGTTAAAACCTTTCACCGCCACCAGCATCACAGAGCTCATGAACAGCACAATAGATATCGCAGACATCACCTTACGAAGGCGAGTCATATTCTTATCCGAAATATAGCTATTTGAAAAATAGCGGTCTGAAATAGTCATTTTTGAAGTACTCATGCTTAAATCCTTACATCGTGGCGTTGGTCACGCCCCCAAACCAAATTGATGATCGCTCGTGAAGCAAAAATGCCCGTGAACATACTGGTTAGAAGACCTAAGCCCAGTGTCAGAGCGAAGCCCTGAATCGGTCCATTACCGATTGTGTATAGAGCCACAGCAACGATCATGGTGGTGACGTTAGCATCGAAAATTGACGAGAATGCGCTATCGAAACCACGATCGATAGAGCTAGCAAAGCTGCGCCCTTCTTTCATCTTGTCTCGAATACGCTCGAAGATAAGCACGTTAGTGTCTACCGCCATACCAACGGTCAGTACCAAGCCCGCAATACCCGGCAGAGTTAATACCGCACCCGGTAGCAAGGCAATCAAACCAAACAACGTGGTCATGTTAACCACCAATGCACAGTTCGCGACCCAGCCAAGACGGCGGTACCATAGCGCCATAAACGTTAGAGTAAGACCAAGGCCAAGAGCCAAAGCAGCAAAGCCGTTGGTTACATTTTCAGCACCCAAAGATGGGCCAATAGTACGTTCTTCAATGATGGTCACAGGCGCAGTCAATGACCCCGCACGCAACAGTAACGCAAGCTCTTGTGCGTCTGCCAAACTGCCTGCGCCAGTGATTCTGAAGCGGCTACCCAGTTGAGATTGGATGTTTGCCACACTAATCACTTCACTGTCTTGCTTGCTGTTGCCCGCTCTATCACGGCTGTATTCGCTGTACACCGTTGCCATTGGCTTACCGATGTTATGACGTGAGAACTCGGACATTTTCTTACCACCAGAAGAATCCAGCGTAATGTTGACTTCTGCACTGCCCATCTCACCAATGCCACTGCGAGCATCGATAATGTGTTCACCGCTCAGCACTGCTTTGCGAGCAACCACTACGCGATTACCATCTGAATCTTTCAGAGTTTGAGTATTGCGCGTTGCGTTGTCGTACACAGAGTAGAACGCTAATGAAGCCGTAGCACCAATCACGTCTTTCGCAGCTGCAGGGTCTTGTACACCCGGTAATTCGATACGGATACGGCTTTCACCTTGGCGTTGAATCGATGCCTCAGTGATGCCTAGCTCTTCAATACGGCTGCGCATGATCTGCAGGTTTTGTTGAACCGTTAGATTACGTAGCGTTCTTTGCTCTTCTTCAGACTGAGTTAACGTTAGCGATTTATCTGAACGGTCACGTTGCCATTGTGGGAACTCTTCGCGAATCAGTTTCTGTGCTTTCTCGAAATCGGCATCAGTACGGAAGTTAAACTCAACTTGGTTGTTCACCACTTTACCGCGTGCATAACGCACTTGGCTGGTGATTTCATCGACTACAGATTGCGCTTGTGCGTGGTAAACCGGTTCCATGTCTACTTCTAACAGGAACTGCACACCACCACGTAAATCAAGGCCTAGCTGAATCGGTGCGAAGCCCATGTCAGTCAGCCATTTCGGAGCTGCTGGCTCCATCGCTAGCGCAACCGTCGCGTTATCCAATAGGCGCTCATTCAGCACCTCTTTGGCTTTCGCTTGTTGTTCAGCATCTTCTAAGATCACGACTAAACGTTTGTCTTTTTGAAATGCAGATTTGGCTTGGATGCCTTCGCTCGCAAGGTATTGAGTAATTTGAGTCGCATCGATTGTCTGCTCAGAGCGATTGCTGATTTGAACCGATGCATTCTCGCCATACCAAGAAGGTAAAGCACTCAGAACCATGATGATGATAGTGGCGATAAGCACCACGTATTTCCACTTTGAGTAGTGGTTTATTTGTTTTCTTTGAATGCGTTTTTTCACAGTCAAGATCTCTTCTTTCTACCAATCACCGTAAATACGTGCTCAAAAATAGCACCAGAAAAAAGCAGTGATCGAGCATTTTAACCAGCTAGGGTGACCAGTTATTTACTACGATTGGTATGTCTAATATTTTGCGAACACGAGCGATGGCTAATCACGACCAGAACAAGCTGATTGAAAGATAGTGATGCTAAAGCTGATGTCGCTATGCTTGTTTTGATTAACTGGCGAGTTCAACGGGCACAAGTGACCATCGATACGACCAATTTAGGGTCAAACGATTAGCTAAGAAGTTCTCGGAAATGCGAGTATTGGATGTTGCCCTCTTTCCACCCAGCAAGCCGGGAGGACGGAGAACTCACAATGCTGGTCCAGTGCTGCTTGGAATCCAACAATGGTGTGTTGAAAAGCAGAGAAGCCAGTAATGAAGGGGGAGAGAAGTCGATCAGTAGGTGATAAGCAGGCTCAAGATCGGCCACGCTTTCTTGCTCATTACTGAGCATACGTCTGAAGTTTGCTGCTTGAAGGCTTGATTCGGTGTCGTGATAGTTAGAACTGTCACCAGAAGGCACGGTGCCAAACTGAGCTTTGTTGCACTCGAAGTAGCTCGACGGTTTATCCGTAGCGGCTTGTTTACACTGTTTTATCGAGGAAGATTGCTCATTCTGTGAAGATTGCTCTTGAGCCGAGTATATTTGAAATGGCTTAGAAGGAAACGAATAGCCGTTAGAATTCACTAAGCCAAAGCTCAGTAAAAACAACATTAAGACTAATCGGGTACCCAGTTTAAGCAATCTAATATCCAAACAACATTCTCGTAGATCGTCAATCTACAATACAAATGAAACGCTGTCTTGATTTAAAACATTTTTTTAGAAAATGATACGATGCAACCGATTAAGCGATCTCAAAATTTAGATTTACATAGATCTAAAACGGCTTAACAACAGGTGAGGCATAGACGTTATGAATGGTGGGAAAACAAGAAAGCCAAGCGGTGCTCGCTTGGCTTTGAGTTGTCTCTTTCTGTTGGTTTCAAGCTTTAGGCTTTAGGCTTTAGGCTTTAGGCTTTAGGCTTTAGGCTTTAGGACGCATGATGTTCTTAACCTTACGGCTATTTTCACCAAAGATGCGTTGGACAAGTTGATTCATGTCTTCCGCAGTAATCGACCTCGCCACTCGCTCAACTTGAGACAAAGCTTCGATATCGTAACCATGAAGTAAATAACGAGACAGGTACCATGCTTGGTCAATAGAGCTCATCTCGAGAGGCGTGAAGTCCGCTTCAAACTGTTTCACGACTGCGTGCATTTCCTTTTCAGAGACGCCTTGTAAAAGGTCTGCAATCACTTTATCGATCGCCACTTCGACTTGGTCAACGTTCTCCGGCGCTACCATCGCCCCGATAACCCACTCACCACTCAGCTCACTATCTGCGGATGCTGAATACGCATATGGCGAGTAATCTAAGCTCAACTCTTCACGAATATAGGTATCTAAACGAGTCGCCAGCAAGCGCTGCAGCAAGTCTTCCATGAAAACATCTTTTGCCGACATTTTAACTTCAACGCTAGGCTCAGAGATAACTCGTAGGATGTACTCTGCACTATTCACATTGTTGATCGCTAAATCAATGCGTGATTCAGATGGCTGCTTGTAAGCCACCTTAAATTCAGGAACCTCAGCTTTTTCTAATGGAATCGAAGCCAAGTATTGCTCAACCAAAGGCTTTAATTCACTTGGGTCGATGTCACCCACGATCACCAATTGGTTATGCCTCATTTGACCAAACAATTGCTGATGAAGATTAGCGACGTCTTCCACAGAAACCGCTTCAACACGTTCTTTATCAACAAAGAGGTGGCCACTGTCTTGACGATAGATATTCTGGTTTCTTGCGCGCTCAAACTGACCGACAGGGCTGCTCAAGAAAGATTCTTGACCTTGTGCAAACTCCTGCTTCACTGCCTCTAACTGATCGGGAACAATTTTAGGCGCAGTTATGAAGGTATAAAGCGCAGCAAACGTGTCTTCAAGCCCGTCTTTATTGATATTAAATTCAATACCATGACGAGTATTACCAATGAAGGAATCGGCGCGAATATTTTCACGATCAAAGTACGCTAAAAGCTCAGAGCCCGTAAACTCACCGGCACCGCTTCGAGCGAAAGTAGGTAATGCGACCTCAACCGCTGGGTACAAGCTCGGATCCAAAGCGGCTTTTCCGCCGAGGCTCATGTACATCACCCCAACATCATCACCTGCAAGATAATCGCGCAAGTACCACATGTCGATACCATTGCTTAGCGTCCACTTTTGGATGTATGGGTCTACGGACATTTGTTCAGCAAGCACAACCTCGCCTTGCGAACTAGGTACAGCAAAGGCACTGGCTGTTCCAATAGTAAGCGGTGGAATTCCCGCCTCGCTATACGTGGCTTTTAAACTATCTAGAGAGTTGATGATCGCTGTTCTGTCTTCGGAGTCATCCATACCAATAACAAGGAAGTAATCATCAGAAAGTAGATTTTTGATGTTGTCGTTAATCACTTCAAGGCTCAAGTTAGCAATGAAAGCTTCCAAGCTGACTTGATAGTCTTTCTGTGATTGGACAATTCGATCAGTGACTAACCTGCTCACTTTGTAATTCGCGTGTTCAACGCTGTCCATTTTATCCCAGTCATGCTCAATGTTATCCAGCAAGTCTTGGTAGTAGTGCAGTTCACCAACAATATCCGTTTCCGAAACACCAAAATCACGCAGTGATGCCAATGTAGAAAGCAGATCTTTTTGGATAACTTCGCGGCCTCCAGTCGGAAACCCAACACTTATTGACGAATAGTACAGAGAACCCATTCGATAGCTATCAGACGCTATCCATTGAGTCGGCAGCGCGGCATCATTGAACACCGCTTCTAATCGCTGTCGAATCAATTGTTGAGAGGTTTCATCTAACCTGCGTTGGTTCTGCTGAGCATGATTTTCAACTCTATTTAAACCTCGGTTAAACGTCAGAGTGATGCTTGGCGCTTCTCTTCCTGCGTACTCAACATAATCATCTTCATTGAATGAGGTCACTTTCTGTTTCTCTGGTCTCGGCGTGTCGCCACGTTCCCAGCTAGAAAACTTTTCTTCAATGAGTGGAATCACGGTTTTGATGTCCACATCACCAGAAACGACCAACTCAACTATTTGAGGTTGATACCAAGTCTGATAAAAGTTGGTGATACCTTGAGGAGTGGCATTCACAATAGACGATTTAGTCCCTAGTGCATCTTGCGATTCGTAAGGGCCGCCTTCAATGAAGTGATCATAATATATATCTCCGAATGACTTATCATCGAGGCGAGCCATACGAAACTCACCAAGAACCACGCCTTTTTCTTTTTCGACTTCTGAACTTGATAGATCCAGGCCATCACCAATGTCACGCATCCACGTCAAAGCAGACTGCAATTGGATGTTATCTGGCAAATCTAACTGGTAGACCGTCTCTTCATAAGAAGTGTAGGCATTAATATCAGCACCAAAGCTAGCGCCTGCGTCTTCGAATAGACGAATCACATCGTTCTGAGAGAAGTTTTTACTGCCATTGAATGCCATGTGTTCCAAGAAGTGCGCGTAGCCTTCTTGTTGAGAAGTCTCTTGAATCGAACCGGCGTGCACGACTAAACGAACAGATACGGATTCTTCATGATCTGGATAAACATGATAAGTAAGGCCATTTTCTAGTTGGCCTGAAGTCCATGCCGGATCCGGCTGGATTGGCGTTTCGGTAGTTTTTGATGTTGAGCTACAGCCAACTAAGGTGAGGCATAGAGCCGTCGCTAAATAATATGTTTTCATAACAACCTCTTAATGTCATTCATCGACAATATACAGATTGAGCTAACGATTATTATTTAATATTGAACCTGATGAGTATCTTTGTGATCTAGATCTTTATTTTATAAATCATAAATCGTTATGTAAGATCGCTGTGCTCATTTAAAGTGGTGTTTTGATAAGAGCCTAATACATCGATTTTAGACTCGCTTGTCAGTGCAATAAAAAAAAGCCAAATGCTTGAACATTTGGCTTGTAAGTGAATCCACATATAAAAAGTAGAAGCGGCTTTCAAGAAAACCACTCACCTAACTAGACCTAACCTTGTGGGCTTAACAAATTCTTCAGCTGATAGCTGTTATCACCAAAAATTTCTTTCGCATACTCTGTCATGTCTTGACTAGAAATTGAGTCTGCCGTCCCCTGCAGGTCGAACAACACCTCAAAACCATAGTCATGAATCAAATAACGAGAAATAAACCAAGCTTGTTCGGTAGGCTTATATTTAAGTGGAGTAAGGTCCGCTACAAGCTGCTTAGCGGCCGTCCGAGTCTCATCTTCAGAAATCCCTTTTGCCGCTTCAGCAATGACCTTATCAATCGCCTGTTCAATTTTATCTGAGTTTTCTGGAGCCGTTAAAGAGCCGATTAACCAGTCATGACTCGGCTCACTGTCTTGTGCAACCGAGTACACATAAGGCGCATAATCCAAACCTAACTCTTCACGAACATAAGCCGTTAAACGGCTCGACAACACGCGCTGAAGCATATCGTCCATAAACACATCTTTTGCGGTTTGATCCCGAGCTTGCTGGGAAATCACACGCAATAAATACTGACTGCTGTCTTCATTATTGACGGATATATCCATTCGTTCTTTCGAATCAGGACTATAAGCCACCTGATAATCAGGAGACACAGCGGCTTCTAATGGCAACGATGCAACGTATTGACGCACAAGAGGCTTAATTTCAGCGGGGTTAATATCAGCAACAATAACCAATGTATTGTCTCTTAATTTTTGAAAGAGTTGATGCTGTACGTCTAGTATATCTTGCGACGTGACAGCTTTAATATCGTCACTTTCAAGCATCATGTGACGGCTGCTTGTTTGATAGCTATTGCGATTAACCATCTGAATAAACTGACCAACTGGTGTTTCTAAATATGCTGTACGATCTTGAGCAAATTCAGACTTCACAGCCTCAAGCTGGGCACTGTCTATTTTAGGTTCGGTTACAATGGTATGGAGCGCAGCTAAACCCTCTGCAAGCGTCTTTTTCTTGGCGCTTATTTCTAAACCATGATGAGTAAAGTTGATAAAGGGGTAGATTTCAATGTCTTCGCGTCTCAAGTGAGCGGTGAACTCCGAACCACTAAATTTACCAACACCACTACGAATCGAAGCTGGCAGAGCAATCTCTACAGCAGGAAACAGCGAAGGACTCAGCGCCGCTTTTCCCCCCTCACTTGCATAGTAAACCCCAACACTATTACCAGCCTCAGAGTTACGGAGATACAAAACTTCAATGCCGTTGCTTAGTGTCCATTGCTTCAAATTAGGATCGTCACTCACCTGAACTTGTTTTACAATTTCACCTTGAGACGCTGGTACACTAAACGCCGAGCTTGCAGTAACGAGCAATGGTCTGTTACCTGTCTTTTTATAGGCTTTTCTGACATCTTTTAGCTCGTTATTCATTGCCTGCAAGTCTTCTTTAGACGATAAACCTAATCCCAAAATATATGGACTAGAAAGTAAATCATCTAAATTATCATTTACGGCTTCTAGATCCGTACTCGAAAGAAACTCTTTCAAGCTCGACTTATAATCAAGCTGTGATTGAACCGTTTGGTTAATCACCAGCGCCGTCGACTTACCGTCAGCATGAGCTACTGCGTCCATTCTCTCCCAGTTAGCTTGAATGTCATCAAGGTTAGCTTGGTATTGCTGTATCACACTCGTGAATTCATATTCGCTCACACCATAATCACGCAATGAGGCGAGAGTAGAAATAAACTGCTGCTGGCTTTGCTCTCGACTATCGATAGGAAAGCCAACCGTAGTAATGGAATACCTTTGGTACTCTAAGAAATAGGGAGTCGAAGCAACCCATTGCACTGGCAATGCAGCGTCAACAAAATCTGAATTCAACCTTTGTTGGATGAGTTGTTGAGCAATATCATCTAGCCAAAGCTGATGTTGTTGCTCATGGCTCTGTGTCACTCTTTGCCCACGCTCAATCACTATCCCGATGCTCGGTGGCTCGCTCCCAGCTCCATACGCCACAAAATCTTGAGTATTGTAATCCGCTGACGTGTTCTTCACGGGAACCGGTGTTGTGCCTCTTTGCCAATCAGAGAAAGTTTCTTCAATCAAAGGGATCACTTCTGCCAGAGTGATATCACCAGAGACAATCACCTCGGCTAACTGAGGTTGATACCAGGTTTGGTAATAGTTATTTAACTCTTGAACATTCGCATTAGAAACGGATTCTTTATTGCCAATGGGATCGTTGGTTTGGTAATTCGTGCCTTCAACCATATGATCGTAGAATTTAAATGAGAGAGGCTTATTTTCAACTCGTGTGTGTCGAAATTCTCCTAATATCACCCCTTTCTCTTTTTCGATCTCAGCGCCGGACAGCAGTAAACCATCGCCAATATCTCTAAACCATGCCAACGCTTTATCTAGATTCTTGTTGTCGGGTAGATCTAACTTATAGAGGGTTTCTTGATAAGAGGTATAAGCATTTAAGTCAGCGCCAAAGCTAGCACCAGATTGCTCAAATAACTCTACTACATCATTCCCTGAAAAATTGTTGCTGCCATTAAACGCCATGTGCTCAACAAAATGGGCATAACCTTTTTGTTGATCGCTCTCTTGAAAAGAGCCGGCATGCACAAGTAAGCGTACCGATACTGGTTGTTCTCGGTCAGGGTAAACGTGGTAGGTTAAACCGTTATCTAATTCACCTGTGACCCAATATGGATCGGATTTCAATAACGTTTGTTGATGAGGAGTAGAACTGCAACCTAGCAATGTGGAGCTCAATACGACGACTAAATAGTATGCTTTCATAACGATCTCTTTGAAGGGCTTTGCTTCAATATATCCGATCGCCAAAGTGTAATAATTCGCCATTAAATCAAACGACTAAAATTTTAGAGTCACTCGATATAAATATGAAAGTGTTTAATTTATAAATTACATGAATCAATTATAAAGGTGATATGTCGCGCCTTTTGCTCGTACGCTACATACCCTTAAACAACGCTTGCGAGGCACGGCTGATCGGTAGCTTTTCCCCTGACACATACGCCGACATCTGACCTGAGAGCCCTTTCTTCACCTTATCAATGGCGGAAACTTTCACTACCACTGAACGGTGGATTTGCCAAAACTCATCAGGATTGAGTTGCGCTATCAACTCTTTTAGTGACACGCGAAGAATATACTCCTCTAGCGATCCCCCTTGACCCTTCTTAAATATAGACACGTACTTGTCTTCTGCTTTGAAGTAAGCGACATCATCGACGGCGATTAGGTGAATGTCTTCCCCTACACTGGCTTTGAGCCATGTGAGATACTTTTTCTCCGATAGATAAGGAGGCTGCGTTTGCTGTGACGTCGACTGGGATAGTTGTTGAAGCTGAGCCATTAACGCCGTGATATCGGGCTGTTCTGGCGTGGTACCTGTTTGTGTTTGATTGCTCGACAGACGCGCTTGCACTTTCTGACATGTGGCCAGTAAACGCTCTTCATTGATTGGCTTAAGCAGGTAGTCCATCGCATTGTGATCAAAAGCTTTGACCGCGTATTCGTCATAAGCCGTGATAAACACAATCAATGGCGGTGAATCTAACTTGTTGAGTTGTTTCGCCAGAGAGATACCATCCAGTTCCGGCATACGAATATCGAGAAAAGCCACGTCGGGCTTAAGCTGCTGAATACTCTCCATCGCCTCCAAACCGTTTTGTGCTTTACTGACGATTTCTAACTCCGGCCAAACCTCAGCAAGGCTCTTGTCTAAGTGGTGCCTTAACAGTGCTTCATCGTCTGCGATTATCGCCGTTACGCTCGGCTGTACTGTTGGGTTGTTCATGGTTAGTCCTTTAAATTCACACTGTAAATCGTCTATTTTGCGTCACTGTTCGGTGTTTTCTGATCTGTAATTCTAGGCGGCTGCCTCAGTCAACGGTAACAAGATCGTCGAGACTACCCCGCCTTCAGCGTGTTCAGTAATCGTTAGGCTCGCCTTATCACCATACAGGGTTTCGATTCTTTGACGAATATTGCTTAACCCAACACCGTGACCCGTATTCGCAGAAGGCGTTTTCAACCCAGCGCCATTATCAGCCACTTCAATTTTTAGCTGCTGTGCTTGTTGAGTAATACGAATATTCACTTGGCCACCAGCGGCTTTGGGCTCGATGCCGTGCGTGAGTGCATTCTCGACCAAAGGTTGAATCAAGAACGGTGGAATCACCTGCAAATCGCTAATCTCGTGTGTTTCAATCGAGAACGTTAAGCGCTCACCCAAGCGTATCTTTTGGATATTAAGATAAGCGTCTAACAAGTCGACCTCTTGTGCGATGGTCGATTGTTCAGTGCGGCTGTTTTTCAGAGTTACACGCAATAAGTCAGTCAGTTTTTCGAGCATCAACTTGGCTTTCGCGCTGTCACTCTCAATCAATACATTGATGGTCGCAAGCGTGTTGAACAGGAAGTGCGGCTCAATTTGGCTTTGCAGCTGTTTTAACTGGCTAAGTACAACGACCTTTTCTTGATCAGATTGGCGACGCTTCGCCACCTCTAATTCATTATCGGCACGTAGCTGCTGCTCTCTTGTGTAGAAATAGTAATAACAAACGGAACAAAAGATCACACCAAGCAGAATCACAGACTTAAGATCGGAAAGGTTAGAGCCGAAAAAGCCGTTCAACCAATAGTATGCATTCAAGGTACCAAGGGTCATTGCAATCACCATTGATACCCCTACATCAAATGCCTTTGATTTCCTTTTGAATAGTTCAACCAACACAAACGAAGAGCCAACTGCGCTGTAGCCAAAGCCGAAGCTGATGGCCAAGTTAAGCGTAAACCCGCCTCCCCAAATCGTATTGGTTGTAATTGCAATAAGAACGCAAAATAGCGTAGTGAACGCGAAGCTTTTAATCCATGAAAAGCGACTGTTTGAAGAAGTGTCCATTAAAATCGTCCTTTGATATTTAAAAGAATCATATGACTATCCGGTAAGTTGGCGTAAGCAGAATCACTTTTACCGCCTAGAAAGCGTGCAGCAAGTTCCAATTCCAACGATGAATCGCCATTATCGAAAGCCTGATAATTGAGCCACTGCGTAGCAATAAAGCCACCGTCTTGTGGAGACAGCATGACATCAAATGTTGGCGTGATATCTTCAAGCCAGCCATGTGTCGAGTCCAAAGACCAGTGAAACATGAGGTTGTGTTGAACCAAATTGGCGTGTTGATAGCCTTGCGCATAAGAACCTACCAACGAAGATGTCATCGGATTAACCGACAAAGACTCTGCACTTTCTATCGCGCTTTGCCACTCAGAATGACTCCAAGCACGGCTATCAAACCAGTATTCCAGCACCACATTATGGCCCGTGTCATTGGCCCATGTTAATCCTGCTAACGCTTGATAAGCCTCGCCCTGCTCTTCAAGATAAACCGGTTTAAGCATTGAATCCGGCTGACTGTAGCCAAGGCTTTGTCGCTGATAAACCACCGAGCCATGAAACTCCCAAGCGAGATTCAACACCGACACTAAACTCGCCCCAAGTAAGCCATGGCGTACATCGTCGTAATAAGCGACCCACTGATATTCGTGGTCGCCAACCAGATTGTAACGACGTATCCCAAAGCCTTGTTGCTGATTCTGCTTTTCGAATTCATTTACGTCTTGGGAAGTCCATGACGAATCGCTGTAAAGCAGTGTCCATTCGCCCGTCATATCGAACAGTGACGCCGAGGCAACACCTGCGCCCTCTTCTGCGACAATGCCCACTGGGTTTTGTCGATAAGGTTTGATGATGTCTAACGGTCGATAGCCATAACCAACACCCCAATCTAGGCGAACCTTACCGAGTGTCACATCAAGGTAGTGATCACCGAACGCTGAATTAGACAGTTCAACACCACCTTGCCAAAACAGCTCGCGCGCAATGAATTCCGATTCAAAGCTCGCGTCTTGGTCTTGAGGAGTATTAGTCAAAATATCATTGGCTTTCACGGCAAACAGGCCAAGCCAATTGCCATATCCAACTTCAAGATCCAACAAACCATTGAGTGACTGACGATTATCAGATGCAAAAGGGCTAAATGGCGACTCTCGCGATTCAACGGCTTCAGCACTCAGTTGCCAGTCCCACGCTAGGCTCAGATCGTCCGCTTGAGTCGTGTTACTCACACAAGACAATGCAAGAAAGCTAGCGATTAAAGGCTTAATGTGGAATCGACGACTAGAAGCTTTCATGGCACCCACCTAAAGCCCAGACACGCTATTACGTGATAAGTAAGCAGGGTTGTAGTATTTGTCCGCTAAAGCTTGTTCGCTTACCTCGCGGTACTCAATCACGGTTTTCTTACTTGGTTGAATCTTATCGAGCAAAGTCATCGAAACTACACTTGGCAAGCCATCTCGCACGCCTTCAGTAAACCAAGCTTGCTTGGCCAGTTTTCCAGAACGCAGATACAGATCCGCTTTAACAGGAAACGCTCGGTCTGCCGTTAACCACAGATCAATCGATTGATAGCTGGCACCCTTGGTTTTCGCCGTTAGCTTTAGATGATAAGTATCGAGTGTCTCGCCAGTCGACCTCTCAACCTGTTGCTCGGCAACCCACTTACCTTGGTAATCTTCGCTCCAAGTGAGCGTCGAAATGTCCCCTACCGAAGCTTCACCCAAGAGTTTCTGCATTGGTGTGATTCGGATAGGTCGGCGCGATTTCGGCATCAGTAACCAATAGTTGTCCTCTATCATCAGCATCTTTTGACCCGCCTCGACCGCCGACTTGAACACGACCAGCGACTCTCGGTTTGGTCTTGTGTAGACGTTGTATTCGCGGGTTTTGTCCAGTTGCTCGTCTTGATATAGCGCGACCAGAGAAACCACTTTAGACGCCTGTTCGCTGTTCAAGCGATAGCTATCCGCCTTGGCGATCATCTCTGTGACTTGTTGTGAATCGACTGCCCAGCTTGGTGTCGATGCTAGAACCAAAACCAATACAGAACCTAAAACAGTGAGTGAACGAGTAAATTTATACATAAACCAGCGCCTCCGTGATTGGCTTATTTACGCCTTTGCGAGCAGAGAAATAAGCGGCTAGCAAACATATCGTCAACACACCTAAAGTGGCGTAACCAACTAATTCCAATGAGAAGTAAATGTTGAGTGGGTAACCCTCGGTTCTGCCGGGAGGTGGTGGCATTTGGATATCCACCACCAGCAATAACACCGACACGAAGCCACTCACTAACGCGCCGATCGCGCTGCCAATCACAGCCAACAATCCCGCCTCTTTTAAGAAACCTGCGACGATTTCAGACGGGTAACTGCCTAGTGCCGACAAGGTGCCAATTTCACGAGTACGCTCGGTCACCGACATGGTCATGGTGTTAAACAACGACACAAACACTACCAATGCCATCACCGCGCCCATGATGCCGAAGATACGGTCGTAAAGATCTTTCACCTTGGTGTAGAAGAACGCGCGATCTTGCCACGGGGTGATCTCGATCTCTGTGCCTTGATCGCTTTGGCTCGCACTATTTCGATCTAAAGCTGTTTGGATACGCTGTTGAACGGTCGAGGTCTTGCTTGTCTCAAATAAGAACACCGACAAGGTACTGACTTTGTCTGAAGCCAAAAGCTCTTGAGCGGTCGTGATATGAACGTAAAGCTGACGCTTATCCAGCTCAGGCACTCCTGTCGAGTAAATACCCTGCACCTTAAAATCAAAAGCGTTCAATGCGCCGTCACTGGTAGTCGCGAGCAGTGTCACCCAATCACCAACCGCAACTTTGAGGTTGCGAGCAAGGTCAGTTCCCAGCATCACTTGTGGCTCTTGGCTGTCGTATCTGGGAGATTTCACATCTGAGAGAGTTTGACCGCTGCGCACGTCAAGGAAAGGTCCTTTCATGTCGAACTCGCGCTCATTAACGCCTGTTCCCATAAAGATGCTCGACTTGCTTCCGTTAGACACCAAACCACTAAAATAGACTCGCGGCTGCACCCCACGCACATTGCTGTCGCCAATAATGCTCTTGGTTAGGGCTTGAACATTGTCTAGACCATTGCTCAGCGGCATGTCTTCATCTTGCTCAAAATATCCCGGCGTACTCAAAGTAAGATGACCAGTATCGCGCGCGGTCGATTCACGCAGAGATTCATAGGTATAAAGCCCATAACCTCCAGCCGAGGTCAGCGCAAATACGGCAATTGCGATGATCAATACCGAAAGCAGACTACGGCGACCGTTTCTCAATAAATTAAGCCACGCCAAACGCACCGAGGTAGGAAGCAAAAAAGTGCTCATTCTTTGTGTTAACTTGCCCATGAGATTGCCTCCATTGCTGTGGCTTGTAGTGCCAGTTGACCATCGATAAGTTCAATGACTCGGTCACAACGCTGCGCCATTCTTGGGTCATGCGTTGCGACGATAAAGGTGGTGCCCATTTCATGGCCGAACTCTTTCATAATGTCGATCACAAGGTTGGCGGTGTGACTATCTAGGCTTGCGGTCGGCTCATCGGCAATCACTAAGCTTGGGTTGTGGATCAGCGCTCTGGCTATCGCGACACGTTGCTGCTGGCCACCTGAAAGGTTGTCTGGTCGATGATGAACGTAATCCCCTAGCCCAACACGCTCTAACATGTCTTGCGCTCTGCTCTGCTGTTCTTGCTTAGAGTATTGGTTCAACATCAATGGGTAAGCGACGTTTTCTAACGCTGTCATTACAGGAACCAGATTGAAGCGCTGAAACACAAAACCCAACGACTGACGACGAAAGCGTGCAGCGGCGATTTGCTCTGTCGGATACGGTTGGCCATCAATATTGATCTCGCCTCGGTAATCCATATCCAACAAACCAAGAATATTCAAAAGTGTGCTTTTCCCAGAACCCGACGGGCCACATAACGCTACCATTTCACCGCGCTGGATATGGCCATCGACCCCGCTTAATGCATCAACACGTTGACCGCCCGTGACATACGCTTTGCCGATATCTTTAAATTCAATCATTCCTTTGTCCTCCACTGACCCATCATTCTTAAGCGTTCGCAGTTGTTAATGAGCTTTAGTAAACCGCTATTTGGCTTTCGCTATTAGGGCTTTCGCCGTCATGGTCTCGATGTTGCCAGCATCGGTGTTTTCCATTTTTTCAAGCCACACCTGTGCTTGCTCGAAGTCTTCAGCACGAATCGATGCGGTAATGGCGTAACGGTAAATCCACGAGGTCGCAGCGAAATGTTGTTGTTGGAAATCATCTTCCGCGAGTAACGAGAGGAACAGGTCGTAACCACGGTCAAAGTGGTTAAACATGTCTGGCAGAGAGGTGTAAGTCACCGCAGCCATTGCGCGAGTTAGGTAAGAATCTGGCAGCCCTTGAACACGAGGTTGCTCATGAATGGGTTGGTCTTCGCCTTTAAGCAGCACCAGTGATTTATCAATGGTTGATAAGCCTTTCTCCACATACTTCATCTTATTCCAAGGCAAGAACGCATCACGCCCCATCAGGGTTTCTGTGCTACCTAGGTAAACCAAAGTCAGTGGTGTCGCACCTTCTTGTTGTAGCGTGTCGTTAAGGCGTTCATAAGCCACCTCAACCAAGTCTTCATTGCCTTGCGCCGCTTGGTTGTAGATATCGAGCACGTCTGAACTCGGGTTCGCTAAAGCTAACGACGGTGCAAACGAAACAAGAGCAATCAGCAATGAACGCTTATGCACAGAAGTTGTAGAGCCTGAATTAAATGAGTGTGAAGTAGTCATGATTTCTAATCCCTTTCAAATGTTGACGTTGAAAGGTTAACTAGAATTTGTCGTGCAGTTTTACCAATGCGACGAATGGTAATTATAAGGAGTGAATGGTTGAGAGGCGGTGTGAGTGGGGTCTCAACCTTATAGGAACTAGACGAACACTATTCGCATAATTAGCCATAGTTACCTCCCCCTCTAACTCCCCCTCAATCTGGGTTCATCAATATCTCTAGATCTTTAGCAGAGGGGGAGAACTTTCTTTAGCACTGAACATACATCGACACTTTTAACGATCGATGTTCTATTCCTCCCCTCTCCACGATCAGCAAGGGATCTACATATGAATCAAGGGGAGGCTAGGAGGGGATTTATTTTGGATTAACGCACTCGGCAGAGCTCAAACCAAAAAAATAGCCGCTAATCCGCGGCTATTTTTAGTTATCTAAACGAAGTTCCTATTACTTCGATCTTTCTACTTCTTTGTCTCTTCAACCACGGCTTTCATCAATACTGATGTATCCATGCGGCCTTGTCCTTCGGCAGACAGTGCCTTGTAGGCGTTGTTGGTCTTTTCAGTCAGTGGAAGCTGGATGCCTTGGCGCTCAGCTTCATCTAGACAGAAACCTAAGTCTTTGATCATCCAATCAATTGCAAAGCCAAAATCGAACTTGTCTTGTGCCATTGTGGTAGCACGGTTTTCCATCTGCCATGAGCCAGCAGCGCCGTTTTTAAGGCAATCAACCAGAGTTGGGATATCCAAACCTGATTTTTCAGCAAGCACTAAGCCTTCAGATAAGCCATTCAACACTCCTGCAATGCAGATCTGGTTAACCATTTTCGCGCGTTGGCCTTGGCCGACTTTACCCATAAGAACTGACGACTTACCGTAAGCTTCGAACACAGGTTGAAGGTCGTTGAAAAGCGCTTGTTCGCCACCACACATGATGGTTAGCACGCCATTTTCTGCGCCCGCTTGGCCACCAGATACAGGTGCATCCATAAAGCGAATACCGGCTTGCTTCGCTGCCACTTCAAGCTCTTCAGACAGAACTGCAGACGTTGTAGTGTGATCGACAAGAATCGCGTTTGGCTTCATCGCTGCCAATGCGCCTGTTTCGCTGGTTGTCATGCTGCGTACGTCGTCATCGTTACCCACACAAACCAATACCACGTCAGCTTCCGCTACACACTCAGCCACAGATTCAGCCGCTTTACCTTGGTGTTTATCAGCCCAGCCTAGCGCTTTGCTGTGAGTGCGGTTAAATACCGTTACTTCAAAACCGGCTTTGACTAGATGGCCTGCCATTGGGAAACCCATAACGCCTAGCCCGATAAAACTTACTTTCATTTCTTTCTCCTTTTATTTGACCAAACCATCGCTATGAAAAGATCGAACACTCTCAATCAATGCATCAATAAGCAGGGTCAAAGCCTTTGGCTGATATTTTCTTTCTTTGTACACTAAATACGCTTGGCGATCACCCCGATGATACTCAGGGAGTACTTAAATCAGATTCATGTCGGGATAAGACGAACAATATAATGAAGTTCAGCGATAAATCGCGACCAGAGAACGCTTTGTCAGCCGTACATTATGGAACGATGATCAAGGAAAATCAGGTATAACGTTCATAAAAAAACCGAGCACTAGGCTCGGTTTTTTGTATTCTACATTTACTCACAAGAGCAAAGCTATCAATTATAGATTGATATTACAGCTCAGCGTTGTGGTAAACCTGCTGAACGTCATCACAGTCGTCAAGCATGTCTAAGAACTTCTGGAATTTCTCAGAATCTTCTTCAGCTACTGGCGTAGTTGTTTGAGGAACGAAAGTGATTTCCTCAACGTCTAGCGTTAGCTCTGGGAACGCAGTGTTTAGTGCAGTCTTCGTTTTGAAGAACTCAGTCGTTGGAGCGAATACAGTGATTACACCGTCTTCTAGCTCAACGTCAGTCACGTCTACGTCTTCCATCATAAGCGTTTCTAGGATGATCTCGTCATCTTCGCCTTTGAACTGGAATACAGCTTGGTGAGCGAACATGTGAGAAACAGTACCTTCAACACCGATTTTCGCGCCAGTCTTAACGAAACATTGGCGAACGTCTTGGAAAGTACGGTTGCCGTTGTCAGTTAGACAGTCAACGATTACGCTTGTGCCACCTGGGCCAAAACCTTCGTAGCGAGCTGGTTGGAAGTCTTCACCGCCGCCGCCGTTCGCTTTATCGATCGCTTTTTCGATAACGTGTGCTGGTACTTGGTCTTTCTTCGCTTTAGCAATCAGGTGCTTAAGAGGTAGGTTCATGTCTGGGTCAGAGCTGCCGTTCTTAGCCAGTACGTAAATCTCTTTACCGTATTTAGAATAAACTTTAATTTTTGCGCCTGCAGTTTTCGCCATTGAGGCCTTGCGCACTTCAAAACTTCTTCCCATCGGGATCTTCTCTCTGATTCAATTAACGGTGCAAATTCTAGCAAATTACTGTGTCATTTCAATTCTACAGCACTGCTGGGCAAGGTTTGTCTGCGTTTATGCAACACCCATTACCCGTTTGTATTTTTCTACAGACTGATCAAACCAAGCCTTTTCTTCTGGGTCACCTAGCTTCATTGCTTCTTCAACAATGGCTTCAGGGCCACATTTCGCTTGCTTCAGTTTCCATACAAGAAACGATGCTTGCTTATCCAGTTCGATTTTATTTTTCTCGCTGGGTGGAAGGAGTGAAAGGTTGATAGACATTGCTAGCCTTCGTCTGTAATACACTTGGCCGAGAAATATATCATAGAGCAGCCTCATAAAACCAATACTATGAGTAGTAGAAAGGATTTATGAGACAAGAAACCAAGCAAGTGCTGATGTAGGTCAAGCTAGTTTGGGAAAGTGCGTTTGGTGAAGAGCAACTAAAAAGTGAAAAGCAGAGTTTTGAAAGTTAGCTTACTAAACAACAAAAAGGCGTTAAGGATCGATCGATAATGATTGATAGAATAAAATTGGACCCTTAGATATCTTCTGATTTAGTTCAATAGCTCTTTTTATATCTAACCGCTTTCCATAAGCTAGCACTTCTCTTGTAGCCTCAACATACCCTTCTAATAACTCTAACGATGCTTCCATTCCGAGAATATGGAGATTCATTCTAGCCTTACGCAAAGTTAGATTACTATTGAATGAATTTAGGTAAGCTGTTTTCAAAGAGCCGTCATCGACTTGATCTCTTAGATAATTCGCTAATGTAGTCGTATAAATCGCCATTAAATGCTCAAATTCTGCTACATCATTTGCAGTTTTCATTAACAGATCATTCCGCAGCTTTTGAGCGTCTTTCTTTTCGTCATTGTCGTTATTCAACTTTGTTAAAAGATAAGTTGATGCTGCACCAACTAAACCACCACATAATGTCCCTAATACAGGAAACCCAGATTTAACTATATCGTTATATAATTGTATTTCTTCATTTGTCATTGTATTTGCACATTTTAATAGTAGTAAAAAGAAGGAGCGAGATTTAACCTATAAGTTGGCTCGTTTAACAACCTTCTGTGGCTAAAGAACTGCCAACATTCTCAGCACCTTTAAGTATATAAATTGAAGTGAGCCCTACTCCGGCAACAGATAGCGCGTGCTTCTGCCACCAGAACCAGATTTAACTAAGCAGCCATGCTCAATCAAAGCGTTCAAATGACGTGTTGCTGTGGCGCTGCTCACCTTTGCTACTTTCTGATATTGACTGGCATTGATACCTTCTGAAAAATCACCATCGAGCATCCTATTCAGCACTTTTACTTGTTCTGCCGTAAGCTTGGTTTGATCGATGCTGCGCCAATAGTTAGTCTTATATACAGTTTGGTCGACCTCAGCGAAAACGCCTGTAAACGTCTCGTCTAACGTATCTAAGAACCACATCAACCATTCGCTAATATCGAGTTCCCCTTTCTGGGTTCGCTCCAATATCTCGTAGTAATGCTTGCGGTTAGCGAGAATCCCCACCGACATCGCATAGAAACGTACCGACTGCTGCTCGGCCTGTGCTAATGCCAAGTCGGTCAACAATCGAGTAATACGACCATTACTATCATCTAACGGGTGTAAGGTGATAAACCAAAGGTGAGTTATCGCAGCTCTAAGTAAGGGATCGAGTGTAGCGTCGGTAAGTGAATCATTAAACCATGTGATAAATGTATCTAGCTCAGCATCAAGAATGTATCGGCTAGGTGCTTCAAAGTGCACGGTTGGACGATCAATTCTTCCTGATACCACTTGCATCGGAGCTTCACCTCGTAGCTGACCTCCGACTACAGGATTAAACATGGTGTAGCCTTGAGGAAACAGTCTATCGTGCCAATGTAAGATCCTATCAAGCGCTAGTGGCTCTGTTAGGTTCTGCACCGCATCCAACATAATTTCAGCTAGGCCATCGGTTTGTTCTGTCGTTGGAAAAGGTCGATCTTCACTGACACCGAGTTTATTGGCTAAAGAAGACCGGACCGAGAAAGCATTAAGCTTTTCTCCCTCAATCGCACTGGAATGGACTATGTTCGCTAATAAGGTGTCGAGCATGGTTTGGGATTGATCTGCCGACTGTGAGGTAATCTTGCCCAATAGAATGCCCTGATTAAGCCGTACTTCTCTTAACCTCACGCCTATTTTCTGATTATCCCAAACAAAGTTTGGCCAATTATCTTGCTGCCAAATCCACATATTACACCCCATGATGCGAAAGTATCACTTATTCAACTCATACTATGAGCTGTTTAAGGCAATTATTCAACTCACATTATGAGCCGAATAATGAGTTAATCGCATCACAGAGGTTGCAAGAGTAACTCCTAACCTACAAAACTATTCACTCACCGCGAACACATCGCAGCGTGAGGCGCAGATGAAGTCATTTTTGTGCAGGCCTTTGATTGAGTGGCTCCACCAAGTGACGGTGACTTTGCCCCACTCCAATAAGATCGAAGGATGGTGGAACTCTTCTTCTGCCAGTTCTGACACTATGTTGCTGAATGCCCATGCTTGCTTGTAGTTCTTAAACTTGAACACCTTCTCAAGCTGCGGGATGCCGTCTCTTTCGATGATCTGCCAGTCTGACAACTCCAACAGTAAAGATTGTTGTTCATCTTCACTTAGGGCAATCGCGTCGATACTGCAGGCTTCGCATTTTTGTTCATTCAACATGTGTTGGTTCCTTGGGTTCAAAAAGTGGTGGTAGTAACCCCGCATCGATGGCGAGATCAGCTTGCTGTAATAGGTTTTCCTGACTGATTTTAAAGAGCTCAGATAGCTCGTCGATCACGTAATATTTCGGCTGCATGATGTCGATACGATAAGGCGTTCTTAAAACCGTTTGCAGATCGAACCGCTCGCGAACGGCCAAATCCCCTCCCAACGCATACATAGTTTCCGCTGGAGACGAAAGAATGCCACCGCCATAGATTTTCAGTTGTTGGCCTTCTTTTACTAAACCGAACTCAACCGTAAACCAATACAAACGGGCAAGATAAGCGCGCTGTTTAGATGTGGCGGCTTGGCCTAGTTTTCCATAATGCTCAGTGAAAGCCGCGAAATCGGCATTAGTGAGCATGGCACAATGGCCGAAAATTTCATGAAAGAAATCAGGTTCTTGTAAGTAATCGAACTCGTCTCGCGTTCTCAGAAATGTCGCAACTGGGAATTTCTTATTGGCGAGCAAATCAAAGAATCGGTCGAAATCGATCAATGCAGGCACAGGCTGAACTTGCCAACCGGTTGTTTCCATTAGCACTTTATTTATCTCTGGCAGCTGGGGAACTCTGTCTAATGGTAGATCCAGCAAGGTCAGACCGTGCAAATAAGCATCGCATGCGCGGTCATTAATGACGTCCTGTTGCCTTTTCACTAAGTCGTGCCAAATGGCGTCTTCTTCGAGGCTCCACTCAACCCATCCCTCTTGGCTCACGGGCTTAGAATGATATTGAGTCATACACACCTCCTTTCGAATGTCTCACTTCAAGCCTATCTCCACTCCTTATATCCGCCAATTTGCACGATTTTTCGAAACGGGCGATCGTGTAACATTTTATTTACACAATTACGACAAACCCTTATTTTTCTGATCTTTTGACTTTGTAAAACCTAAATACCAGACTGAAATCGTTAACTTTTTGTTAAAGGTAAAGGAATGCACGAGAGCAATAAGCCAATTTGGCACCCTAGCGAGCAGCGTATCGCCGATGCCAACTTAACCCGATTTATCGATAACCTTGAACAGTCTGGGTTAAACCTAGATAGGGACGTAAAAAGCTACACCGAACTCCATCAATGGTCTGTGGAACATCCGGAATCATTTTGGCAAAACGTATGGCAGTTTTGTGGAGTAGTCGGCTCACAAGACTCTATTAACAAGGCAGAAAGCGAGACCATCAAAGCTCAAGGTGGGAGCCGCTGGCAGCAGCCGAAATCGAATCGCGATGCGGTGTGGTTTCCGAATGCTCGAGTTAACTACGCCGAAAACTTACTGCATTCAGCAAAAACGTTGCCAAACGAGCTTGCGATTTGGTTTGAGAACGAACGTGGCGAACAACAGAGTTATACATGGGAAACCCTGTGTGAAGCTGTCTCTAGTGTTCAGCAATGGCTTGTCGATAGCGGAGTGAAACAAGGTGATATAGTTGCTGCGTATACTCCCTATCTGCCACAAACCGTGATAGCCATGCTAGCCGCCACCAGCTTAGGCGCGATTTGGACATCGACCTCGCCTGATTTTGGAGTAGAGAGTGTGATTGAGCGATTCGGACAGGTGAAACCTAAGGTGCTGTTCACCTGTGACGGTTACACCTTCAATGGCAAAACGTTCGATATGGCGGGCAAGAACCGTGAAATCATCGAACACTTAAACGAATTAAAACAGGTGTGTGAGATCGGTTATTTGAAACCGAGTAATGACTTAGAGAAGAGCGATTTAGAGAAGAAAAAAGTTGAACATGATGTGTCGATTCTAAGCTGGCACAGCATCATTAATCACTATCAGACAAAACCTCTTCGATTTACTCGTGTCGGCTTCAATGAACCGTTGTTCGTGCTCTATTCCTCCGGTACCACCGGAAAGCCAAAGTGTATTGTTCACTCGGTTGGTGGCACTACCATCAACCACCTAAAAGAGCATCAGCTTCATTGCGATATTAAACCGAGAGATCGCGTGTTCTACTACACCACTTGTGGTTGGATGATGTGGAACTGGCACGTATCTGCGCTCGCGAGCGGTGCTTGTTTGGTGATCTTTGATGGTAGCCCGGTTTATCCGCAACCCAATGTACTGTGGGACTTGGCACAGCGTGCAGACGTATCGACATTTGGCACCTCAGCCAAGTATCTAGAAGCGATTGAGAAGGCAGAACTCTCGCCGATCGACAGTCACTCTCTTCCTCACTTAAGAACACTGTGCTCGACCGGTTCTGTGCTTTATCCAGAACAGTTCGATTACGTCTACAAACACATCAAGCAAGACCTGCATTTAGCCTCAATTTCTGGAGGGACAGATATTTGTGGCTGCTTTGTTTTAGGTAATCCCATCTCGCCAGTGTATCGCGGTGAGTGCCAACAGGCCGGGCTCGGCGTCGACATCAAAGTGTTCAATTCGTCTGGCCACAAGGTTAATCATGAACGTGGCGAACTGGTGTGTACAAACTCCCTACCCAACTTCCCCGCTGGCTTTTGGAATGACACCGGAGAGCGCTATCACAGCACCTATTGGGATAGGTTCGACAATGTGTGGCATCACGGTGATGAAGTCGCACAGAGCGAACATGGCGGCTACCTGTTCTACGGGCGAGGCGACACCACACTCAACCCCGGTGGCGTGCGAATTGGTACGGCCGAAATCTATCAGCAAGTGAACACCATTGACGGCATCATCGATTCGATAGCAGTCGGTAAAAACATCGACCGCAATGAACAGGTATGGCTGTTTGTTCAGCTGCAGCAAGGTGTGAGTTTAGATGAAAAGTTACTGACAGCCATCAAAAGCAAACTCAAATCCTCTTGTTCGCCAAGACACGTGCCAAGCCAGATATTTGCGATCAGCGACGTGCCAAAAACACGCTCTGGCAAACTGGTGGAGTTGGCTGTGAAACAGGTGATCAATGGCAAAAATGTAGAAAACCTCGGGGCTATCGCTAACGCCGAGGTTTTGGAAGAGATAAAGCGCGTTGTTTCGCTTTAGCGATTAGGCCTAGAACGTAGCAAGCTATCTCCACTTTTCACTTGGCTGTCAGATAACATCTGGAGTAAAGGCAGCCGACTGAAAACCGAATCAAAGCCACTATTTAAGCTAGTGTCCTCCCCGCTTCAATTTGGCTCCGTATCTTTTCTAAAGTTCTTAATGAGATCTGAACGTCATATTTAAAACAAAAATGTTAAATTATTCATTTTTTGGGCTGAGATAATATTCACTAAAGACGAATCATTTATACAAAAAAAGAGTCCACCACTGGATTGTATCCCAGCTTATGGATATTTAATCGAATTATAATAATTCCCGCTCCCACAGCTCTATTTCTAGTGAAATGATAATTTGATAGCTATCACATTTAGAACAGTTATTTTCCCATACTATCTCGGCATGTTAATTACTTAAGAGTAATTAAAAAACCTAGTCATTGTTATTAATAATCTTGAATTTAATTAGAAACAAGCGGTTAATCCCTACGTAAAATAAATAAAATCATTATTAAATGATCGGAGACATTATCATGCGCATAGTATTAGCTTTAGGCGGTAACGCTCTTTTAGCAAGAGGCCAAGCATTAACGGCTGAGAACCAACGTGAAAATATAATCAAATCAGCGGCGAGTATTGCTGCAATCGCACGCGAGCATGAGATTGTTATCGTTCATGGTAATGGCCCACAAGTAGGTTTGTTGATGGAACAAAACGCGGCTTATAGCGAATATTCGCCAGAGACTACCCCATACCCAATGGATGTACTCGGCTCTCAAACCTGTGGCATGGTGGGCTACATGTTACAACAAGAGCTAAGAAACATTGACCCTGAATTAGACGTAGCGACGCTAGTCACGCAAACTGAAGTATGCAAAAAAGACCCTGCGTTTGCTAACCCGACTAAATTTGTTGGCCCTGTATATACAGAGCAACGAGCTAAAGAGTTAATGGCTCAAAGCACAATGCAATTTAAAGCTGATGGCGAGTACTACCGTCGCGTTGTGCCTTCTCCTATGCCAAAAAGCATTGTTGAAATTCAGCAAATTGAAACTCTTCTAGATACAGAAAACCTTGTTATTGCTTGTGGCGGCGGCGTTCCCGTGAGTATTGAACAGGGTAAGAGTACTGGCGTAGAGTGCGTAATTGACAAAGATCTTACGGCTGAATTACTGGCTGAAAAAATCCATGCCGACTTGTTTATTATCTTAACCGATGGTTCGATTTTCCGTAACTATGGTAAAGAAGACCAAGCAGAAATGAAGCAAGCAACGCCTGCTGGTTTAGCAGAGTTTTCATTCCCTGCTGGTTCTATGGGGCCAAAAATTGATGCCGTTTGTAAATTCGTTGAAGCTGGCTTGGGTAATGCGGCGATTGGTTCATTATTTGATTTAGATAAAATAATCACCAATGAAGCTGGCACTCTGATAACGAAAGGCGAAGGTGTTGTTTATTACTAATATTATCGAGTGATAAAAACCACTAATATAAAACCTTGGGGTAAAGCCTTTTAATTAATAACAAGGCTTTTTATTAAATCCATATTAGTTCTAAACGAGATAAATATTCACACACTAACTGTATTTAATATATTTAATGTTGGAAACCGCTTCTTTCAAGAAGCGGTTTTGGCAGCGCAAGGGAAAAGTATTTGCGTTTACATCAGTGAATCTACATGGAATCATTCGCATCCGCTTGATTCTCTGGCATCGCCTCAATAAAAGCAGGTAACTGATTAGACGCTTCGACAATTGAGTTAATCAGCGGATAAGGCGACATATCAACGCCAAAGCGCAGCGCATTATACACCTGTGGCACCAAGCAAATATCGACAATGCATGGTGAATCGGTGAGGCTATAAACTGAATCAGCGTATGTTTGACGATGCTTAGAAAGCTTCTCTTCTAATGCCGAAAAACCTTGGCTCATCCAATAGTGAAGCCAGTCTATTTTCGCCTCTTGCTCACACGACAACTCTCGCTCCAAATACTGCAACACACGCAGGTTATTCAGAGGGTGAATTTCTATCGCAATATCCTGAGCCATTGCCAACGCTTGATAGCGCAATGGTGTTTGCTCTGGAATCAACAAGGAGTCTGGGCTGCTCTCACACAAATAGTTTTCGTCCAAGTATTGCAAGATCGTCAGCGACTGATTGAGTTGAACTTCACCATCCACCAGCACCGGCACTAATTCACTGGCATTGAGTTCGCGATATTGTGGATCATGCTGCTCGCCGCCATTACGCACCAAATGGACCGATTTAGACTCATAGTTGAGTTGCTTTAGGTTTAATCCAATACGCACCCGATAGGCAGCCGAAGAGCGCCAGTAACCGTAAAGTATAATGTTCTTGTTCACGATGCTCTCGCTCATACTGAAACCCTATTACGTGGATTATAGCGCTCGATACTGGCTCACTTTTTGGTCTATCGCGCCAAAAATGGAATCACCCGCCGCATCAAGCATCTCAAGCTTGATCGAGTCACCAAACGACATGAATTGAGTCGACGGTTTACCATCACGAATCGTCTCTATCATGCGTACTTCAGCAATACATGAATATCCCACACCACCTTCAGAAATCGAGGTGCCATGGTCAGTGCCTTGTTTATTAGAAACCGTGCCTGAACCTATGATCGCGCCCGCCGATAATGGTCGAGTTTTCGCAGCATGGACAATCAGCTCCGCAAAATTGAAGGTCATATCGACGCCGGCATTCGGACAACCAAAAGGCTGGTCGTTGTAGGTCGATATCAACGGTAAATGCACCTTACTGCCTTTCCATTGCTCGCCAAGCTCATCAGGTGTGACTGCGACCGGAGAGAACGCCGAAGACGGTTTAGATTGGAAGAAGCCAAAGCCTTTCGCTAGCTCTGCCGGAATCAAGCCGCGCAGCGACACATCGTTCACCAACATTAGTAAGCGAATAGACTCGTGCGCTTGCTTAGCACTAGCACCCATTGGCACATCTCCGGTGACAACCGCGACTTCACCCTCGAAATCGATACCCCATTCGTCACTGGCAAACTCAATATTGTCACGCGGACCAATAAAGGTATCTGAGCCGCCTTGATACATAAGCGGGTCGACCCAAAAGCTTTCTGGCATTTCAGCACCACGAGCCTTACGCACCAGCTCAACGTGGTTTACATACGCGCTGCCATCTGCCCATTGATAAGCGCGTGGCAGAGGCGATTCACAATATTGAGGCGCAAAGACTTCACTGCCTATCACATGCCCAGTATTAAGCGAGGTGTATAATTCTTCTAACTGAGGCGCAACACTGTCCCAGTTATCCAAAGCTACCTGCATGGTTGGCGCCAAATGCATCGCGTGAAAAATCTCCGTCGCTGGCACACACTGTTTAAGATCTCTACTCACGACCATCAACAGACCATCGCGAGTACCATTTTTCTTGGTTGCTAATTTCATCCTTGTTGCCCCTTACTTCTCTTGCCAACTGTAGACATATTCTTTGTTCTCAACGCTATCGAGTTCATCAGAGAACTGCAGCGCGTGGCGAGTATCGATCATCACCGCGACTTCATCAGTGAACTTTTTCTTATACGCTTGCCCTGCCTTAAAGGCTTTAGGGTGAGGCCCATGCGTAAACCCAGCCGGATGGAAGGTCACCATGCCCGCCTCAATGTTATCGCGACTGAAGAAGTCACCTGCGTGATAGAACAGCACTTCGTCGTAATCATCGTTGTTGTGGTAGAACGGCACTTTTAACGCCCCAGGATCGCTCTCAATCGGGCGTGGCACAAAGGTGCACACCACAAAGCCTGCGCCAACAAACGTTGTATGCGCAGAGGGTGGCAAGTGGTAGCGATGTGACATCAGCGGTCTGATATCGCGCCAATTTACTTTCACCACAGCTAGGTCGCCATGCCAACCAATTGCATCCAATGGATTGAACGGATAAGTAATAACGCTGACTTTGTCGTGGCGTTTTACCTGAACCTGAGTTTGATTTTCTGAGTACTGAACGCGGAATTGATCATTGATAGAAGGGATGTCGAGCACAGCAGGATCAAACACCGCGTGATTACCGACCATGCCTTTCTCTGGCAAGGAGTAAGCCGCGTCTGTGTTCTCAATCATCAAGATAAACATCGGCTCGCTTGGCTCTAAACGCCAGTTGGTCGAGCGCGGGATCATCACGTAATCCCCTTCACTCACCTCTAGATGACCATAGTCACAATAGAGATCGGCGCTGCCTTGATGAATGAACAGCAGCTCATCACCGTCGGAATTACGCACCAAGAAATCCATCTTCTCGTCCATGCGCCACACACGAATTTTGCAGTCCGCATTGTGCAAAAGATGAGGCACAGCCCAAGGGGTTATCTGGCTGGCTTTTTCCACCAGCGTAAAATCAAAAGCGCGAGGGCGCAGATCGCCCTCCCACTCCGACCAACCTGTTGGGGCATGTTGGTGATGAAAATGAGCGGCAGGGCCGAAGAATCCACTTCGGCCCGCCTCTCGCTCATAAATTGCCTCTTCGGGGAAGTCGGCATGCGCTTGTTTAGAGCACACCCCCTCCCGATGAGGAAACGAGATCCATTTATGCATCGTCTAATACTCCTCGACGAATCTGGTCCTCTTCAATCGATTCAAACAGCGCCTTGAAGTTGCCTTCGCCAAAGCCTTCGTTGCCTTTACGCTGAATGATTTCAAAGAACACAGGCCCGATTACTGTCTGCGTGAAAATTTGCAGCAAGATGCCGTCTTTGGTCGGCGCGCCATCAATCAGAACGCGTAGGTCACGCAACAGATCGGTATCTTCCCGGTGGCCTTTTACACGATCGTCAACTTTCTCATAGTAGGTATCTGGGGTTGGCATAAAGTCCATGCCGCGATCACGCAGGGTTTTCACCGTTTTGTAGATGTCATCCGTAGCAAGCGCGATGTGTTGGATACCTTCGCCGTTGTATTCACGAATAAACTCTTCAATTTGTGATTTGTCATCTGAAGACTCATTGATTGGAATACGGATCTTGCCACATGGTGAGGTCATGGCACGGCTCACAAGGCCTGTCAGCTTACCTTCAATGTCGAAGTAGCGAATCTCACGAAAGTTACCGATACGCTCATAAAAACTAGACCACAGATCCATATTGCCTTGTTTCACGTTGTGCGTGAGGTGATCGATCTCATAAAGGCCTACGTCGGCTTTCGCCATGCGCTCTTGCGCGTCATCATAGAATCGGAAATCAACGTCGTAGATGCTCTGCTTGCCGTAACGGTCTACGAAATAAAGCAAACTTTCACCAATACCGTAAATAGCAGGAATGCTCAGCTCCATTGGCCCGATTTCTGTCTTGTACTCTTCACCACCACCGCTAGACGCCTGCGTCATTGCCGTGGTTGCATCGTTAACACGAAACGCCATGCCACACACCGATGGGCCGTGAACTTTAGCGAACGCTTCCGCTTGGCTGTGTGGTTGTTCATTGACGATAAAATTGATATCACCTTGTCGATACAGCCAAGCTTCTTTTGAGCGGTGCTTGGCTATCTCAGCAAAACCAAGTGACACAAACAGCGCTTTAAGTTGCTCTATTCCCTTGTGGTCAACGGCCGTGTATTCAACAAACTCGAATCCATCCGTGCCAAGCGGGTTGTATGTATCCACCATGAACTTTCTCCTTGTACCTATTGGTTTTGTATTACGTGTTTTTTGTCCTTAATTAAATTTGGCCCACAAGCGGAAAGATTGGAATGCATCGAAGGAAATGGGCAATAACGCTAAAAACCCGTCAAATTGTAAAATATTTGTTACACACAAAACCTCACAACAACAAAGTGAGTGCTATCAAGGGATTGAAAGAGGGTGGTTTGATTTACAGCAGAGCAAGAGATGTTATTGAATTGTTACATGTGATTTTTTTGGCTAAAGCAGAAAGAGATAAGTGTATGTTGAACGTAAAAAGAGCATCACAAAACAGGTGATGCTCTTTTAAAAAGCTTCATATCCCAGCGGTATTCTTATGGGACGAAGTATCAAACCTAACCCATTACTTTAATGGTTGACGGTCAAATAGAGGTTGTTTCTCTCGTGAGCACGTCATCAATTTAGGCAATCACAGAACGAGATTTTTTCAAGCGAACTGAAAGCACGGACATCAAACTGATAAGCACCAATAACCCGGTACCGGCACCACTACGTTCAACATCTTCAGCGCTATCATCACTTCTTTCAGCAATGTCTTCACTTGTTGCTCCAGATATCGGGATAAGTTTCACAGCCACCACCCTCTCGTCACCTACTCCATCATTACAATATGCAAAGTGCGCGGTTGAATCATAAGCCATAGAAGAGGAGCTACTTTCACTCGCAAAACATTGTATTGCCGTCCCTGAGATAACACCCGCGTCATTAATGTCGGTTGCGTCCAATATTCTAAAGTGGTTGTTGGCATCACTGTCGTCACCACCGTTAGTTAGGTCGTCTAACCACCAAGCTTGATCATTATATCTTGCACGTCTATCAGCATCGGTACCAGTGTCGTTATAAGGGAAAATGAAGCCGCGATGCCTTCTTTCATGTCCGTCTACTTCAGCGTGAGTTTCGGCGTCAACATAGCCAACGATTTCATTGTAGCTGTTGATCTCACTTGCTTTTCCCTCTGCACTGTCAAAGAAAATGTCTTCACCTAAACTTGCGAAGAATGTGGCTGTTGGCGTTGTGTCATTCGCATCAGCGACGAACATACGATTATCAGACACACGATCCGACGGATAATCACCATCTCTTTTTGCATAACCAATAACCATCATGTTTTCATTAATGTCTGTTGCGACAGAATTACTGTGAATGTATGAATCACTCACTTCTACCGTCGCATTAGCGATAAATGTAGTCGTCCAAGCATTTTCCGAAACGCTGAAATTTGACGTACTGCTTGGCCTAAACACAGCAGCCTGCATAAGAAAGTTATCTGAATCATCTAGTTCCGTATTGTAACCAACTAAAACAGGATAAGAGCTATATGTCCCTCTAGACGAAATCGTTGCAGCCCTCACACTCGCTTGTGCTGAAGCTTCATCATCGTTGTAAGAGTAATAGGTCGAACTGGTTTCCCAATCGGATACTGCAAAACGGTTTCCATCATCATTGGGACCATTCGCATCGGTTATATTCCAGACAAAAGCTCGATTAGCAAAAGCAAAGTTCTGACACTCTGGATATAAAGCAGGCTCAATATCTTCATCGATACAATTATCTAGATCCTCAGCATCACTGTCGGATGTGTACGGAGAGTCATAATCTTTGTATCCATCACTGTAATAAAAAGTTGCAACGGACGCGCTTCCGACCACATAGCTTTCCCCTCCATAACTGAAAGAGTCAAAAGCCATCGTTCTTCCCATTTGGGAGATTATATTCGCTTCGCCGTCAGCATCGCTGATCGTAATGCTGGTATCGGCTTCAGGTTGGAGAACCGTAAATTCAGTGCCTGTATCGTAGTAACCACGCTGCCTATACAACTGAATATATTGGTTGTTATAACTGTAGTAACCACTGCTGGTGTTACCAAGAACAAAACCATTCTCGTCAACTTTAGTGATGACCTTCTCCTCTGTTCCATCAACAAAGGAATAACTATAACTGCTCACATCAGGTGGGTTGCTGCCAACATCTGGGATCTCGCTTAGCGAAGAAGAATCATAAAAAGCCGTGGAATTGGTCTGATAGCTCAGCCCGTAATACGCATCACGCTCATTTTTCAAGCCTCCAATGCCCGCATCATCATCGCCATACCACAATAAAGAACTCCAAGCTTCACAAGTCGCGTAGCCAAGTTCGCTCGTGCAGTAGCTATAGATATCGTCATAATCCAAATAGTAGAACGTGTTATCGATACCAAAGGGGACCTCCTCTTTAAAGGAAAAACCTGGTTCTGCATTTTGAGCTTCCCCTGCGAATGCGTAGTCGGTGTCACCACAACTGGTACTAAAGCAATCCGTTGTACCAAGCTCTGGTTCAACTGCGACCCCATACACCGATTCCGTTTCTACTGGTGATTCCTCCAAAACCACCCTATAAAGCGCAGCGTTACTATAAGAAGCAACCAACAACGTAGAAGAGACAACGACTGATTTTTTTACCATTGCCTTCATTCTACGGCTCCTAAAAAATAATCCATTTCAATACCAACGATAGCTTTCTGCCTTTATTGCTAAAGGCATTAAATTCATGAGTTCAATAGTGGACTAGGATAAAAATAGAAAATGTGGAAACTATGTAGAAACAATGGAGGTTTAAACAACCTGACTTGATGGGCTGATGACCTGATGCCCTATTAAAGTTAAACGCTAACTTTCATCTCCTAGATTTATCCATTTTCTCTGCTAATTTGATCGCTAACCTATTTGCGTCAAAGAAATACACTTATATTTGGTTACGAATAGGAATTAAATTATGAACAAAATCACGACAGCATTACTTTTACTGACATCGACATTCGCGCTTCAAGCGTGTGCTGAAAGCCGTGAAGGCCCAAGAGAAATGCCAAGCTTTGAAGAAATGGATGCAAACGGTGATGGCGAGTTACAATTAGAAGAGCTCAGAGGTCCACTCGCCGATGACTTTGATAAACTAGACGCAGATGGAAGCGGTGGTCTATCGGAAGAGGAAGTTCCGCCACCACCACCAAGACGTCAATAATGGTTAGAGGGTTATCCTAAAATAGTGATAATTCAATGCGAGCTGATGGGGTATAGCACCCTGTCAGCTCGCTATTCATTTCTAACAAAAGAGTGCTTATACATGGCCTAAGATGAATAAAGAAATCAATGTCCATATTTCCCACACGATCGAGGGCTAATATTGGTTTATCTCATTTTATTGTCTTAACTCACTCTATCGTCTTAATTCACTTTAATTTCTGGAGAGAACGTGCGCATATCAATTTTCACCAAACTGTTTGTTTCAATACTAATGGTGTGCGTGACCATGCTCTTTGTACTGACCTATTTTATTAACTCCAGTTTTCAAAGAGGGCTCCAAGATTTCACAAATAATAATGAGATTGCCCTAGCTCAAGAACTCGCCAATAACTTAAAGCAATATTACTCACCTTCCGAAAAGTGGAGGCGGCTAGAGCGTGAACCACATTTAATCGCCAGTAGCATTAGCGGCCCCTCACGACCACATCCTCGTGACAGACACCCATCGCCACCACCATTAAGAGAGCCGGAAGCGCCAGGCCTTCAACCTATTTGGCAACGACTCAACATTTTAGATCAAGACGGGCGAGCCATAATTGGACCGCCTGAAAACCTACATCACCTTGAAGATGGTCAGCATCAAGCACTAGTCGAAATAACACGGGATGATCAAGTGATTGGGTATATCTCCATCGTCCAGATGGATGAAATATCAGGGCCTTTGGCAGAAAGCTTTTTCAAACAACAAACGACGCATGTAAGCACTATCGCTTCGATTACCGTGTTGCTTTCATTCCTTATCGCTTTATTTCTTGTTAGGCGATTTTTGAAACCATTGCGTGCTTTGTCGAAAGGTGCCAAATCTATCGAAAATGGCGATCTCGATTTCTACATTGAAAAAAGCGGCAATGATGAATTGTCCGATCTCATCGGAATATTCAACGGTGTTGTCGAGACACTAAGAAAACAGAAAACACTTAGAGAACAGTGGTTATCGGATATTTCACATGAACTTAGAACGCCGATCACCGTGCTAAGAAGTGAACTAGAAGCGCTACAAGACGGTATCCGATCTCCTGAGCCAAAATACATCGACTCGTTACATCAACAAATCATCACACTGGGTCAACTCGTTGAGGATCTTCATCAACTCTCCCTGTATGACATCGGATTTAACCTCAATGTTAAAAACAACGTTGATATACATAAACTGATTGATTCTGTGATCGTTCAAAACTCGATCCGTTTAGAACAGAAAAGAATCACATTAACAAAGCACTATGACCATTCAGCCCCACTGTTTACCTCGTGTGATGAGAGATTACTGACACAACTGTTTGTGAATCTGTTGGAAAATAGCGCACGATACACTAGCGATAATGGGCATGTATCGATAGATGTTACCGACATTAGTGATAGTATTATTATCAACGTTGAAGACAGTGATCCAGGTGTACCTGATGCATCACTTCCGCGTTTGTTTGAGAGGCTTTACCGCGTTGATAAATCGCGCAGTCGCTCAAGTGGCGGTTCTGGGCTTGGCTTATCTATCTGTAAAAATATCGTTGAAGCGCACCAAGGACACATTACTGCCGACCACTCAGAATTGGGTGGACTACGAATCATCATAGCGTTACCAAAGGAAATAAAATCGTGATTTTAGTCGTCGAAGATGAGCCTGCATTAGCAAGTGTACTGTGTGAGTACTTAGAGCACTCTGGCCTTGAAAGTCATCATATTATCGATGGTAACCTTGTCATTGACTGGGTAAAGCAAGCATCGCCTAAACTCATTATTCTCGACCTCATGCTACCCAATCGAGACGGGTTGGATATTTATCGAGAGCTGAGAACGTTCAGTGACATCCCAGTGGTTATGGCGACAGCCAAGGTCGAAGAGATTGATCGACTCGTTGGGCTTGAACTGGGTGCAGATGATTATATATGTAAGCCGTACAGCCCGAGAGAAGTGGTTGTGAGGGTGAAAAATATTTTGCGCCGTTCCAACAAGCCCCAAGCCACGTCACCAACGAACGCCATTGATATTGATGAATTGAGTATGACCGCTGTCCTATGTGGTATTAAGCTAAGTTTAACGCCAGCTGAGTTTCGGCTTTTGCACCTTCTCTATCAAAATGTTGGCCGCATTTATAGTCGCGATCAATTGATTGATAAAATCTACGACGATAGAAGAGTGGTCAGTGATCGCACTATCGATAGCCATATCAAAAACTTACGCAAAAAAATGGTCTCGATAAATGAAAAATGTGACTACATCAAATCCATTTACGGGATAGGTTACAAACTAGAAATAGAATAATACGAATCATAAAGCCGCTTTCATCAGCGGCTTTTTTCGTTCTAAAGCGAACATAATTCAAAGATGGGATCAGCGTTAATCCCAGTTGAGAATCGACCAGTTCAGTTGATCAGCTAACGCTTTTAAACGCGGACACGGGTTCACCAAATAAGCAAAATCGGCGTGTTCACACAAAGGTAAGTCGTTGATTGAATCGGTATAAAAGTGGATATCTGAATAGTTGGTTTCTTGATTGTCTAACCACTCTTTTAAACGCGTCACTTTGCCTTCACGGTAGCTTGGTACACCTGAGATCTGAGACGTAAAGCGGCCTTGGTTTTCAATCAAATTGATACCAAGTGCATTCTCGATGCCAATCTTACGCCCCACAGCTTCCACTAAGAAGGTCACGCTGGCAGAGATGATCAGCATATCGATGTCGTCATTTTCTAGCTGTTCAATCAAAGGTTTCGACTGCTTGAACTGTTTAGGCAAAATATGCTGCTCGACACACTCTTCCACCAAAGCGCTGACTTGCTCTGTTGGCATATCGGCTAAAGGCTGCATGGAAAACGTGAGGTAATCTTCCATGTTCAATTTGCCTTCCGAATACAAGCCCATTAAGCGCTTATCTTCTTCAATAAAGTTGGGCGCTGTGGCAATGCCCTTTTCAACCAAGAACTCATTCCAGAGCATCGCTGCATCGGCATTGATCAGCGTTTCGTCCATATCAAATACATACAAAGGTTTGAACATCTTAGGCTCTCACAGGTTGAATTTCGTTAAGGTTAAACAGGAGTTCAAGTTGGCTGCCGTTTGCCAACAGTCGTTCAGAGGAGCGGTTGAGTAGGTCGACCGTTAATTCACACTCATCAACGTCCACTTGGTAGCGAATCACGTTACCCAAGAGCTGGTGGTTACGAATGGTGCCCGTTTTCGGCGCGGAGATATGCTCGCCATATTGTCGACCTTGCTCTTTCACGTAGATAGATTCCGGTCGAATCGCTACTTTCCATTCCGTTTCAATGTTGAAAAGTTGCTTAGCTTGGTTTGCTTGCACCAAATTATAGTGCCCCATGAACCCCGCCACGAATTCATTGGCAGGTTGAGTGTAGATCTCTTCGGGTGTACCCGTTTGTACGATCTCGCCTTTATTCATCAAGAAGATACGGTCAGACATGATCATCGCCTCTTCTTGATCGTGGGTCACGAAGATCGTGGTCAGGTTCATCTCTTTTTGAATATCTCGGATCTGTTGGCGAAGGTGTTTACGGATCTTAGCATCCAGTGCAGAAAGCGGTTCATCAAGTAGCAGAATACGCGGCTTGACCACCAAAGCTCTTGCCAAAGCCACACGCTGACGCTGACCGCCTGATAGCTGATGCGGGTAGAATTTCTCTTTGCCCGTTAAATCCACCAGCCCAATCACTTTCGCGACTTCGTGCTTAATCTCGTCAGCAGCAAGCTTTTTCATCTTGAGGCCAAACGCAATGTTGCCTTCAACCGTCATGTTCGGGAACAGCGCATAAGATTGAAACACCATGCCGATGCCACGCTGTTGTGGCACTTGGTGAGTAATCTCTTCACCGTTCACCCAGATCTCGCCACCATCAACAGGATTCAGGCCAGCCAAGCTGCGCAGTAGAGTCGATTTACCACAGCCACTTGGGCCAAGCAGAGTAATGAATTCGCCCTTCTCAATTGAAAATTGAATGTCTTCAAACACCGTGTTGTCACCAAAGCTTTTGGTAAGGTTTTTCGCATTTACATAGCTCATTATTTTGTTCCCTGGCTGAAACGACTTGCCAACCAAGTCAGTAAGAAAATAAACAGGAAGTACGTCATCACTAGGGCTGACGTGAAGTGGCCGCTGGTTTGACGCATGTTGTATAGGTAGATTTGCAGTGTCTCGTAACGTGTACCCACCAAGATGTTGGCGAACACGAACTCGCCCAATAGGAACGAGAACGACAAGAACAGCGACGCCATTAAGCCTTTCTTAAGGTTTGGCAGAATAATCAACAAGAACGCCTTGGTGGTGCTTGCACCGAGCAGGTGTGCCGCGTCCATCAAATCGTGCAGGTTAATCGCTTCAAAGCTGTTGGCAATCGCGCGGTACATGAATGGCAACGCGATGGTGAAGTAAGTACCAATCAAGATCCACGGTGTGCCTATCAAGGAAATTTCACTATCGGCATATAGCTGAAGCAAGCCAACCGACGACACCACGGGTGGCACAGCGAATGGCAATAAGATCAGGATATTCATCACCTTGTCGAGTTTCGGGAAATAGTAAAACACCACGAAAATCGCAGGCAAGACCAACACCACACTCAATGACAGTGCTGCCACACAGATAAACAGTGAACGACCAAAAGCTTGTAAGAAGCGAGGATCGGTCAGCAGGTTGATATACCAATCTAACGTGAAGCCATCCGGCAGGATCGTTGCGCCCCAACGAGAAGAGATCGAGTAAATAAAGGTCGCTAAGATCGGGATCATCATGATGCCGACAATCGAATAGACAACCGTTTTATGAAAACGAGTATTGACGGTGTTCATTACTTTCTCTTCCCTGCGTAGCTTTTGCTGATCAGCCATTGGTTAATCACGGTGATGAAGGCCAGCATCGCCATCAGAATCACTGAAATTGCCGCAGCTAGGTTTGGTTCTAAGAACAAGTCGCCCGATACCAAGCTCGCGATACGAATCGTAATCACGTTGTAGTTGCCCGAGGTCAACGCATACACACTCGCATAGGCGCCAATCGCATTAGCAATCAAGATGATGAAGGTGCCGAACAAGGCAGGCGACAACACAGGCAGTGCTATTTTGGTCCAGTATTGCCAAGTTTTCGCGCCAAGCAGTGCCGAAGCGGCTTGCCAGTCGTCACTCAGAGCATCAAACGCTGGATACAGCAACAACACCGCCAATGGGATCTGGAAGTAGATGTAAATCGCCAGCAAGCCCCACTTGCCGTAAAGGTCGAAATCACCCAGCAATCCATACTGCTTGAGCAATAAGGTAATCGCACCATTGGTGCCCAAGATGATGATGAATGCGAACGACAGAGGCACACCAGAGAAGTTGCTGCTCATATTGGTAAACGCGATCACCGCATCGCGGATTTTAGAATCAACACGGCGCAATGAAGAGACCAACAGAGTTGCAATCGCCAAGCCAACAATGCTCGACCAAATCGACAACCATAAACTGTTGCCAAAAGCCTGCATCATGAAAGCAGAATCGAATATTTCAGAATAGTTTTCGAGAGAGAGCTCATCGTCGTAGAAGAAGCTGTTGATCAGCACCCAAACCATAGGTGCCAGTTGGAACAGATAGAAAAACAGCGCGAAAGGCGCAAGCCACGAAGCGGGCTTGAAGCGTTGAAACAAAGATTTGGTTTTGGGTTGAAGCGCAGAGCCATCGCTCTGCGTAATTACAGAACTGCTCATAAGGCCAACAATTCCTGAGTGTAAGATTTATCGTGTTCAAGGTTGAGTAACTGACAGACGCTGCCGCAGATATCGGTCTGTTTCACTGAACAGGCTTGGTGTGTGAACTTATCGCCAATCACAAAGAATGGCACTTCACGCTCTTCAGGCAGAATGCCACCGTGAGACAAGTCATTGTTCATGCCGTGGTCACTGGTGATGATCACTTGATAACCATCGTCTACCCATTTCTCAAGATAGTTTGATAGGTAAATATCCGCGCCACGAGCACTATTACGGTACTGGCGAGAATCCAGCCCATGCTTGTGTCCCATGTCGTCAATGTTCATTGGGTGAATCAGTAAAAAATCAGGCTGATGAGTCACGCGCAAGTGCTCTGCATCCAAGAACAAGGCTTCATCTGGGTAGTGGTCCCAATGGTAGAAACAGCCGTGTTGAATGTTCATGCTTTCATCGTTGGTAAAACGGTCACGCACAGCGTCAAACGGCGCTCGGTTATACAGCTCACTCACCCAATGATATGCCGCAGCAGCCGTCACTTTGCCCTGCGATTTAGCCAAGCTAAAGATCGACTCGTGATTCGATAAACGCACGATTTGGTTGTTAACGATGCCACTTTCGACAGGGCGAACCCCAGTTAAAATGCACTCATACAGCGGGCGTGACATAGATGGCAGCTCACATTGCACAGGGTAAAGCGTGGCGCGCAGCTTGTTTTTTTGCGTGCTCTGCGAAGTGCTCTGTTTATTGTACGAATCGCTCTGTTTTATCTGCATATCACTTAGTTCTAGAAGACCGTTCAGGTAGCCCATGCAATCACGGGCTACCTGATAGTTCAGTCCATCTAGAACAACAAGGATAACCTTATTGCTCATGGTCTAATCTCTATTGCTTGTTTCTATAAGCCACCCGTTACAGGTGGTGTGTTAAGCGGGGTTATTGCTGGTGAATCAATACGCTTTCTTGCCATTGACGTGGCAGGCGACGTGCTGATTTTTCCCATGCTGAGAAGTCATTCACTGGGTGAACATTGCTGTATTCATCGTTTGAGATCAGCTTGTCTTGTACTGATTGAGGTAGCGTAATGTTGCTGCGGATTGGGCGTGCGTAACCTTCTGCTAGGTTGATTTGGCCTTGGTCGCTGAAGATGTATTCACGAGCCAACTTCGCCGCGTTCGGGTTTTGTGCGTATTTGTTAATGATGGTGGTGTAACCAGAAATCACTGAGCCATCTTGTGGAATGCTTACCGTAAAGCGCTCACGGTCGATCTTGTCGCGGTAGTTCAATGCGTTGAAGTCCCACATGATCGCGACTTCCACTTCGCCTTTTTCAAGGTTCGCAATGCTTGGATCTGTGTAAGATAGACGGCCTTGCTTCGCTAGTTCACCAAAGAATTTAATCGCTGGTTTTAGGTTCGACTCATCACCACCGTTAGCAAATGCAGCCGCTAGAATCGCGTTGTTTGCTTGCGCGGCTACGCCGACATCGCCCACTGTGACTTTGTAGTCGCCTTCTAGTAGGTCACTCCAAGTTTTCGGCGCATCTTCAACAAGGTTGTTGTTTGAAATGAACGAGATAGTACCTGTGTAAGCCAGAGCCCAGTGACCATCTTTGTCTTTTGCCCAGTCTGGAATGTCATTCCAAGTGGTTGGTTTGTATGGCTGAGTGACGTTTTTCTTTACGGCCACACGTGCGAATGCGAAACCCACATCACCAATATCAGCGGTTGCGTTTTTCTTCTCTGCTTCAAATTTCGAGATCTCTTGCGCCGAGCTCATATCGGTATCCTGATGCTTCAAACCGTAGTTTGCTTTCAGGTCAGTCCATGTGCCTTTCCAGTTTGCCCAACTGTCTGGCATACCCACACTGTAAACTGCACCCTCTTTTTGAGCGGCTTCAATCAGTGACTCAAGATCAGCATCCTTCGCCATCGCTGGCATTGAAAGTGTTGCCGTAAGTCCTGTTACACCAATCAATTTAGCGGTTGTGCCTATCAATTTTGCAGGTGAACCGATTAATTTAGCTGGCGATACAGTTGAACGGCTAAGCAAAGTTTTCATTGTCTCTATCCTTCTGGACTAGGTCAGTAAGTTCGTTTTGTATGCTATAGCCGGAATGTGACGGTTTGCCGTAAGTTATTTGACAGTTCGAGTGCATTTACGTGGCAGTTATATTTCACTCATATGACAATAAGCCATTGTTTACTGTCACATTCCTGTTAACTCCATGGTTTACCTTATTAAGCACACGAACTTATGGACTAGATCAGTAATGAGAACATTGGGCACCGGGCAATCAGGGACACAGTTAGGAAGAATTAAGGCGAGTATTCGAGAGCAGCTTCAATCAGGTATCTTCATTGAAGGGCAAAAACTGCCATCAGAAAGAAACCTTAGCGAACTGTTTTCCACCACACGAATCACGCTCAAAGATGCATTGGTGTCATTAGAAACCGAAGGTCTGATATACAGAGAAGAGCGTCGAGGCTGGTATGTGTCACCCGAACGAATTCGCTACAACCCGCTGTCTCGCTCTCACTTTCATCAAATGATTCGCGAACAACATCGTATTGCAGAAACAAGGCTGCTGAGCACCCGCACAGAGATGGCCGCGGGCGATTACGCCAAAGCATTAGAGATAGAACAGATAACGCCGATACACGTGATTGAGCGACTACGCTTTATTGATGGCCGAGCGGTGCTGTTTGTTGAAAACGTCTTAAAAGCGCCGTTGTTTGAGAAGGTGTTGTCAGAAAACCTCACCATGTCGCTGACAGGCATCTACCGAGAAAAATACGGCTACGAGACCCAACGCTCGCGCTTTGATGTGATACCCACCTCTGCCCCTGCGCATGTCGCCAAGGCGCTGAATTTGGCAGAGGGCCAGCCTGTTCTTAAGATCTGCCGAGTGAACTACAAACAGGACGGTGAACTAATGGATTGCGAGTTGGAATACTGGCGACCAGACTCAGTAGTGATCCACATTGATAGCATTGGCTAGTACCACATCCTCTTAATGCGGTAGCAACACAAATACAAAAACTCCGACTGATTCAGTCGGAGTTTTTTAACAATCAAACATTAAGGTGCGCGAATCATCTAGCTCATGAATCAAGCTTGAGGAACTTCCTTACCCTTGTTGAATCTGGGTTAGTGAAGAACTTCTCAGGGTTGGATTTCTCAATCAAGATGCCCTTCTCAAGGAATACCACCTGATCCGACACCTGACGCGCGAATTCCATCTCATGAGTCACCACCACCATGGTGTAACCCTCTTGCGATAGCTTCTTCATTACCAGTAACACCTCTTCGACCAATTCAGGGTCGAGCGCGGAGGTTGGCTCATCAAACAGCAATACATCCGGTTCCATCGCGAGAGCTCTGGCAATCGCGACACGTTGCTTTTGCCCACCCGATAACATGCTTGGGTAACTCTCTAGTTTGTGTGACATCCCAACCTTGTCGAGTTGCTTACGAGCCATCTCCTCGGCGTCTGATTTCGCTATCTTCTTAACATGAACCAGCGCTTCCATGACGTTTTGCAACACGGTGAGATGCGGCCATAAGTTGAAGCTTTGGAAAACCATTCCAAGACGCTCTCGAAGTTTCGCCAACTCTTTGTATTTGAGTGGCTTACCCGTTTCAGAGTTGATACCAATACGCTCATCACCCATAAAAATCGTGCCGCGCTCTGGCTGCTCTAACCAGTTCATGCAACGCAGTAGCGTCGATTTCCCCGAACCTGACGAGCCGAGAATACTCACCACATCGCCTTTGTTGATGTTGAGGTTGATGTCTCGCAGTACTTCGATGCCATGAAACTGTTTCGACAGGTTTTCAACCTTGATGATCGTCTCTCGTTCTTCCAATAGTGGCTCGCACTCAATCACTTCCAAATTCACGCCCAAAGAAGGGTTAATCGGTGCTTCCGTTTCAATAATCTCTGATTGTTTAAGCATGGCTAAGTCCTCTAAGTTCAACTTTGGTTTGGATTCGTTTGGTGATGCTTTCAAGTGCAATACTCACAACCCAGTAGAGCGCGATAGCAATGATGAACGCATTCAATGGGATGAAGTAGGTCGATTGAATGCTGTTGGCGGCCGCGGTAATTTCTGCGACGGTGATGATGCTAAGAAACGCAGTGTCTTTTAAGCAGATGATGAGTTGGTTAGTGATCAGAGGAACCGACTTACACAACACGTTGGGTGTGATGACTCGTGTGAAGGTTTTGAGTTTAGAAAAGCCATAAGCGTGCGCCGCTTCGATGTAACCAGGCTCTAACCCCTTACGAACACCTCGGAAAATCTCACAGAAATAGGTACCATGATAGAGGCTGAGTGCGATGATTCCCGCAGTCACTGCATCTAGTCGAATGCCAACCTGAGGCAAACCGTAATAGAGCAGATAGGCTAAAATCAGAAACGGTAAGGTGCGCATCATGCCTATCAAACTGTTGATGGTGTACTTAACACCGAGTCTCGAGTTTTCGAGACAGTACAACAAACCAATGCCTATGACGAAACTCAAGATTGAAGACGAAACAAAAAGATAAAACGTGGTCACAAAACCAGAAGCAAACAGCTCTTTTTGTTGCCAGATAATATTCCATTCTTCCATATTTACTCCTTAAATTTACCCACTCAATGACGCTTCACAAGCAGGTAAATGGTGTAGCTGACCAAGTAGTGATGACGGCCAAACTGTTGCTGCTACTGTAAACAGATGTATGCACTTATTGCTGCAGATAAGTGGCTCGGTTTTCAGCCACAGCTTGCAACTTCACCAACACGCCAATAATCAACATGTAAATGGCACCGGCACATAGAATCGGCCCAAGTGGTTCATAGGTAACCGCAGAGATTCGATTGGTGACACGAGTTAGGTCGACGATGCCGATCACCGCAATCGCTGGGCTGCCTTTGATTAAGAACGACATCTCATTGACTAGCGCTGGTAGGCTCATGATCACCATTTGCGGGAACATGATGCGGCGAAAATAAGTGATACGTCTCATACCAATGGCTTCTGCCGCTTCCATTTGTCCTTTTGAAAAGTTAAGAAAGGCATTGCGCCAAATCTCTGCATTGAATGCCGATGTATTGAGTGTGAGAGCTAAAATAGCAGAAACGTGTTTATCTAAATTGATGCCAAATGACGGAAAAGAAAGGAAAATAAACAGAGCCAGTGTCACCAAAGGCGTTGCTCGTGCCCAGCTGACATAGATACCCAGCATTTGATCCACAAACGGGATTTTCATCATTCGAATTAAAGCAATGACTAGCCCGATGACGACACCTAATACAATCGATACTGCCGATATCCATGCCGTTGCCCACGCGCCCTGTAGCAACTGTTCCCAAGCGTAATAATCCATAAACGACCTCTTTGATAAGCGACTTCTTTCGATAGGTTTTGCGCAAATGACTCATGGGTTAAACCGCTTTGAACCCATTGGCATGGACACAAACAGCCGTTAACTGTTTGTGTCAGCGCATGCTTATCCATCTATTGGACTGCTGTTAGCTTGTGATACTGCTCAACGGAAGTGATGGCCTCTGAAGGCAGTTGGTCGAACGACTCACCGAACCACTTCTTCTGCAACTCCGCCATTTTTCCTGTTTGCTCTAGGTGCAGGAAAAATTCCGTTAAATAAGCCAAAAGCTCAGGGTTCTCTTTAGGAACAGGCCAGCTCACGAAACCAGGACCAGACACCGCCTCGCCTTTTTTGAACACCTTCGCTTTGGATTTCACTACCTCGTTAACTGAAACCACACTGTTGATCACATAGTCTATTCGGCCGATTGCCAAGTCGGAATACGCTTCTGGGTAGGATTGATACTGCACCACTTTACCCAAAGATTTGCCTTGTGCTTCGAGCATCACTTCGAGCTCTGGAAGCCTTTCTAGCAAAGCACTGCCCGCTTGTAAGCCCACTGTTTTTCCATCTAAATCGGCTACCGTATTAATATCTTCCGCGTCAGCTCTGGTTAAGAAGTAATGCTGCGCTGAAGCGATAGGTGGAGTGAAATCAAAGGCCTTCAAGCGAGCATCGGTAATGATCGCGCCAGTTAACGCCACATCATATTGACCCGCAGATACCGAAGCGAGTAGTCCTGTCCAAGGTAAGATCTCTTGTTCGATATCGAACTTCGAATATTCACGTAACTCATCAAGCAAATCTTTGTTAATCCCCGCAGGCTTACCGCGGTCGATATAGTTGAATGGAGAGTAGTTGTCTTCTGTCGCCACTTTCATGAAGCCTTGCTTTTCGATGGCTGCAAGCTCCGATGCTTGTGCGACTCCAAAACAACCCAGTACAACTGTCGCTGCCGCTGTTGAAACCCATGCCTTCATCGTCATTCCCTGTTTCATACGCTTTCCTTATCGAGATTATTTGCCTGCCTTTACTTTATGAACGGAATGCATCGGAGACGTAGAGCCAATTTAATTTTCAGGTTGGGACAGAACGATTTTCTAGTTTGGGACAACGTAATTTTCGGGGTTGAGAGAGAGCAAAACACACTCTTAAAACATCAATATGAACTCTGGCGCATTTCTTGCTCTTTTATACAAATTGGACTGAGGTTCACTGAGAATAAGGACTGTATCTCATGGCGATAAATCACAATTGTTTCATCGAGTTTGATTCCAAAAGAAGCCTGCAAGAACAAGTACGTAGCTATTTGGTGACGGCGATATTGAATGGTATTTTTCCGGCTGAACAAGCGCTTCCGTCTTGTCGTAAGCTGTCTAGCCAATTGGGTGTTTCACGCAATACTGTCTCGTTGGTGTACGACAGTTTGCTCGACGATGGCTACCTCATCAGTAAGCCTCGCAGTGGTTATTACCTTTCAGAAAAGTATGAAAACCCGAGTGATACTATCGACGCGAGTTTGGATCATTTTGAATCAGCCGACAGCGACAATGCACCGGATTGGAGCAAACGCGTTAAGCTGCAATTGGGCCAATACCCACGCATCGTCAAACCCTCGCATTGGAGTTGTTACCAATACCCATTTATTTTTGGCCAACCCTCTATCAATGACTTCCCATTAGCTCAATGGCGAGAAGCGACAAGAAAGGTCACCTCAGACCCACATGATCACCGCTGGCTTTGCGACAAGGTCGATAAAGACGTCGACATGCTGGTCGAACAGATACGCACAAGGGTGCTCCCACAGCGCGGTATTCATGCCCAAAGTGATGAGATCCTCATAACCTTAGGTTCGCAGAATGCGCTGTATTTGATTTCGACTTTGCTCATGAACCATCAGAGTCGAGTCGGAGTCGAGAACCCCGGCTACAAAGAAGCGAATCACATCTTCAATCTCTCTGGCGCGCAGTTACACCCGCATCAAGTGGATGAACAAGGATTGAGATTCAATGAGCACTCTTCACTGTGTGATCACTTCTATGTCACGCCTAGCCATCAAGCTCCAACCGGCGTCACCATGAGTGATGAGCGTCGAACTCAGTTACTTGAAATGGCCAAAGCCAATGACGCGGTAATTATCGAAGATGACTATGACGCCGAGTGCAACGTGGAGTGGAATCCTAAACCCGCGCTAAAAGCCAATGACAAGGAAGGGAGAGTCATCTACGTCAGCAGCTTCTCTAAGCTACTGGCACCCGGCTTGAGGTTAGGTTACATCGTGGCACCTGAAGAGTTAATCTACGACCTTAGAATACTGCGTCGCTTGATGTACCGACATGCGCCAAGCCGTGTTCAGATGGAAGTAGCGCACTTTATTGAACAAGGCTACTACGACAGCTTTGTGAGGCGCTTTAGGGAAAACACACGCCAGCGCTGGAAGCTGATCAACGATGCGGTCTTGAAGTACCTACCTGACTGCAAGCGACTGGCTCAAAGCGAGCAGGCCAACTCTCTGTGGCTACAAACGCCCAGCCACATCAATAGCCAGCGTTTAGCTTCACGAGCCGCCCAAAAGGGCATATTGATTGAGACAGGCTATTCACACTTTATGACGAATACCGAAACGGAATCGGGCTGTGAAGCATTGTCAGAATATGACCCCAATTCCTATTTTCGATTGGGCTTTCACGCCATCGACAAAGACTTGATCGCCCCCGGCATCAAAGAGCTGTCAGAGGTAATGAAGAGCTAGCATCACAAAGGGTTATGTAGACGTTGTTATTCAAGACAATGACGTAAAAAAGAGCATCAATCGATGCTCTTTTTCGACTATACCTAACCAATTGGAAGCTAGACACTCAAAAGCCAAGCACTCAGGAAAAATAAGCACTTTGAAAAGGACGGGGAATCCTTTACCAAAGTGCCTGTGTTTCTGTGTCAGCTATATTTTGAAGAATTAAGAAGCAAGTTCAAACAACACTTCATCAATGATCTTAACGCCTTTCTTTATCTCGCTTGGCTGAATAACCAAAGGTGGCGCAACGTGAATGCGGTTATTCACAATGAAGGTCAACAGGCCTCGCTTGGTCAATTGCGCTTTCAATTGCCCCATTTTTTCATTGCTCAAAGGTGTTTTACTTTCACGATCTTCCACCAGCTCTACAGCCCAGAACATCCCTTTGCCGCGCACATCACCAATCATAGGGTGCAACTCTTGAAGGCTCAGTAGAAGCGGCCCTAAAACGCTGTTACCGACGTTATCAGCGTGTGTGACAATGCCCTCTTGCTCCATCACATCGAGCGTTGCAACGATAGAAGCCATCGCCAAAGGGTGACCTGAGTACGTTAAGCCGCCCATAAAGAAGTTTGACTTAAAGTACTCAACGATCGGTTCGCTGACCACCACGCCACCAGCCGGCACATAACCCGAGTTCACCCCTTTCGCAAAAGTAATCAGATCTGGCACTACATTGAAGTGTTCAAACGCAAACCACTTGCCCGTGCGGCCAAAGCCGACCATCACCTCATCAAAGATCAGCTGAATACCATGTTTGGTTGCCAGCTCACGCACGCCGATAAGGTAATCTTTGGGCGGAATGAGAAAGCCAGCGGTTCCCGGAATGGTCTCTAGAATAATCGCTGCAATCGCTGTTGGCCCTTCGCATTCAATCACTCGCTCTAAATGCTGCAGGGCACGCTCACTCTCTTCTGCCTCAGTCGCCGCATTGAACTCGCTTCGATAGAGAAATGGATTGAAGAAGTGAACGTGCCCACGGCTATACTCGTTTGGAATTCGACGAAAGTCCCCCGTCGCAGCAATCGCAGTACCTGTATTGCCATGGTAAGAACGGTAAGCAGATAGCACCTTGTCGCGCCCTGTGAATTGTCGCGCCATGCGAATCGCGTTTTCGTTGGCGTCTGCGCCTGCATTGGTAAAGAACACCTTCTTAAACGAGCTTGGCGCTTTCGACAAGATGCGCTTGGCCGCCAAACCGCGAGTGAGGTTGGCGGTCGCAGGGGCAACGGTTACCAATGAGTCCGCTTGATCTTTAATCGCTTTGATCACTTGTGGATGCTGATGACCAATGTTGGTGTTAACCAGTTGGCTACTAAAATCAAGGTACTCTTTACCTTCGTAGTCCCACATTTTGCATCCTTGCCCACCCGCAATGGCGATAGGCTCCGCTGCTTCTTGAATCGACCAAGAATGAAATACGCTCTTGTCGAGGTCGATAATATCTTGGTTCACAAGCTGTTCTGTTGATACTTCCATTTCATCGTCTCCATTAACAACACTAGATTCACAGCCGCTCGTGCTTGGCTCGTCTTCGAGAATGAAAGACACAAAACACGACATTGAAAAGGCTGCGCTATCGGATGGAATAATCTTCATCCCAAACAGGGCGGAGGTCATAGTGTCAGTTTCAACAAAACATTGGGCCAGTACATCAGCCCAAGTCTCATCCCCGATCCAACAAACAGCCTGACCCAATCCAATCGTCGATCTGGCTCTATTCAAAACTCTTAGGTGTGAATAGATTGAAAGGCAGACGAGACAGGTCTCATCGAACGCTAATTAACGCAGCAGCAATATCAAAAGCAAAGAGGTGAGCAAGAGTGGAATTAGGATTAGCGATGACATTGATTCTGTTTGCAGGAGTAGTTCGAGGCTATTCAGGATTTGGGTTTGCGATTATCGTAGCGCTTTCCCTCAGCTTTATTGTTCCACCATTGCAAGCGGTAACCATCGCTATCTTGTTGGACTTTTTAAGTGCCTTTCCTCTGCTCAAGCGAAGTAAAACCACCATCAATATCCGGCTTATTGCGCCGCTGTGTATTGGCATGTTGGTTGCGGTGCCTTTCTCGCTGTATTTCATTAGCACGATATCGGAATCAGGCTTGAAGGCCTTTATCGCGATGATGTCTTTGGTCGCTAGCACGCTGATTATTTTGGACTTACGCCTCACTTGGTTGCACCAACGACACGCGTTTTGGGCGGGAGCCATTTCGGGGTTTAGCATGACCACCGCTTCTTCAGGAGGTCCGCCATTAGTGACGTATTTGATGAACCTGACCATTAAAACCAGTGAACAGAGAGCCACCGCGATTGTGTTTTTTCTGCTGAGTTCAGCGATTTCACTGATCGGCTTCATATGGATTGGCGCATTTAACCAAGAATCGTTCATCACAGGTTTATGGCTATTACCGGCAGCTTTGATTGGCAATGTACTGGGGCAAAAACTGTATCTATCAGTACCGAACTTGTCTGCAAAAACAACGACCGCGCCGATTTTGATCGGCATGGCACTACTTATGTTAATTTCAAATTAGAAGGATGTATTTATGGATAAGATAGCGTTCATTACAGGGGCAACCTCTGGTTTCGGCAAAGCGGCAGCAAAACGTTTCGCAGAAGATAACTGGTCGTTAGTGCTGTCTGGTCGTCGAATCGAAAGGCTACTCGACCTAAAGGAAGAATTAACGGTGCCTGTGCATGTAATTCAACTCGACGTTCGAGACGCAGACGCCGTAAAACAAGCCATTGATTCATTACCCGCTGAATTTTCATCGATTACCGCATTGGTCAATAATGCTGGGTTAGCTTTGGCACCAGAAGGCGCGCCTGATGTGGACTTGAAAGACTGGCATACTATGATCGATACCAATGTCACAGGCTTGGTTAATGTTACTCATGCGCTGTTGCCTACGTTAATTAAAAAAGGCGCAGGAAGCTCAATCATCAATGTTGGGTCAATCGCCGGACAGTGGCCTTACCCAGGAAGCCATGTGTATGGTGCCAGCAAAGCGTTCGTAAAGCAGTTCAGTTACAACCTACGTTGTGACTTACAAGGCACAGGGGTACGAGTGACTGACCTCTCCCCTGGTATTGCAGAAACGGAATTTACTCTTGTAAGAACTAAAGGTAACCAGACGGCTTCAGACAACCTTTACCAAGGCACTACACCGTTGTCAGCAGAGGATATTGCCGAGCAGATGTTTTATATCGCAACCTTGCCAGATCACATCAACATTAACCGAGTCGAAGTGATGCCGACACGTCAAGCATGGTCTGCGTTCGCAATCGATAGAGATTAAGTTCAAACCGACACATACAAAAAAGGTGGTCTTTTCAGGCCACCTTTATCATTTCTTTCACACGATACTTCAAATATAACCAACGGCATAAAAGACTATGTCTAATTCGCCTCATTACTCTTTTAATGAAAGTAAGATTAGAGATACTCAACTAAACAATGTGCTGCTCATGTTCTTTGTTTGATTCCGTCTCTTTCGACAAGAAACTCGCTACGATCTCTCTCAGTTTGCCTTGGTTAACCGGTTTAGGTAAAAACTCATCCATGCCTACATCGAAGCACAAATGCTTGTCTCGCTGCACGACGTTGGCCGTCAGCGCAATGATTGGAATATGCTTTGCAGCCCCTTCTTCGAGCGCTCGGATCTGCTTGGTCGCTTCGAAGCCATCGAGAACCGGCATCTGACAATCCATAAAAATCATCTCGTATTCGTTGGCTTTGAATTTCTCGACACCAATTTCACCGTTGTCGGCAATATCAACCTCAAAGCCAAGCTTCTTGAGCATCATCTTGGCGACTTGTTGGTTTACTCGCGAGTCTTCAACAACTAAAACTGTACCACTAAATTCTCCGGCAACTGCGACAGGTTTTGACTCTGCTTGAATTGGAGCTTGTTTATCGGCTGGTGTGGCGTTTACAGAGACAATGGGAGCATCTTTAACAACCGCTGCAGGTTTACTTAACGGCACAGGTTCATTGTCTTTAAACGCAACCTCTCCTCTGTTCGGATAGGTAAAGACTGAAGTATCAGCCGCTCTCGCGAGTACCTCACTGATGGTCCATTTAAGCTGATTATCTTGGTAAGGACGCGCAATGTAGGCAACAAAACCGACTTGTTTAGCACGAGCTTCATCTTGCTTTCTAGGGTCAGCAGAGATCATCACTAACTTGGGACACTCGCTACCAAAGCGTTCAACTAAGCTTCTCGCCAGTTGAAAGCCATCAACGGACGGCATTACTTTGTCTATCAGAACGAGATCATAAGGTGATGACTTAGCCACAGACTCTGAAACCAACTCTAACGCTTGGTTTGCCGTTTCACAGCACTCAGACTTAACGCCAAAGGATTGAAGCTGTGTAGACGTTATACGCATGTTCAGCTGGCTATCATCCACAAGCAGAACCGAAACCTTATTGAAATCGATATTGCTTTCATCGGCTTCTAAACACAGGTCAAAGTCAGCCGTAAAATAGAAGGTACTGCCTTTACCTTCAACACTGGTGAGTTCAAGCTTGCTGCCCATCAATGTCACTATCTTCTCGCATATTGTTAGACCAAGCCCTGTGCCTCCATAAATACGTGTGGTACTGCCGTCGGCTTGTTGAAACTTATCGAACACCGATTTCTGTTTGTCTTCTGCAATACCGATACCGCTGTCGACAACCTCGAACCTCACTCTGAGTTTTTGCTCAGGCTCAACCACCTCTTCCAAACGAAGCGAGAGCGTGACGTGGCCATGCTCGGTAAATTTAATCGCGTTACCTACTAAGTTATTTAGGACTTGTCTTAGTTGTATACCGTCGCCAATCACCATGGTTGGGATCTTAGGGTCGATCGCTAATTGGAATCGAAGCCCTTTCTGTTCGGCTTTCACTCGAAAGGTTGATTCAACGTCGGCCGCAATGCCCATCATTTTCATCGGCTCTTGCTGAAGCTCTAGTCGCCCCGCTTCGATCTTCGAGTAATCGAGAATGTCGTTGATTAAGTCGAGCAACGTAAGAGAAGAGGTGTTGAGCATGTTGATGTACTCTTTTTGCTCTTTCGGCATATCCATTTCAGAGAGCAAAGACGACAACCCGATAATCCCATTCATTGGTGTACGGATTTCGTGACTCATATTGGCAAGGAATTCACTTTTATTGCGGTTGGCCACCTCAGCAACATCTTTGGCTTTTTCCAGCTCTTGATATTGTTGACGAATACGTTCTACCGATCGGTTATAGCTACTCTCTAGAGTCGATATCTCATCTTTGTAAGTAGAGTGAGTTGGCGTTATAAAGCGCGGTTTGTTGTCTTCGACCTGTTGTTGGTTGATTTGGGAAGACATAGTCATCAAACGTTTTACGACAAGACGATAGACGATGGTTAAACATACGAGAGACAACAAGAAGATTTTAACGGCTTCGAAGGCGAGCAACAATAACACTCGTTCTTCAAAGTCATCTAGGATCATGCTCAAGTCTGATTGCACCGTGAGCGTCGCCAACGGGAAGTCTGTGCCGCCCATCTGGTGCACCATTTCCCAAGACTGAGAATAAGATTGGCCTTCGGTCTTTTGACCTAACTCTAGAATTTTTTCATCGGGACTTTCGATAAGAAGGTAACTGACCGAAGGGAGGCGAGAGATGCCTTCGGCTTGCACAAACAATTGCTCTCGATCTTCAACCCACAAACTTGCCGTTAAACCAGAAAGGTAGCCAGCCTTGACCTGCTCGATCTGAGAGCTGATAAAAGAAACTCGACTTTGGTACTCTACATACAACCCGAGACCTGTCACTATAACTGTGAATAAGGTACTGATCGCTATTATCATCCCGATCAACTGTCGGGAGAGTCCAACGTAGCGTTTTCCTTTTGTCACCATACACAAATTACCATTATTGTTATCCTAGCAAACTACAATTACTCAACTAGTATAATAGTAGTCATTCATCAAATAACTAGGGAAGGTTATGAAAAAACATCTTATCGTTGCATCCATAGTCAGTTTGTTTTCAAGCAGTTATGCTTCTGCAAGCGAACCTCTTCACTACTACATTATTGCGAGCCAAGCGCAACCTTTTCAAATCGAAACTGACGGGTCATCTCACAGAGGAATTGTTTCAGATATTGTGGAAGCCGTGTTTGATGACAGCCAATATGAGATCAACTACCACACCTACCCTTTTAATCGAATGATCGACAAGCTCGATGCGAGAGAGAATCCAAACTGGGTTACCTATGGCAGCCCTAGTTGGGGGAATATTCAATCTGCGAACCTATCTGAAGACCCGATTTACAATGTAAAACACGTATTACTCAGCAGCGGTAAAAAGCCATTTGAGTTCAATACAATCGATGATCTCGATGGGAAAGCCGTGGTATTGCTGAAAGGATTTGAGTATCCGAACTTGGAATCTTATATCCAACAGGGCAAGCTCAACGAGATTCGAGTAAAAGATTACACTGCTGCGTTTCGTGTCCTGAACCGAGCACCTGGCGACACCGTGTTTGTGGAAATGGAATCACGAATCAAATACAACCTAAACGAGCAAAAACTGAGTATTGATGATTACCAGATGCATGAGTTTGGTTCTGTCATCAATAACTACCCTATCCATTTGGCGTTTGACCCTGAGATGGATCCTAAGCTGCAAAGCTTCATCAACCAACGCCTAGACCAAATGAAAGACGATGGACAGCTTGACGACATCGTACAGAGTTACTTATAGCACCAGCGTAACGTAGAACTTATCAACGGATAGCTTAGTCACGTACGTTAACTCTCGTTGATGCCTGACTCTCTAAAACCGAAAAGGCCGCCCTGCTTCATACTAGATAGCAGGGCGGCCTTTTAAATGCGTCTAAGGAGTAATGATAAGCATGCCGCTATCTGAATCGACGAATCAGTGCGAAGCAATTAAATGCAGTTGCTGAGTGCGAAGCTGGTGACGCACTGCCATCAGAATCTTACCCAAATGGTTCTCGCCGGTTCCATCGCCGCCATCGCCCCAGAAGTGGTCTTTGTGCGAATGTTCTTTGATCACCGAATCTCCGGTATTGGTAAGAAACAGCGCAAACTGTGGATTCTGTCTGAACTTCTCCGTCACAATAAACTGCATCACTTCAACACGAATGTCATACCAATCTTCGCGAACTTGGTCTTCGTAGTCACGACTTAAAGAGAACGCTTCAGCAGGTGTACTGGCTTCCAAAATGGTATTACGTAGCGCTTCGGAGGCAAACTTCATCGCTTGATAATAATGTTCGCTGGTTGCCCAAACTTGATCACCCACCTTGATAGGACAAGCGGCAAAATTTGACAGGTATCCGTTCGGATCTTCGGGTTCGTAAAACAGCACTTCTTTAGCTTGAGCCACAGAATTAGACATAGCCTTCTCCTTACCAACGACATCGCATATTTTTGCTTTAACTTTAAAATTAGTGGCGTTGAATATGACTGTCAAACAACTTAGCTCAAGAGTATGCCATGTGCGTGTTTTTCATCTGAAAAGCGTAATATCACAAGGGATAGGCTAAACGGAACAGTGAGCCAAAGAATCAAGGAGTTGATTAAATCTGGATAGGGAACATGAAAAAATACTTATAAATCAAAGGGTGGCGTTGTGCCACCCTTCTAAATGCAATGGGGATTGTTAGTGAATAAGACCTAGCTCCCTCGCTTCTTCCAGACTCAAACCGCTTTCTCTAATTTCTCTTAGAGTCTCGATACGACGACGAGCTTCAGCAGACTTCATTTTCTTTTCTGGTTTGAAAGATACTTCTTCTTCAGCATCCCACTTGTTTGCAATATTTGTCATTTCATCATGGTTGATAGAATTAATGGACATGTTTTCCTCCGAAAAGCACCATGTAATGGACAGGTAATCTGTAGCAAATGCTTTTTCGCTTGTTAAGAAATTCTGTACTGAAGTGTGATGATTCCGACGCTTCACAAAGCTAATTAATAAATGCCTCATTTAAACTTTGCCAAAGCCATTTTCTGCAATTATATTTAAAAGATTCCCCATAAGAAATGTGGTTTGATCCAACTCTCATTTTCCCCTCTTTCAATGCAATCAAATCCGTTAGCTTTCACATAGGCTAAGGCGAGATTTTCGGCTTAGCCGGATAATCTGGCTGCGGGAAAAGCACCTGCGCACGATTGATGACCAAGGTTTACCCTGCGACAGAGGGAGAGATACTGTTCAAAGGCAGAGACATCTCTACGCTGAAAAGCCGTAAAGATATCTTGGATTATCGCAGCCGTGTGCAAATGGTGTTTCAAGACCCCTTTGGTTCACTTAATCCCACTCACACCATTGAGCACCATTTAACGCGCCCACTTAAGATCCATAAACAGGTAGCCACTAAACAGGCTCTCACAGAACGCCTCAAAGAGTTATTAACGCTGGTGGAGTTACCCATCGAAACGCTCGCCAAATACCCGCACGAGCTCAGTGGAGGCCAAAGACAGAGGGTTAACCTAGCGAGAGCACTGGCCGTTGGCGCTGAGGTTATTCTTGCTGACGAACCCACCTCGATGTTGGACGTTTCGATTCGACTTGGCGTGTTGAACCTGATGCAAAAAATGAAGCAAGAGTTGGGGATTGGCTTTTTGTACATAACCCACGATCTTGCCACAGCACATTACATCGCAGAAGAGACAGCGGTTATGTACAAAGGACAGATCGTCGAATGGGGATCAACCCAGTCGATCTTAACCAATCCACGACACCCGTACACTAAGTTGTTGATCTCTGCGGTACCAGATCCCGATCTGCCATTTGGCGAACTCGTCAAAAATGAGCCAAACTATTCAATAGACGCTGATCGTATTCGAGAGCAGAGCAGTGAAATACAGCATGAAATCAAACAAGTTTCTGATAATCACTTTGTAAAACAGTGGGATAACGTTGCATGAATGAACTAGACACTTGGTTAGAGCGGATCGGAGATTGGTACAAAGACCGAAAGCATGATCAAGTGGACCGGTTAGAACCTTTGATCTTAACGCCTCCAGATGCGCTCTGGGGGCCATTGATCACGGATGAGCAGAGCAAAGGCATCGCATGTTGGCTAGACGGATGCCTGAGAATCTTTACTTTCTATCGCCACCTCGCGGATTCATCGAATCCGGACTTGGCTTCGCAGGAGGCCAACAGCTCAAGCCATCAAGATAAAGCCTACCAATACCTAATGTTTGCCTACAGTAAGCTGCAAGCGGTGTCATGTGACCCAAAATCAGAAGCAGGATTGCAAGAGTGGTGTACACAGCGGCTACAACACTTGTGTGTATTGGCTTTGGAGTTTACGAACCAACAGCAAGAACCACGTTGGAAAGCAGAGTCTGAAAAATTGATCGAGTCGCATGTACGCTTTATGGCAACCCATCCCCGAAACGATGATCAAGGAATTATTCAACGCCATCTCCACTGATCAAGCCCTTCTCGATCAAGCATCAAATCAGAATCTCACCAGAGCTAGATCCGTAGAAAGCATGATCGAGCCTTGATCATGCTTCGACGTTTAACTCTGTAAGCTATTGAATTTTAATGATTGACTGAATTTTAGGCAAAAAAAAGCGAGTCCCTTGGGAACTCGCAAAAATCTATTCAGTATGATGTAACAAAATATGAGCCAATCTATTAATCACAAGAAAGGACAAAGGTTGTCTATTCGGGATAAATAATAATCAACTAGATGCGCTACTTTGTCATCACTTTGTCAGCGTTAGGTGCGATTTTAATCAGCACCTAATGTGTTCAAAACTATCCATTCAGCGACGGTAAAACAGGCTTATCGCGATAGGATAATGACTAGTGGCCAATCGCCATTTCATCGAGCGCAAGGAACACGTTTTCGTCTAAATGACCTTCATGAACTTGTTTACACACTTTACGACGCACCGCTAAACCAGAGATCAAACGTTCAATGGACAGATGTCGATTGCTGGTGCTATCTCGGTCGTTATATAGCTCAATCAAGCGACTCAGTGTTTCGTATGGGATAACGTCCTCCCCTACTCTCAACCAATCAAGCTTCTCAATGAGCTCTGAGCACTCTTCTTTGATTGAGGCATGTGAGTGCCCTGTCATAGCAGATAAAGCCGTTATGCTGCGTTCTAGGGCCTCTGCAGAGGTATATTTAGAGAGAGTAATCATGATCTCGTCAGCGTTGATCTCAACAGAGTGTTTACGCTGCTTAACTCGACGTCCCAATTTACCTCTTGGCGACGGTGCTTTACGCTGAATTGGCTCAAACTCACCGTCGATAATCTCAGACAGCTCTTCCAGTTTCTGCTTAGACACCATCTCGTTACGAAGTGGGTTCGGCAACGTTGGTGCCATATTACGCTTACCTGCGTTAGTGGTACGCGCTCTTGAGTAACGTAATACTTCTTCCACATTACATTTGATATCTACCTGATAATCGGTCGTTTTCCCTTTTTCGATCAACGCGGTGATCGTCAAGTGATAACCCCATAGATTAACCAGGAAGGTATCTTCTTGATCCCCGACTTCACCCAATTTTCTGAGCTCGCGGATCAGATCCATCGAGAAGCGACGCCAATCGATGTTACGCGCCAATTTCTGGTTGAGCTCACTGAGCAACATGCTATCTGAATGGCGACGTGCCATGCGGCTTCTAAAGTACGAATACACTTGGAAAACCAAGGTATGTTGCTTCAGGATTTCTGGCGGAAATAGGAAGAAATAGTCACGCGTCAGCAGCTCTTCGTAGAACGAAGGCTCCCAAACCAGGATGTATAGGTTCGGTTTAATGCGAATTTCGCCGTCAGAGCCTTCTGTAGGCGCTTCTTCCGATGCGGTAATGGTTCTAGCTAAGAATCGGAAACGATCACTCTTAAAGCCTTCTGGCATGTTCTCACTAAGCCAACGACCTGTAAGCTCGTGCAGTTGGAAATCCGTGAATTCGATACGATCAATACTGTCGCGGATAGAATCACGTGCAGGGCCGCTGTCTTTCTTGCCACGTAAAGACAAAATATCAGTGATGTAGAGTGGTGTTTTGTTTGGCGTGTGTTTCGCGTCTAGATGGTAATCATCTTGGTGATGATCATGATATTGAACGGTGAGAGTGAATAACGCGAATAGCGTCATCAGATCGTCAACGGTCATGATATTTTTAGAAGATCGTGTCTCGATCACAGCGCGAGTGCCAGAGATCGAAACCATGGATTTCTGGTAGCTCTTACGAGTTCTAGGTGGCGCTAACGCTTGATCAATAATCCCCGCCCAATTGGTTGGCGAAACAATGAATTGATCCGCTTCATCTTTCATCGTTGGTGGGGTATTCAACCCATGTTCATTCAGTAAGCGCTTGTTTACTTTGGTTTGAGCTAGGGCTTTAGAGCGCTTTTGCTTTTCATTTTGCTTCACGCTTTCTGTCACTAAGCTGGTGGCACCCAGCACCGATATCAATTGGTTTGGGTTCACAAAGCGATGCAACATGGTTTTACCAGCAAGGCCTTCTTCAAAGCGAACGGGGATTTGTTTGAACAATCCGATATTAACTGCAGCTCTCAGCCTTTGCTGTAAGGCTGCGCGAGTGACTTGACCATCGGTTGATTCAATAATCTCAGTGGTGGAAACGTACCCGTCTTTACTGCTAAACCCACGAAGTGAAATTAGGTTAAGAAGCTCAACTATGCTTTTGGTGACACCTTTGAAGTGTTGATATTGTTCTATCCATTCAACGGCTGTTTCAGATACCTCAAATAAATGACCATCTTTGTGGCTTCGTGCCTTAATTAACAATTTCTCTTCTGGTTTCATTTTTGAGCCGTATCACACTAACCGTAATTTCACTATAGTTCCTGAATGATAAAGAAAGAATGATCATAAATAAAGAGAATTTATTGGCTTTTAAATAACTGATCTTTTTGATTAATATGATCTTAAATGATTAAGTGATCTAATGATCTGGACGTAACCTTGCTTATAAGTGGCTGAATTTAAAGCATTAAAATAAATCGCCTTGGAAAGCATGATCATAAAGGTTCCGAAACTATGATCATTAAACTTAAGAAAGCATGATCACAGAACATCAGAACGATGATCATTAAGTCATTGTAAGCATGATCATTATTGGTTCGAAAGCATGATCATTATACTTATACAGCTTATCCACAGATCGGAATTCAACATCGGTTTCTAAGTCGCTTTTGAGTTGTCTAAGTGGACACTTGTGGTGGCAATCTATCGGAACAATGATCAAGAGAGCATACTTTTTTATCGTTCCTACCCTATTGAGTGCAAAATTTAGTCTGTATCCGCTGGAAATGGATTGCTTTGATGTATTTAGAGCGGGTGGGTCTTAACTAGGAAGCATGATCATGAAATTGTCATGTTTGTGTATTCTTGGTCTGTGTCGATTGAATTTTCAATCATTGAGCCCTTATAGGCGTTGAATCCCCATTCCAAAAGCATTTGTCCGTAACTTAGTTCATAAATTACATGCTTCCGGAACTATGTTTACTTGATCATTTTTCCGGAGGTTGATCATTTTCAATGTGCAGTTGCTCGGATCAATATTGCTCAGTTTACGCCTTGATCATGCTTCATAATTTGGCGTTATCAATTATCTTACACTGGATGTGCTCCATGATCATTCTTCCGGTTAGGTTCCAATCCTCTGTTGTTTTTTGACACCCCATCTTCTCTTCTGTTTTGAATTTTTTGGTCATTGAGTGTTTTTTAATTTTTATTGGATTGAAAATCTATAAATTCGAATGCAAATCACACCAACCGTAATCTACGGTTGTATTTCAATCGTTCCGAAGGTTTTTCGTTGAAATTCCATTTACATTGTAAATAAGTGATGCTGTAACATTTAAAATGTAGACTAGAAATAGCATGGTTATACATGATAGAAACAGTCATTTTTGTGTTTGTCTAAGGCGATGTTTCATCAAATTGTAAAAACGCGGTCTATTTTATGTGATTTTACTCATAAATGTATGTTCATGTTTTTGTTGTGTTTGTTGTTAATCGCTGTACAATTTGTACTTAGTTAATCATTACGGAAACTGGCAATGAAAAGAGAACAAACGATTGATAAGCTCTATCAGCTAGCCGAACAAACTCAACAAGTTCAGGCTGACCGAATTGAGATTATTTTGGAAGAGCGAAGTGATGAACATTTCCCTCCAATGTCTAAAGCTATGATGGAGACTCGTTCTGGTTTAACGCGTCGTAAGCTCGATGAAGCGATCACTAAACTTGAAGCTGATGGCCATCAGTTCACAAAGAACAACGCTAATCATTACTCGATTTCATTGACAGAAGCTCACATGTTGATGGACGCGGCAGAAGTGCCGAAGTTCCATGAACGTAAGCAGCACGCTGACAATAAGCCATGGATTATCAACGTACAAAACCAGAAGGGTGGTACGGGTAAATCAATGACAGCAGTTCACTTAGCCGCTTGTTTGTCTCTGAATTTGGATAAGCGCTACCGTATCTGTCTGATTGACTTGGACCCACAGGGCTCTTTGCGTCTGTTCCTAAATCCACAAATTAGTGGGGCAGAGCACGACAGCATCTATTCTGCCGTCGATATCATGTTGGACAATGTGCCTGAAGGCCAAGATGTCGATCTAGAGTTTCTTCGTAAGAACGTACTATTGCCAACTCAGTATCCAAACCTGAAGACAATTTCTGCTTTCCCAGAAGATGCGATGTTTAACGCTGAAGCGTGGCAAAGCCTTTCACAAGATCAGTCACTTGATATTGTTCGTCTGTTAAAAGAGAAGCTTATCGACAAAATCGCCGATGACTTCGATGTGATTATGATTGATACCGGCCCGCACGTTGACCCTCTAGTATGGAATGCAATGTACGCGTCGAACGCACTTCTGATTCCATGTGCAGCTAAGCGTTTGGATTGGGCTTCAACGGTTAACTTCTTCCAGCACTTACCAACGGTTTACGAAATGTTCCCGGATGACTGGAAAGGGCTCGAATTTGTTCGTCTAATGCCAACCATGTTTGAAGACGACAACAAGAAACAGGTGTCAGTTCTGACTGAAATGAACTACCTGTTGAATGACCAAGTAATGATGGCAACCATTCCAAGAAGCCGTGCTTTTGAAACCTGTGCCGACACTTACAGCACGGTTTTCGATCTAACGGTGAGCGACTTTGAGGGCGGTAAGAAAACTCTAGCTGTTGCTCAAGACGCAGTACAAAAAAGTGCTCTAGAATTAGAGCGCGTATTACATAGCAACTGGCCTTCACTTAATCAGGGATAACAACAATGGCAATTAAAACATCTGACTTAAATGCAAAGCTATTTGGTAAAGCAAACAAACGTCGCGTAGCAACACCACAAGAAGCGCAAACAGCGGCAAAAGAGCAGGCTCAAGTGATTGAGCTTTCTGTTGCTGGCGAAGATTTGGTTTCATTTGAATTGGTTCGAATTCCTGCGGCTGAAGTGGCTACTCGAACGGTTGTTTTTGAAGAGAACGCTCGTGAGCAATCTTTCTTAAACGAGCACGCGCTTTCTGATGTTCTTACAACATTGAAAGAACGTGGTCAGCAATACCCAGCGGTTGGTCGTAAGAACAAAGACGGTAAGATTGAAGTTCTTGATGGTAGCCGTCGTCGTATGTCATGTATTTTGGCTGACAAAGAGTTCCTAATCTATGTTGCTGAAAACATTAACGGCGAACACGCTAAGTTCCTATCAGACGTAGCTAACGCTCATAAACCGCTTTCTCTTTACGAGAAGGGCAAAGAGATGCAAGCGAAGCTGGATAAAGGCGAAGCTGAAGATCAGAAAGCACTGGCTAAAATGTTCCAGTGCAGTGAAGCTTTGGTGAGTGGTGCATTGAAAGCAGCTGCTCTACCACTTGAATTGCTACAAGCTTACCCAAATGTGAGCGACCTTGGTCGTCCAACTATTGTTAAACTGCACAAGCAGTTTGGTGGATTGACGAGTGAACAGCAGCAAACACTACTTACTAAGTGTGATGCTTCTGAAGGTTTCGTATGGCAGCGTAGCGAAGCTCAAGGCGTAACTCGTCTAACCAAAGACGTGACCGAAACATTGGAAGGTTGGATTCTTGAATTGGCGCCAGCGCCAGCGAAGAAAGCTTCTCCAAAAGTTGAGCTTATTAAGGGCCGCGTATCATACAGCCGCAAGGGTTCAAACTTGGCGTTGAACCTTAAGAAAGTTGATGACGCAACAATGGAAGAAATCCTCGCCTTCGTACAATCGAAGCTCGACTAAGTCGACGACTTTTCATTACTCCTCTAAAGCCGCTTTATGCGGCTTTTTATTTGGCTGTGATAAACTGTGTTTAGATGAATCTGGACGCTAACTATGACAAACCCAACCAACACTTTTCTACATACACTTTCTAATATTGCTCAGCATAACGATCACCGTTACGGCGTGGTCTTTGATGGCGATTTTTATTGGCAAAACTCTGCTGTTTTTACCTTCCTTCAAGATTCAAACACTCCGAGCATCTTCCAGGTTGGCGGTACGCCATTTGAAGGTGTGATTCATGCTCCAGTAAAAAAAGGCCAACAACTGCTTGGTCGTGAGTGCCAAGTTCTTGTTTGTGATTTTAGAGAGCAGTTCGATGCGAATGGTTTTAGTGCCGCGTTGGGTTCGTTAGTTGGTGGTGGGTTGTTGTTGGTGTTGCCGCCAAAAGTTAATGCCTCTGAAGATAGTGAAAGCTTTGGCCAACGTTGGTTAAAACGTCATTTCGATAAACTGATTTCTGTTTCACAACACAATGAAGCCGGCGATGTAGTTCAAGCAACTCACGCTCTTCCTCAGATGCAAAGCGCCCAAAACGGATTGGATAAATTTGAACAGCAAAACACGGCTGTTGAATTAGTCAAAAAAGTGGTGTCTGGACATCGTAAACGTCCTTTGATTCTCACTGCGGATAGAGGGCGTGGTAAAAGCTCGACATTGGGTATTGCCGCAGCGCAGCTGTTAGTTGAGCGTCACGGTTTTAATATTATTGTTACTGCACCTTCAGTGAAAGCGGTAGAGCCGGTATTTTCTCATGCTGGCCAAGGGTTGGAATCTTGCGAAGTGGTCAACGCTACTCACATTCGCCATCAAGGGGGAAGTTTGAGATTCGTCGCGCCAGATGAATTACTTAAATCCAAGCCCGATTGTGACCTTCTATTTGTTGACGAAGCGGCTACAATTCCAATTCCGATGCTTAAATCCATGGTCGACATCTATCACCGTATGGTTTTTTCGACCACGGTACACGGTTACGAAGGCAGTGGACGAGGGTTCGGTATTAAGTTTGAGTCTTGGCTTTCTGAGCATCGTCCGGGGTGGAAAGGCTTTAAGCTCGAACAACCGATTCGTTGGAATAGCAACGATCCGCTAGAAGCTTGGTTGTTTGATTGCTTCCTACTTGGTAATGACGCATCAGTCACTGAATCGGCGGTTGATGAAATCGAAGGCTTTTCTGCTGACGCAATCAACCAATTAAACTTGGGCGAGTTATCAAAATCAGAATGCTTGGCTAATCCTGAGCAGCTACAACAATGTTTTTCTCTTCTCGTGGATGCGCACTATCAGACCTCGCCAAATGACTTAATGCAATTTCTCAACAATCCAGCAATCCGTTTATACGCCGCTTTGCAGCAAGATAAATGTTTAGGTTGTATGTTAGTGACGGAAGAGGGTGGTTTGGACAGCGAGTTGATTGCTCAAGTTCAACTTGGAAAACGCAGGCCTCAAGGTCACCTTGCCCCTGTATTACTGGCAAACCAATTTGGCTGTACTCAGGCGGCGACCAGTCGGTGCCTTCGAGTTATGCGCATTGCTGTTTCAGCACGTCATCAAGGTTTGGGTATTGGCCGTTGGATGTTGGCTCAGTTAACACAGCAAACCAGCCAAGCAGATTATCTGGCGACAAGTTTTGGCGCGACCAGCGAATTGATTTCTTTTTGGCGTGGTAGTGAATTTGAAGCTGTGCACATCGGCCACCAGCGAGATCAGGCTAGTGGCTGTCACTCGGTTCTGATGGTTAAGGCGCTTAACTCAAACTCTCAAGGCTGGATAAGCCAAGTTCAAAATCACTTCGAGCGTAGCTACTGTTTTCTTGTTTCAGGTTCTTTGGTTTCACTTGAAACCGATATGGTACGAGCGCTGCTGCCAAAGAGTGTTCACACTGTTAGCGAGTTTGAAACTCAGTTAGTTAGAAATCACGTGAACGGTGGCAACAGTTATGATGCGATCAGCTTCAGCGTACTGAACTTGATTCTACTCAGCAACGATCGAAACATAGGTATTTCTGACTTACTCATCGCAAAGGTTGTTCAGCAGAAAGAGTGGGGGACTTGTGTCGAACAGTTTAATCTTGTTGGTCGAAAACAAGCAGAGATTCAGTTTCGTAAAGATGTCGATGCTCTGTTAGCAAATTTACAGTGTAAATAGGCTAGCCATCATTTAAATAGACTGACCGCTACAAATTAGATTTACAGTGTAAATTAGAATCTTGGATTTACACTGTAAACTGAAGCTCCATATTGAAATCCGTTTTTACCCTGACTATCTGTTACATCACTTCTGTTTCATCTCTCCATGACAGCCTTTAATCTTCTAAAGCTATTCGCCTTTACTATCTTGCACCAATATCGAATCGACATTCAATCACACGAAATATTCTGAAAAATCTTCCTATGTATTTGTAAAGGCGAAGCAGATCATAAAATGTGTAAGTCTTATTTATGAGTCATGTTTGCAGAATCGAAAGTAAGTGATGTGACGCTGATTATTCTAATAATGTGATACTCAGCGCAGAATGAATTATATAGACTGAATAACAACTGAGTCATTAGGGATACTCAATTCGAATGTGGGATAACATCGTTACATTGTCGGAAGACAAGCAACAAGTAATGGCATGTCTGCCAACCGGGATTGTGGTTGACGCAAGCTTTGATAACAAGACGCTGCCACCAACCTTGGAAGCTTTGAATGCATCAAACTATTTTCTTTTCGAAGAAGAGGTGTTGCGTTTCGTTACTCTTGCTAAAGAAGGTAAGGGTGAAGCTTATGAAGGAATCTTGATTGCTGAAGTTCGAAATGCCACTGTTGCGGTCGAACTGTCTGATGATGAGATGTTGGCGAGTCTCGTGGTCACTGGTCCCTACAATGGACACCCACTGCGTGGTAGCGACATCATTCAGTGCTTATCTCTAGCTCAAATAACAAAAGGAATAAATAAGTTAGCGCTCAGAAAAGTTCTGATGATGAGTAGCAAACTTAAGCCCGGGGAAAAGTTTACTCAGCCCGTCGCTAAAGGGACACAACCAGTAAAAGGTAAGGATGCTAAGTTTGCCGCTTTGGTTGAAGATATTACTCGCCAAGTCTTGAAGCCTCGCAGCAAAGACGAAGGCAAGATTGATATGCGAGACTTGGGACAAACCATTACCGTTGGTAAAAATGATCACTTAATGAAACGTACCCCCGCTACCAAAGGCATCGCTGGCTTTACCGTTCAAGGCCGAATTATCCCACCGCTTCCTGGGCAAGACAGTTTAATCAAGCCAGGAAAGGGCACCTACATCTCCCCTGAAGATCCCAATTTACTACTCGCCTCACACCCTGGATTGCCCATCATTAAAGATCGAACCATCGAAGTGGATGACGCCTTATGTGTCAGCAACGTCGATGTCTCAACTGGGCATGTTAAATTTAAAGGTAATGTCTTCGTCTCTGGCAACATCGAGCCGGGGATGATCGTCAAGGCGACCGGAAGTGTTACGGTTGGTGGCTTTATCGAATCGGCCGAAGTTCAAGCCCAGGGGGATATCAAAGTCGCCAAAGGCATTATCGGCCATACGACTAAAGAGGGGGAGCCAAAAAGTTGTAAGGTATTCAGTAAAGGCTCTATCACAGCAAGCTACGCACAGAATGCTGAGCTACAAACGGCCAACGACCTTAGACTTGGTGTGCACAGTATGAGTAATGACATTCGCTGTGGTAACAACCTTATCGTGATGGACAGTTTGAAAAAACACGGCACGCTCAGCGGTGGTGAAGCCAAAGTCGGCGGGAAAGTAGAATGTGTCTTCTTAGGTGTTGAGGGAGACACCGCAACTAAAGTACATGGCTTTGCGCGCTACGATGGTTACCGACAAAAGCTAGCCGAGCTGAAGGAAGCTTATAAACACACTCAAGAGCAAACCATGGGTGTGATTCGCCAAGAGTTAGAATTTAAGAAGCGCCCTAAAACCGAGAGAAGCGAAGAGCAAGCCCTAGAAATTGAGCAGCAACGTGAGAAGAATAATCTCGCAATTGAAAACACAAAGTCGCAGCTAGATACACTCGAAGCGGAGTTTGCAACCAACCTTGCTGAATGCACTGTAGAGGTACACGAAAAAGTGTATACCCGAGTGACGATTCAATTTGGTGATGAGACAGTCACAACCAAGCGAACCCACGGCGGAAGTGTTTTCTCATTCAACCAATACGAGATCCAATGTTCATTCAAGATGGAGCAAGAGGATATTGCTTTGTAGACTTTTGTGCTGAACACAAAGTTACGTATGGTTAAGGTGCCGATACTGACAAATAAAAAGGGGAGCTGATGCTCCCCCTTTTGGTTTCTACTGATAATTATTTATTTAGGTGGCTTGAGCGCTCTAACTAACGGCTCTCACTCGGCCTTGTTTAAGGTCTGAAAGAACCTGTGCTTTAGGACCATCTGCAATGATGCAGCCTTTCTCCATTACGATCACTCGATCGACAATGTCCAACATCGACGTTTTGTGTGTAATCAGAATTAACGTCTCGCTTGGTAGCAATTGGTTAAGTTGGTGTTTGATGTGCATCTCTGAACGGTTATCCATAGCACTGGTCGGCTCATCCATCAACAACACTGGCGGACGGCCAAGGAAGGCTCTAGCAATGGCAATTGACTGACGTTGTCCACCAGACAGCAAGGCACCACCTTCACCCACTTGGCGTTCCAAACCTGCAGGATCTTGTTGAGTAAACGCGGTTACCCCTGCACGGTTTGCTGCATCCATCACGTCACGGTCATCCACCAAAGGACGACCTAAAGTAATGTTGTCTCTTACTGAACCGTAGAACAGGTTACTGTCTTGCGGAACACAACCTATATTGCGTCGTACGTCGACATGATGCAGTTGCTCCATATCCGTGTCATCAATACGTACATGGCCTTCTGTGGGCTTGTACAGGCCCATAATCAGACGTTCTAGTGTGGTTTTACCTGAACCAATACGACCAATGATTGCTACTTTCTCACCAGGACTAATATTGAGGGTTAAGTCTCTAATTGAAGCCACTGGTGAATCTGGGTAGTGGAACGTCACTTTATCTAGCGCGATATGGCCCTGAATAATCGGACGGTGAATGTAGCGTTTACCTTCTTCTTGTTCATCAGGCATCGACATAACTTGCTCAATCAGAGTCATTGATGACTTTGCTTGGTTGTAACGAGTCGAAAGCAAAGACAGCTGAACAAGCGGGCCAATCGCTCGGCCGCTCAACATGGTTGCAGCGATCAAGCCACCCATCGTAAGTTCACCTTCTGCAATTAGATACACGCCAAAGATGATCATACCAACGTTAGTACTTTGCTGAACAAAGCCGGCGGTGTTTTGGATGCTGTCAGTGATGCGTCGACTTTTGATATTCCAATTCGCCATGTGAGCAACGGCTTCTTCCCAACGGAATTGGAATTGGCTTTGCGCACTGAACAGCTTAACCGTCTCTAACCCTGCCAAACTCTCGATTAAGTTCGCGTACTTCTGCGAAGCAAGACGAGAGCCTTCCTCAATGGTACGGCGCAGTGGACCTTGGATTAGCAATGCATAGACGATCAAAATGACCACGCCAGCAACGGGAACAAACACAAGGTTTCCAGCCATTAACCAAATTAGCGCTAAGAACATCAGTGCGAAGGGGAGGTCGATTAACGAGCCAATGGTTGCAGAGGTAAAGAATTCACGAATGGATTCGAACTCTTGCAAGTTTTTAGCGAAAGCACCGACAGAAGCAGGCTTCGCTTCCATACGAATCCCCAGTACTTTACTGAACAGTTTGGAGGAAATGAGAATATCGGATTTCTTACCGGCAACGTCAATGAAGTAGCTGCGCATCAATTTGAGCAGCAAATCGAATAGGAACACGACAAAGATACCACTTGCCAGCACCCACAAAGTTTCAAAGGCGAGGTTGGGAACTACCTTGTCGTACACCAAGCGTGTAAACATCGGCGCGGCAATCGCGAAGATGTTGATAAGAATGGAGGCAATCAACACATCTCGGTAGATGTTTTTAGATTCCCAAATCGTGCTCCAAAACCAATGCCCTTTACGTGTTTTTAGAACTTCTGGTGAACGTTCATCATAACGGAACTGTTTCTTTACCAAGAAGTAGCGGCCGATGAATTGTTCTTTCAGCTCTTCGACAGGAATGATGATTGGCACCATTCCGCTTTCCGCAGTAATGATTTCCGCTTCTTGCTTCTCTAAATCGATACTGTTGAGAACGCACGCCTCACCTTGTTTAAGTAGTAAGACCGCAGGCAGTATCAGGTGAGGAATCTTTTCTAAGTCGGAACGGTTTTCTTTTGCCACTAATCCTGCTCGTTCAGCAGAGCGTGGGAATAGGAAAGGGGTTAGCTTTCCATCGGATAGTGGTAGCCCATTGATCAACGCTTCGGGCGAGTTAGCTAACCCGTAATACCGGCTAACGTAGATCAGTGAGTTCAATAGTGGATCTTGCATGTGATATAACCCTTACAACTATTTATCAACAATGAAGCCTTGGAACACTTCTACGTAGTTATCAGACAGAATATCTAGCTGAGTCTGAGTTTCTATTCGAGACGCGATGGTGGTGACGCCTAGGTTGTGAGCGGTTCTAGAGATCGACGTTAAGGTAAACTTCTGTTTTTCGTCATCAAGGTTATGTGTGAACAGGTAATCTAGCTTCACATAGCTTGGACGGTATTCGTTGATGTAATCCAGTGATTGGAAGTTACGTCCGTAGTTATCGACACCAAACACCGCTTCAGCGTTGCGAATGGTGTTACACAAAAGTGCCGTGTAGTGCGGAACGTTGATGAAGCAGTTTTCTGGAATCTCAAAGTGCAACAGGTGAGCGATTGAAGCATTCTGTTCAAGCGTCTTACCGATCCAACGGATGAAGCTTGGTTGAGATATACTGCTTGGCGAGAGATTAATAGCGACTGGGCTGGTTACTTCTTTTGCATTGAGCTTTTCAACCATCTTCTCAATAACGTATTGGTCGAGAATGTGGCTCATTTCAAGCTGTTCTAGCGCGTATAGATACTGGTTAGCACCGTAACGCACGCCATCTTTTTCAATCGCAGAGAACACCTCTTGGTGATACGTTTTACCAAAGGCATTGTTTGCAGCCTGCAAACGGAAGGTAATGAGGTCGTTGATGATCGCTTCTTCAACCAACATACGCCATTGTTGTTTGCCCATCACTGCGCCGTGATCGTCTGCGGTTACGTAGCCGTAAGCAAGTTCTCGATTCGCCTTGGCACTTGAGAGTGCGTTATCCACCAGCGACATGATTTCAGTACTGGTTTTACGCTTGTTGCTGTAGGTCACACCAAGAGCAATATGTGGATTCGCAGTGCCTGTTGGGTCTGAACCTAGGCTCTGGATACAGTTTACGATGCTGCTCGCGACAAGTTTCAGTTCGCTCTCATCAATGTTTGGCATGATGAAACCGAACTCGTCACTAGAAATACGAGCGATGGTGATATCTGGAGATGAAATTGAAGCTTGCAGCTGTTCAGCCAGTTGATGAACCAAGGCATCACCTTCTTGATAGCCCTTTTCATCGTACTCTTCACTGATAAACTCCGCTTTAAGTACCGCTAAACCACCTAAGCTCGACTCCTCTAACCATTGAGTTAACTGAGACATGTAGTAAGCACGGTTACCTAGCTGAGATACAGGGTCGATATATGCTCTTTCACGTAACTTCTGAGCTTCTTTCGCTTGGTTTTTAAATGCCAGTTCAACTTGAGTCGACATGTGGTTGATACCATCGACAACCAAGGTGAGATCTTTTGTCTTTGGACGAGCCAGAGGTTCGCCAAACTGATTCTTGGCGATCTGATCCATCTTGGTAATGATCAACGAGAGCGGGCGTAAAGCGCGCTTAAGGATCCAAGAGATAGACACCAAACCGAGCAAGAAGATCGTGCCAAATATGCTCAGTAAGCGGATGAATGCTTGCCAAAGTTGATCGTAGGCAGGGCCTGGGTGACTTACGATCTCGACCTCGGCCAATTGCATCCAGCCACTGGTGATCACGCGGCGGTCATGAACAGGCTCGAACAGGTTTAGGTTGGTAAACCACTCTGGTACGCCAGTTGGCTTTACAGGGTATGAGCGGAGAATGTCTTCACCGCTATCGAGAAAGATCAATCGAACGACTGAGTAAGAACTGCCATCAAACAGGGCGTTGATAACAGACTCCACTGCCACCTTGTCCTTTTCTTCTAGGTAAGGGGCGAGAGCCAGTCCAACAGTATTAATGGTATTACTTACCTCAGAGCGTTGCTGCTCCTCTAAGTATCCACGGGTGGTATTGAATTCGATCATAAAAACTGACGTCATCAGCAGTATGAACACTGCAACCATCCCGACCACAAGCTGTTTATATAAAGTCATTGTACCTACTCATCGTAATTGATAATGGGTTTGTTTAATTTTAGAGAGCGCTCACGTGAACGTAAGTCGTTCCATAAGCTCAATCTTGAAGATTTCCCTGCCAACTTGCCGCTGCCTGCTGCCGACTTGATCAACCAAAGGTTTTTACCGTTAAAACTGTAAATTGGTCTTAGATCTGGGCGTTTGGAACCGCGTTTAATTTCAGGGTTTAAGTTGTCCAAAATTAGTGGTTCTGCACTCGGTGTTGAGTAGTACGCCAACACCATGTGGAACTGGTTTAGCTCCAGTGCTTTTACGTACACTAATCGTAATTTCTTATCTGGGACGCCCAGTTCAAGCAAAGAGAAGTATTTTGCGATTGTGAAGTCTTCACAATCACCGGCGTTGCTGCCTAAAAATTCCAGTGGTGTTGCCCAGTAATCATTCTTTCCCCACAGTATGTTGTCATCGACAAAGTACATCTGGTTGAAGAACTGGTTCACCGACCTGAGCTTCTCTTTTTCACTTAATCCGTCGTATGACGTCATATTTGAGCGCCATGTTGCCACTCGCTTTCCGGCTCTATCGCCGTAGGTTTTGGTCACTGCATCTATCCACCGTTGGTCGCTCTTGTTGAGCGCCACAGAGGTGAAAGAGGTGAGGACCAGCAGCAATAGCGAAATCCGAGACTTCATAGCCTCTGCTCTTGTCTATTTGCTGTGTATTGAAAGGCGTTATCAAACATCAAACGTCATTACTCTTTTAGTGCATTGTTTTGAGCGCTTAATAGTGGCTTCAACATGTACTCAAGCACGGTTCTTTTACCCGTGATGATATCGACAGAGGCGGTCATACCTGGAATGATTGGCAACTCTTCGTTCTGTCCAAAATTGTGTTTTTCGGTGCGCACGCGCACGATATAGAAGCTATTGCCTTCTTCATCTTGAGTGGTATCGGCACTGATGTGCTCTAACACGCCTTCTAGACCACCGTACTTAGTGAAGTCATAAGCACTGAATTTAACGATGGCAGTCAATTCTGGGCGTAGGAACGCGATATCTTGCGGGGCGATTTTCGCTTCAACCAATAGAGAGTCTTCTGTTGGTACAATCTCAACGATGTCCATACCCGGTTGGATAACCCCGCCGACAGTATTAATACCCAATGTTTTAACGGTGCCTGTTACAGGAGAAACCACCACGGTACGGTTTACTCTGTCTTCTAGGCCAACGGCAGATTCGGTCATTGCAGAGAGCTTGTCTTGGGCTTGATTGAGTTTTTCTTGTTGTTCGGAGCGGAAGTTCAGTGCGGCGTCAATACGGCTGAGCATGGATTCTTTGATTGCTGAGCGTAAAAGAGGAATTTTTAGCTCGCTCGAAGTCATTTCTCGGCGAGTGTCGTTCACTTGTCTTTGCAGTTTAAGTAATTCAATTCGTGGTACCACCCCTTCATCGGCGAGAGGTTTGGTGATATCCAGTTCTTGGCGAGCAAACTGGTAGCTCTGTTTTAGGTTTCGAACACGCGCTTTAATCTCAACTAGGTCTTGCTGTTTCTGTTCAACTTGTTGATCAAAAACGGAAAGCTGGTTTCTCAGATTATTGAGATCTTGACGGTATTCTGCTTTTTGACGATTAACCAGTTGAGGTTGAAGTTCATAGAATTTAGGTGGGAACGCAAGCTTGCCATAATCGAGAGTGACACTTTTCTTCCATTCTTTTTCAGAGAATTCTTCATTGATGACAACACTGGTCAGGGAAGCGGAAAGCATTAACACGTTGGCGGTCAAGTTCGCGACTTGTTGTTCACGTTCGCGGAAGTCAGAACGGAATCGTGTGTCATCGATTAACAGCAGTTGTTGACCTTTTTGAACGCGTTGGCCTTCTTTAACTAAGATTTCTTTAACCAAGCCACCTTCAAGGTTTTGTACCACTTGGATCTGAGAGGAGGGGATCACTTTGCCTTGGCCAACGGTAACTTTGTCGATCTCTGCCCATGCAGACCACCCAATAGCAGCAATAAAAAACAGAACGATCACCCACAACATAATTCGCGCACTGGTGGGCGTATTGAGGAGTAGTGCCGCTGTTTTATCATCGACATACTCAAGCTCGGTCTCGTTCAATTTGCTGAAATTTTTCTGACTCATAACAGTCCTTGTTCGCTAAATAAAAGTGCAAGCCTATTGAGTGTATTCTTACTTTTGATAAATGTTAAGATTTTGCTCCTTTAAATCTTTGAATTTATATATTTTTTAAGACTTATCGGTTCTTGAAATCTGTTTTATCGAGTTGGTGCTTTCTTAGTTTGTCATACAGTGTTTTTCGCGACACCTGCAGCTCTTGTTGTACCTCTTTTAAACGACCTTGATGGCGATGTAGCGCCTCAATCAAGATAATTTGTTCAAAGCTATCGGTGCGTTGGTTCAACGACTGTTGTTGCTCTTCAATGCTCATATCGAGTTCATTTTGCTCATCAGTATCGCTGTCGAGCGACGGCTGCTTAATTTGAGTCAGCACTCTGAGTTCAGCATGTTGGCGAAGCTGACGAATGTTCTCCGTCCAATGCGTTGCAATGAGTCGCTGAATCTCTTTTTCTGTAATGACGGGTGGCGGCAGTTGATAGCGACTGGCTGCACCACGAGCAAAGTGTTTGAACAAAGAGCCAATATCTTCCGTTCTTTGCGCCAAGGGTAGTAAATTAAATCGGCGCAGTTCACCTGTAATTGTAGTAGGAACTACTGTAGTTGCGATAATGATACAAGTTGCATTGGTCTTGCATGAGTTTTCACGAAGTAGAGTGGGTTTTAGGTTCGCTAACCACAGCCATTGATCCTGAGTTAGTGCTTCTGTCTCATGGATATAGAGTGTTCCACCTTGATGCTTCAAGAACAGTTGCAAAACAAACTGATGGAATGTCGCTTCGTCACTGCGTGGCAAATTAAACGCCGCGACAGGGCAAAGCTCCGCGGTTTGATGACTGTGTAAATCATGGGTGTATTGTGCAGTGACCCTTTTCCCCGTCCCTAAATCACCAACAAATAATAGAAGTGGGTTAGTTTTGGTATCTAGGGTGATCAATTCTCGGCGTAATGCCTGCATTGATGGTGATTGACCAATCAGTTTCGGGCCAACCTGATTTTGCATTGCCAACTCTTTACGCAATAGGTTGTTCTCTTCAACCAGTGCGAGCTTATCTGCGGCTTTTTTAACGGCAGTGAGTAGGGCATCGACCACAAATGGCTTTTCCAGAAAATCGTAAGCACCGGCTTTCATCGCTGATACCGCGGTTTGCACGTCACCATGTCCGGTAAGTACGATGACCTGAAAATGAGGATTTTGACTCAGCAACTTTTGCGTTAATTGAATGCCATCCATTACCGGCATGTGAATATCGGTGATGACAATTCCGGCTTGCGTGGTATCTATTTTCTTTAATGCCTCAATAGCATTGGGAAAGCCGACGATATCGATACCTTCAATGAGCATGGCTTGTTCTACCGAGTCTCGAATGGCGGGTTCATCGTCGACAAAATAGAGTTTAGGCATAGAGTGCAAAAGCCGATTCCTTAGCTGTAGGTGAGATTAGCAGTAATGTGAAATTCGTTTTCCGTTAACAATAACAACGGCGTGTTAGCGCTTATCGTTATATAACGGGATGTTTAGCGAGAATACCATGCCTGAAGGCTCTAACCGGTTCGCGCTGATCGTGCCGTGATACGCTTCAATAATCCGTTTCGATATTGAAAGCCCTAGCCCTAAACCTTCCGGTTTGGTGGTAAAAAACGGGTCGAACAGCTGTTCTAGCTTATCGTTCGGCATGCCAATTCCGTTATCCCAAATGATCAGCTGACAAGCGTCATGATGCAGTTGCCATTCGATGCCTATCTGTGGGCTAGCCTGTTGGTCAACGCTTTCCAGGTTTTGTTGCTCCTGCAAGATTTTGTGTTCAAGAACTTGTTGTTGCAGCGCTTGAGTCGCGTTGTGAATCAGGTTCACTAGTACTTGCTCGAGTTCGGTTGGATGAATCGCAATATTGATGTCATCTGGCACCGTGCTTAGCCTTAGCGTAATGCCTTGCTTGATCATCAGCGCACTGAGAATGCTAGTGGCGTTATTGACCGCTTGATGCAGGTTCGCCACATGATGTTCTTGTTTGGTGACCTTGCGAGTAAAGACTTTGAGTCGCGCGATGATGTCGGTAATGGTGTTGTTGAGGCCAATCATTTTCTCAATATTGCTTTTCACTAAATCGGTTCGTTCCATTTCCAGTAGCTTTAAGCTGTTTTCACTGTAGGTTCGCAGTGCTGCAAGCGGTTGGTTGATTTCGTGGTTAATGCTGGCTGACAGCTCACCGAGTACCGCTAGTTTCGCGGTTTGTGTCAGCTCTTGTTCTGTCTGTTTCAACTTCGACTGCGACTCTTGGTATTGAAAAAGGGTTTGTTGCAGCTGCTGATTGGATTGCTTCAAGTAGTGGGTACGTTTATCAACGGTTTGCTCTAGGTTTTGGTTGAGTCGGGTCAACGCCACTTTCGCGAGATAAGTCTGGCGCCACGACCAAGCGATGAGCATCACCAAGCTATAAATCACCACGAAGATGACATCGATCTGAAAGATTTTAATAAGTTCAGCTCTGGTCTCTTTTAGTGCGACAACTTGGTACTGGTTGTTGCTGACCGTTGCAGGGTAAAGATTAAAAGCACCAAGCTTGAATAACTGGTTGGCGGTGAGCTCTTTTCGGATTTCATTGGATTGAAGGTTGCTAGATTGATTGGTATTGCTCGCTTCTGACTGAGAGCTTGAAGGACGAAAGGCTTCGATGATCGAAATTTCGCTTTGACCGTATTGGCGTTGAAGTGCGATATCCGTTTGTTGTTGCTGCGTTAATGGCAACAATGAATGGTAAAGCCACGGAGCTTGGCTTGATAGAAAGACCACTTGGTTAGAGTCGAGTACTACGATCTCAAAATCGTCGCTGGTCAGGATGTTTTCGAGATTTTCTAAGCTCACTTTTACGGTGATAACGCCAACAACTTCCTTGTCGATATACAGAGGTGAAGACAGAAAATAACCTCGTACGTTCGAGCGAGCGCCTAGCGCGACATATTGTGTGTTGTTACCTTGAATGGCAGAAGCAAAGTAGGGACGAAACGAGAAGTTCTCACCGACAAAGGTACGAGGCTTTTGGTAATTACTGGAAGCGACCACAGTACCGCTCGGGTCGTGAATATAGATGGTGTCGGCCTGGCTTTGATTCGACCATTCAAACAGCAATTGATTGAGCTGCGCGGCGGAAATCTTGTTTGCTCGTTGTGATGAGTCAAAATAAGAGAGCAAGCGCGGGTCATGACTGAGCAAATCCGGGATCTGTTTGAATTTATCCAGTTCAGAATCGATTTGTAGATTGGCTTTATTCGCCGCTTCATCGAGTTGCTGAGTGACGATTTTTTCTTGGAATTGTACTGCCATAAAGTGGGTTGCGGTCAGCCCTGCAGCTCCCAATAACAATGAGAATAAAACAAAGGACGTCATTAGGTTAGGCAGTATTTTGGTCACTCGGATCTCAGCTTGTCATCGGTTTGTATAAAGATTATCAATATGATGGAGAGAGTACCGAGATCTTGTTAACACAGAGCACCTTCTGTGAGACAAAACCATGGCTTAGACTTGTGTTTCAAAGGATTACGGCGCAAAATCACAAAAAAATTAAAAGGAGCAACCAAATGGAACTGACAGATATTCGTCGCGAATACGCTAAGGGTGGATTGAGACGTAAAGACTTGGCCGCAGACCCGATTGAGCAATTCAACCTATGGCTAGAGCAAGCCATTGAAGCGAAGTTGACGGACCCTACTGCCATGACAGTTGCTACGGTTGATGAAAATGGTCAGCCATTCCAACGCATTGTTCTGCTGAAGAATGTTGATAAAGACGGGTTCGTTTTTTACACTAACCTAGGTAGCCGTAAAGCGCACCAGCTTGAGCACAACAGCAAAATCAGTTTGCACTTCCCTTGGCATCCACTCGAACGACAAGTTCATATTACGGGCACGGCTGAAAAGCTGACCGCTATGGAAAATATGAAGTACTTCTCGTCACGTCCAAAAGAGAGCCAATTGGCCGCGATTGCAAGTAAGCAGAGTAGCCGCATCTCAGCGCGTGGGATTTTAGAAGGTAAGTATCTAGAGCTTAAACAGAAGTTTGCCAAAGGCGAGATTCCCGTACCTTCTTTCTGGGGTGGTTTCCGTGTACGTGTAGATAGCATTGAGTTTTGGCAAGGTGGTGAACACCGCTTGCACGACCGTTTCTTGTTCTCTCGCCAAGACAACAGTTGGGATATTGATCGCCTAGCGCCTTAGGCTTTTTGATCGCTTAGCTGCTTAACAGATCTAAAAATGCCGTTGATTAGACTTATCAAATCAACGGCATTTTTTTGTCTGCATTTTCAGCTGAACAGTCAATCAGTCACTGTGAAGAACAACAGAGATCTGTTTTTTGAGCAGAGTTTCTGGGATCACTGAGCCCAATCCTGAATCCAATGCATACTCAATCAATTGGCTTTTACTGCGTGCATCAAACTTCTGTTTCAATCTGGCGACATGACCTTCGACCGTTTTGATTGAAATGTTTAACGTCGACGCGATGTACTGTGGTTTCTTGCCGAAAAGCAGTAAGAACAGTACCTCTGATTCTCTCGAAGTCAGCCGCTTTTGCAGCTTAGACACGCGCGGCTCTGACCCCGCAAGCGATGCCTGATCGCCTTTTGTTCCTGTGGCCTGACAAACCCAATGACCGACCTCTAAGATCGCGGTATCGGTAAGCTCTTGGCCATAGAAGATGGTGCCTTGGACGTTGTCGTCGTCATCAAGCCAAGGGGTTTTGGTAAAGATATGGGCGTGCCAGCGTCCGTCTGGATAGGGGTGAATATCGAGAATCTTAAGGGTACTGCGTGTATCCATTACATGTTTGTCTTGAGCCCTGAAATCTTGTGCGCACTCAGTGGTTTGACTGGGCATGTCGAAGTCGGTCAAGCCAGTACAAGTCTCATTGGGTTTTAAGCCAATCAATTGGTTGTAAGCAAGGTTGGCATACACGAAGACCGAGTCAGTATCTTTGCAGCCCCAGCAGCCTGGAAGTTGTTCGAATAAAGAACGATGTATGGAGTTGAGTGGATCTGGCAAGGTTTTATCTCGTAAGCTGAGGTATGGCAATGATATCAGTTTCTTATAGCGCTGCAATGGCAATTAGAGTACGAAAAATAAGGGGTGACTGACAGTTAAACGGACTGTTGATTAACTGTGTCAATCGCGGAGAATCGATGGGCATAAAGGGTGATAATCAGGCAAAAAAAAGCCAGCCTGAAGAGGGGCTGGCTAAAGACAAGATATGCCTTGTCGACATGTAGAAGATTTTCAGTCTAATTTACGAGGGTCAGGTAAATTAAACTGAGGCATCAATTTGATACCCAGAGTGACTTACTACTCTATCGACGAATCTACTCCTAGGAGTGCTTATGCATAAGGGGGGAATTCCCCTATAAATGTTGCTCAATGTGATAATTGAGAACCTAGAGTAAATATTGGGGGTTCTGAGCCTATGACTGGGAGCCTACAGCTCTCGTACTACTCGGAATCCTAGATAGTTCGCTGCCGTTGAAGGCGGTACGTACAGTTCGTTAAACACTTTTGCTTCTTCAGGAGAGAAGCTCCACGCGCCACCTTTCGCTAGGCCTTTCTGAACGGTTGTCCATTCCCATACATTACCCACCATGTCGTAGAAGCCTGTAAAATGTTTTTCGTGTTCGTGTTCGTGTTCGTGTTCGTGTTCGTGTGATTGCTTGTGAAGCCCCTAAATTCGCCGGAACGATTGGTTTTACAATGCCCGTAGTTTGTACGCTCTTGATCATCTTTCCGGAGGCATGATCAAGATGATCGCGGTAATGATCTTCTGTTTATGGTGAGGAAATGACTCTCATGATCATTTACAAATTCATCTTGTGCAGATTTCAGAGTATTATTCTCACTATGTCGATCTGAGTACTTTGCTGTCATGCCAAAACCTTTACCCTTTCCAAACCTAGACTTGTCCCCGCTAGGCCTTACTGGCCCTCGCCCTGCGGAGATCATTACTTTGCCTTCGCATATGGATTGTCACGATCACCACTATTCGCAAGTCGTGATTGGTTTAAATGGTCAGGCGGAATTTGAAGTTTGCGGTAAAGGTAATCTTATCGGGCCGGGTCAAGGTTGTGTGGTAACAGCGAGCTCTGATCATGCTTTCGGTGGGGTGGTTGGTCAGTCGGATATCCTAGTGCTCAATATGCCTGTGCCAACCGATGATGACCCTCTAATGTTAGAGAAGATTAACCAGTTAGAATCATCGAACGTCTACTTCCAATTAGACGCGCAAATTCAAAAGCTTATCCATATGTTGGTGCAAGAAATGCAGGCGAGCCCGGATGATCTATTGTTAAGCCGTGCCTGCAATGACACGGTGATCGCTCTGATGCAAAGGCACATATCGGCATTTGAAACCTCAATTAAAGACTCGCGTTTTGATCTTGAAGCACTGGATCGCTACATCGAGCAACACCTCGCGAATAAGATCTCTGTCGCTCAGCTTGCGGGCAGCGTGTTCTTGGGCGAAAGCCAGTTCCATATGCTGTTCAAAGAGCAAATGGGCATTACCCCTCACCAGTATGTTCTTGGTAAGCGTATCGATCGTTCTCGCCGTTTAATTGAACAGGGTAACCTTAGCCTTGGTCAGGTCGCAGAACTGGCTGGTTTCTCCGGTCAATCCTCTTTTACTCACACCTTTTCACGCCTTCAAGGCATGTCTCCATCCCAATACAAAAAGAAAATTTCTGTTAAATAGTGAAACAAAACGGCATATTATTTTAAAGTTTCATATGTGACGTTGTGTTTGTTTTGTTAATAAAGCGAGTTTTTAGCAAAAAACTCGGAGTTTTTGACAAGTAATCCTTATATACTCTAAATACACTGCAGCCATTGTAGAGATCCCGGGCTAATTCCGGGTGTGAGATTAAGGAAAACGCATGTTTACAGCTACTGATGTGTTAAAGCCAGAATTCAACGAGCAGTCGCTTGATGATCTATGGTCGCTTATCTCACCATTATATATGGTGGATGAAACCCAATGGCTAGAGCAACTTCTGCCACTAGCTACCCCTTCTGAGTCTGAAAAGCAGCAAATCACAGACAAAACGACTTCTTTGATCGAAGCTATCCGTGCGGATAAGACTTCTATCCAGATGATCGATGCACTGTTGCTTGAATACAGCTTAGATACTCAAGAGGGCATCTTGCTGATGTGTCTGGCGGAAGCCTTGATGCGTATTCCTGATTCAGCAACGGCTGATGCACTGATTCGCGACAAGCTAAGCGTTGCGGATTGGAAGTCTCACCTAAAGAATTCTGATTCGGTTTTTGTTAACGCTTCAACTTGGGGCTTAATGCTAACAGGCAAGGTGGTTGGACTTTCATCGAACGAGCAGAGTGCTGGACAAGCGGTTAACCGTTTAGTGAACAAGCTTTCTGAGCCGGTAATTCGTAAAGCGATGCACCAAGCGATGAAAGTGATGGGTCACCAATTTGTTCTTGGCCGCAGCATTGCTGAAGCGCAAAAGAACGGTAAGTCGATGCGCGACAAAGGCTTTACCTACTCATACGACATGCTAGGTGAAGCAGCACTGACCACAGCTGACGCAAATAAGTACTTTAAAGATTACCTAATGGCGATTGAAGCCGTAGGTCGAGACACTTATGTCTCTTCAAAATCTAGCCCAGCGCCATCTGTGTCTATCAAGCTTTCTGCACTTCATCCTCGTTACGAAGTGGCGAACGAAGACCGCGTACTGACTGAGCTATGCGACACGCTAGAGCAGTTACTGCGCCGTGCGATTGAGCTTGATGTTGCGATCACGATTGATGCAGAAGAAGCGGATCGCCTAGAGCTTTCGCTTAAGTTATTCGAAAAACTGTATCGCAGCGAGCTAGTGAAAGGCTGGGGCAAGTTTGGTCTGGTTATTCAAGCGTATTCAAAGCGTGCGTTACCGGTTCTAGTTTGGCTAAACCGCCTAGCAAAAGAGCAGGGTGACTTAATCCCACTTCGCCTAGTTAAAGGTGCTTACTGGGATAGTGAGATCAAATGGTCACAACAAGCTGGTTTCGATAACTACCCTGTTTACACTCGCAAAGAAGCGACTGATGTAGCCTACCTAGCGTGTGCGCGTTATCTATTGAGCCCAAGCGTTCGTGGCAATATCTTCCCGCAGTTTGCTAGCCACAATGCTCATACGGTTTCCGCTATTGCAGTGATGACAGACCATAAAGACTTTGAATTCCAACGCTTACACGGCATGGGTGATTCACTTTACAACCATGCAATGGAAGCTTACCAACAGTCGGTACGTATTTACGCGCCAGTTGGTAGCCATAAAGATCTACTGCCATACCTAGTACGTCGTCTGTTAGAGAATGGTGCAAACAGCTCGTTTGTACACCGTTTGGTTGATGCTCGTTGCCCTGTAGCAGAGCTAACACAGCATCCAGTCGACATGCTTTTGGCATTCGATACGTTGAACAACACTAAGATTCCTCTGCCGCCAGCGGTATTCCCTGAGCGTAAGAACTCATACGGTGTGAACATTGATATCGAGAGCGAAGCGCATCAGTTTGAAGAGCAAGTAAAAGGCTTTTTGAACAATCAATGGACTGCTGGACCTGTGATCAACGGCGAATCTCTTGCCGAAAGCATGATCAAGGCTGATCAGAATGTTGAACAAGTAACAGCACCTTACGATCGTCGTATTAGCGTGGGTCAGGTGGCTTTTGCAAACCTTGATCATGTTTCCGCAGCGATCACTGGTGCAGACGCCGCATTTGCTGATTGGAATGCGACATCGGTTGAAACCAAAGCCGCTGCGCTTGAGAAGTTGGCGGATCTGATGGAAGAAAACCTGGCTGAGCTGGTGGCAATTTGTCATCAAGAAGCGGGTAAGACAATTCACGACAGCATTGATGAAGTGCGTGAAGCGGTCGACTTCTGTCGTTACTACGCAAAACAAGCGGATAACCTACAAGGTTTCGAACTAAAAGGTTTTGATGGCCAAACACGAATTGCTTCTCGACAAGGTCGTGGCGTGTTCGTTTGTATTAGCCCTTGGAACTTCCCTCTCGCTATCTTCCTTGGCCAAATTACAGCAGCTTTGGTTGCGGGTAACACGGTTGTGGCTAAGCCTGCCGAGCAAACAAGCTTAATTGCAGCTCGCGCCGTTGAACTGATGAATGAAGCGGGTTTCCCTGCTGGCACTATTCAGTTACTACCGGGGCGTGGCGCTGAGATCGGCAGTGCACTTACCAGCCATGATGCCATTGCGGGCGTTGCCTTTACGGGTTCAACACCAACAGCACAACGTATCAACGTGTCATTGGCAAGTCGTAACGCTAAGCCTGTTCCGTTTATCGCGGAAACCGGTGGTCAGAATGCGATGATCGTCGACAGTACCGCACTGCCTGAACAGGTAGTTCGTGATGTTATTCGTTCTGCATTCGCTTCAGCAGGTCAACGTTGTTCTGCACTGCGTGTGCTTTACATCCAAGAAGACATTGCAGACCGCGTGGTTGGATTGATTCACGGTGCAATGGACGAGTTGAGTGTTGGTATTCCACACCTTCATAAAACCGATGTTGGCCCTGTTATCGACCAAAACGCAAAACAGAAGCTAATGGCGCACTTAGAAAACATGACCAATACCCAGAAGAAGGTGGCTCAACTTTCTTTAGGTACGGATTGTGAACATGGTGACTTTGTTCCACCAAGTGCGTTTGAAATCGATGACATCAGCTGCTTGACAGAAGAACAGTTTGGCCCTGTGCTTCACATCGTTCGCTTCAAAGCGAGTGAGTTGACACAAGTAGTAGACCAAATTAACCAAACCGGTTTTGGTCTAACTATGGGTATCCACAGCCGTAACGAAACAACTTACCGTTGGATCGAGAAACACATTCGTGTGGGTAACTGCTACATCAACCGTGACCAAGTGGGCGCTGTTGTTGGTGTTCAACCATTCGGCGGTCAAGGTTTGTCGGGTACTGGCCCTAAAGCGGGTGGTCCTCACTACCTATACCGCTTTACTGATGTTCATTTTTCTCAATCACAAGACAAGGCATAAGGAGCAGTATCATGGTTCATCAAGTGACAGGTTTTTCTGATGCTTTGTTAGCGTGGGAACAATGGAATCTTACCGACTTTGATCATAAGAGTGCTCAGGTACTTGCATTCAAATCAGAGATCGAAAGCCAATCTACGTCTTTGGCGGCAGTGGCAACTTATCACCTAGAGCAAGCCTCTGCGCTGCTTTCTGAGCAGCACCTAATGGCTGGCCCGACTGGTGAAACAAACGAGCTGTATGCTGCAGGACGTGGTGTGGCTTTGGTGATTGTTGATGATTGCCAAGACAAAGAGCCAGCACTGCAAACAGCAACCGCGATGATTACCGCAGCACTATTAGCGGGTAACAGCGTGCAATTGTGCAGTGATGACGTGCAATTCAACACCTTGATCGCTGATGCAGCGAAACAAGCGAATTTACCGACGAACTTGGTGCAGGTTGCCTCGTACGACGCTGCTCAACAGCTGCTGTCTTGCGATGTACGAAGTGCGGGTTACGTGGGTAATTCACAAACGGCTCAAGCTATCAATTTACAACTTGCTAAGCGTGACGGTGCAATCGTCGGTTTAGTAGCTGAAACGGATCTAACGGCAATGAATGTTGCTAATGATCCACACCTATCGCTGCGCTTCATTACCGAGCGTACGCGAACTATAAATATAACAGCCGTGGGCGGTAACGCGACCTTGCTCGAACTTGGAAGCGAAGCTCACTAACCTTCAGTAACATTGGCTCTAAGCACTTTTGTTTTCTCCATTGTTGGTTTCACCATCTTTGGATTTAACTCATAGTGCCTTGGAGCCTCAATACCTAACTCAATGCACTCGCTTGCCTTTACGGTGAGTGTCTTGCATTGAATTAGGTATGGAAGGCTTTTTACAAATGAGGACTATCAAATGATAGAAAACAGTTTTGCAATAACGACGACGTTCATTGCGTATCTAATTATGATGCTGGCAATCGGTGTTATTGCTTACAAACGTACTTCTAGCTCGACAGACTACTTCCTAGGTGGTCGTTCGCTAGGCCCATGGCCTGCTGCACTTTCTGCTGGTGCATCAGACATGAGTGGTTGGCTACTACTTGGTCTACCGGGTTACGCTTATGCTGCTGGTTTTGAAGCATTCTGGCTTGCTGGTGGCCTGCTAGTTGGTACTTGGGCGAACTGGTTAATCAGTGCTAAGCGTCTGCGTACTTACAGCATTACAACAGAGTCACTGACGCTACCTGAGTTCCTATCTCGTCGTTTCAATGATAATTCTAAGCTGATCCAAACAATTTCTGCTTTCTTTATCCTTTTATTCTTCCTTTTCTACACAAGTTCTGGCTTGGTAGCAGGTGGTAAATTGTTTGAAACAGTATTCGGCCTAGATTACACAACAGCGGTAATCATCGGTACAGTATGTGTGGTTTCTTACACGCTATTTGGTGGTTTCCTTGCGGTATCTTGGACGGATTTGGTTCAAGGTCTGCTGATGTCTGCTGCGCTATTGATTGTACCAATCGCAGCGATGAACGGTGGTCTTGGTCAGCTATCGACTGATCTTCACAACATCAACCCAGAGCTTCTCACGCTATGGAATGATGTGAAAGGTGAGCCACTTTCTGCTATCGCGATCATCTCGCTAGCGGCATGGGGTCTAGGTTACTTCGGTCAGCCACACATCCTTGCTCGTTTCAAAGCAACACGTAGCAACAAAGACCTAACAACAGCGCGTCGTATCGCGGTGGTATGGTCTGCTCTGTCTATGGTTGGTGCAATGCTAGTAGGTCTTGTTGGTCTAATCTACGTGACTAACTCTGGCGCGCCTAAGCTAGACGATGGCGAGAAGATCTTCATGCTTCTTGTGAACGCGATGTTCCACCCAGTAATCGCAGGTATCTTACTTGCTGCAATCCTAGCGGCAATCATGAGTACTGCGGATTCACAACTTCTTGTTTCTTCATCTGCGATGGCAGAAGATCTATACAAGCAAGTACTTAAGAAAGATGCGACGTCTGAAGAGATCGTTCGTGTAGGCCGCTTCGCGGTAATCCTAATCTCTCTAATTGCACTTGTGCTAGCGATGACGCCAGACAGTTCAGTTCTTGGCCTTGTATCTTATGCATGGGCTGGTTTTGGTGCTGCATTCGGCCCAGCTATTGTATTGAGCCTGTACTGGTCTCGTATGAACCGTAACGGCGCTCTAGCGGGTATCGTGGTTGGTGGTGTGACGATTGTACTTTGGAAACAGTTCACGGGCGGTTGGTTCGATGTGTACGAAATCGTACCGGGAATCATCCTATCGACGCTTTCTATCGTTATCGTGAGCCTAATTACTGGCGAGCCTGAAGACGAAGTAAAGAAGCAACACGCTGAGTTCGAGAAGAACCTTGTTGAGCTAGACTAATTTACATTGTAAAAATACCAATGAATTAGCAAAAGACATGAACAATAGAGTCACTTCGGTGGCTCTATTTTTTTATGTGAGTACGACCTTTGTCTTATTTCAAATTAAGTTTATTCGAGGTTTTCTGATATTGAAATGGGGGTTTACAATGTAAATCGAAGCGGTAGGATCTTGCGTGAGAAGGGAAAGATCAACTTACTCAATGGCGTGTGATGTCAAAAAATAAAACAGAAAAATGGCTATTTTTTGAACTTGGCGCTCACTTTTGTCATTAGCTCGGTGAATTGTGGAACCGAATTGGACATGATGTGTCAATTGTCAGTAACCACTAAAGACCTATAGGACAAAGGTATGCCTGATCTCTATTGCAAAGGATGTAAAAAAACAACACTACATAAGTCTATAATGAAACGTTGTGAATCAGAGCCCGAGACAGCTTCTGGCCGTATGATGCAATGGACGTCAAAACTATTTAGTGGAAACCTGTACTACGATATGGAAACTCAGCACTTCTGCCGCACGTGCAATTGTCGTTGCGAAACAGGAAGTACTGTACCCCAAATTGGTTTAGCTTAACTTACAGTAAGCGCTCACTAACTTAGATCAAAAAACCTCCGTTTTAGGAGGTTTTTGCGTTTCTATGCGGCTTTGAGTGCTAGCTCGGCAACAATGGCGTCGCCATCAATCTTCACATCCCAACCATAGTTTGAGTATTCATTTGCTAGTGCCTGAGCAACATCTTTTGATACCGTTACGTGTGTCCATGAACCAATACCGTAAGGTTTATATGCGAGTTCTTGCGTTTTCATAATAGAGTCATCCTTTCTCTTTGATAATTATATTATTCACTTTGGCCTATATCCTTTCTTTCGTTTCCGGCTCAACTTATTTGTTAATCGGGTCATTTCTATAATAATTTGTTAATAACCAGAGTTTGATTTATAAGGGTTCTTATCTATTTGTATGTGTTTATATCTGGCGTGAATATCATCCGTGCATTTAGTTTTTAAATGTGTGAGCGAGGTTTTCTTCGATTGCACTTGGTATGGAATATACTGAGCGGAATTTAGAATGTTTAAGGAATGTTATGTCTCAGCATCAGCTCGATCGTATCGATAAAGAGATACTAAGAATTCTGCATATGAAAGGGCGTTTACCTGTTGTTGAACTGGCAAAACAGGTCAACCTTACGACGTCACCTTGCTCTGATAGACTCAAGCGATTGGAGAAAGAGGGCTACATCACGGGCTATCATGCTGAGCTTTGTTCAGAAAAGCTGGGACTCGATGTTCAAGTCTTTATCCATATCCGTCTCGATCAGACTAGCTTTTCGATCTTCGACAAATTTGCCCAAGCCGTGGAAATGATGCCTGAGGTGGAAGAGTGCTACTCACTGTCGGGTGACTTTGACACCATGATCAAGGTTCGAGTGAAAGACATGAAGGCGTACCAAGCGTTTATGGCCACCAAGCTGGGCACCTTGCCTGGTGTGATTCAGACACGTAGTGAAGTGGTGATTGAAGAGCATAAAAAGGGCTTCGGCGTGAACCCTGAGTTGTTGGCAACTCTAAAATAGTGGCCTAATTTCGCTTACCAACGTGATTTAGATATAAAAAATGGAAGCAATAAGCTTCCATTTTTTGTTGAGCGTCAGATAAAGAGCAATCCGATAAACTTGTTCGCCTTAAAGCGTAATGGCCGCAGAGATTAAGCCAATCACACCACCGAATACACCGCCCCAAACCACAAGCCAGCCAAGGTGTTTCTTGATCATGGTCTGAACCATCTCTTTAACCAGCTTAGGTGTTAGTTCATTCAAGCGCTGATCGATGATCGCCTCAATGTTTTCTTTGATTTCATCCATCATCGCAGGCGATTCTAGCTCGTCTTTGATGGCATTTTTTACAGAATCACTCTTGCTGATTTCAATCACAGATTCTTGCATCTTCTCAACAAACGGCGCTTTCATTGGCTCTAGTGCTTCTGTGCCACCAAACATTGCCAACATACCGCCAAACTGAGAGTTCTCGATAACATGCACCAGTGAGTCGAATGCAGGGTTAAAGTCGATCTTCTGAATCACAGGCTCTAGATTGAGCGACTTTCCTGTCATCTCGCTGCTTAGGAAGCGGTCGATGTTACTTTCTGTAAAGAATTGCTCCATCATCAGTTGCTTGATGGCTGCCTTGAACTCTTCAAAGCGTGCTGGAATAACGCCTGAACCGTATAGGCCGGGTACTTTCTCGAACAACATGTGAATCGCAAGCCAGTTGGTGATGGCACCAGAAAAGGCGAATAGGCCTGCGTAAAGCAAGTATTGGTTTGCTGTCGCATAGCCGCCAGCAAGCAGTGCTAACGCAATAACGTTAGTTAAGACACTTTTGTTCATGGTTGATCTCTAGAAAGAATATTGCGCGCATTTTAAGAAAAAAACGCCAAGAAAAAAACAAAAGGATCGATGAAGTTTATTGGACAGGTAGCAAAGAGCGCCAAATAGCAGGCATAAAAAAGGCTAGCCTCCCCCCGAAGTCTAGCCTTATTCCAGAACGCGCAAGCGAGGCGTCTTTGGTGTTAATGTCATTATATAATTACGACATAACATTCTGCCATGTGTAATTTACCGCTAATAAATAAATTGGTGTGAATCACATCGCACTTTTAAAATAGCACAAAAATTAAGCGTTCGTAGCTTGCTCAAGATCATCGGCAATAAAGCCACCGGTCTGGTGATTCCACAATTGAGCATAGATGCCATTTTGTGTAATCAGCTCTTGGTGAGTGCCTTCTTCAACGATATTGCCTTGGTCGAGTACGATCAGGCGATCCATCGCAGCAATGGTCGACAGGCGGTGTGCAATCGCAATAACCGTTTTGCCTTCCATTAGCTCAATTAAGCTCTCTTGGATGGCCGCTTCTACCTCAGAATCGAGTGCAGAAGTTGCTTCATCGAGAACCAATAGTGGTGCATTTTTCAAAAGAACACGTGAGATAGCCACACGTTGACGCTGACCACCAGAAAGCTTAACGCCACGTTCACCCACTTGAGCATCGTAACCAACGTTGCCAAACGGGTCGGTTAGCGTTTCGATAAACTCATGCGCGTGTGCCTGTTTAGTCGCCGCGTATACCTCTTCGTCTGATGCCTCTGGTCGACCGTAAAGAATGTTGTCTTTGATCGAACGGTGCAGCAGTGAGGTATCTTGGGTCACCATACCTATGTTGCTACGCAGAGAATCTTGAGTAACGCTCGAGATCTCTTGGTCATCAATCAGGATGCGACCACTTTCTACATCGTGGAAACGCAGTAGTAAGTTAACTAGGGTCGATTTACCTGCACCTGAACGGCCAACCAAACCCACTTTTTCACCCGGTTTGATGTTGAGGTTTAGGTTGTTGATCACCCCCTTATTCTCACCGTAGTTAAAGCTTACATTGTCGAAGTTGATACCGCCTTGTGGAACCTCCAGAGGCTTCGCGTCTTTCTTGTCTTCAATAGCAATAGGCTTAGACAGAGTTTTAATGCCGTCAATCACGGTACCAAGGTTCTCAAACAGACCACCAATTTCCCACATGATCCATTTCGACATGCCGTTAATACGCAGAGCCAAGCTGACCGCAATCGCGATTGCACCCACGGTGATTGCGCTATCTAGCCATAGGTAGATAGAGATACCCGCAATGCTGAACACCAATAGATAGTTAGCGAATTCCACGCAGATGTTGAAGCCGGTTACCAAGCGCATTTGGCGGTGCACAGTATCTAGGAAGCCTTCCATGCCTTCTTCGGCGTATTCGGTTTCTCTTTTACTGTGTGAGAACAATTTCACCGTCGCGATGTTGGTGTAGCTATCAACAATACGACCTGTCATCAGTGAACGAGCATCCGCTTGCTCTGAAGACACGTCTTTTAGCTTTGGCACGAAGTGCAGTTGAATACCGATGTAAACGAATAGCCAAATCAGCATCGGAGCCATCAAGCGCCAATCTGATTCAGCAAGCATGAACAGCATCGCCGTGAAGTAAACCGTCACGTAGACAAACACATCGACCATCTTGGTCACAGTTTCGCGCACTGCAAGCGAGGTTTGCATCACTTTGGTCGCGACACGTCCGGCGAAGTCATCTTGATAGAAGGACAGGCTTTGCTTCAAAAGGTAGCGGTGTGCTAACCAACGAATCGACATTGGGTAGTTGCCCAGCAAAGTTTGGTGAAGCAATAGCGAGTAAACACTGATCAAGATTGGCATCACAACTAACAGCAGAATACCGAGCCCCATCAATGTCGATTCGTTGTCTGCTAAGAAAGTGTCTGGGTTGCTTGTTGATAGCCAGTCGACCAATTGCCCCATGTAACCGAACAGCGCGACTTCGATGATCGCGATGGTCATGCTCATCAACCCGAGCAAAATCAATGGTTTTTCGAAACCTCGAGTGTAATGGCGGCAGAATGCCAGTATGCCAGTAGGAGGTTGTATCGGCTCTCCCTTTGGAAAGGCTTCAGTAAAGCCTTCAAATTTCTTGTACATAGATTTCCCTTTATAAACTAGTGCATCTATAAGCGACTGCATCGTTGGTGCAGCTTTGTTTTTATGGTCTTGATTCGAAATTTAACTGTCTTAGTTTGAAATTATATAAGCGCCCATGGGTTCTTATCAGTATTAAGTCATTCGATGGATTTTGTTCTAGCGCCTATTTAGGCACTTGGCTTTAAAACACTAAAACTTTGTCTAAGCGATACAGGAAAGGTCCAAAGAGTGTCTTTCATGACGCTTATTTTAGATTGAATTAGACAGGAAAAGTTAAGCTTATTTCAAACGTAATTGATTGTTATGCAACGGTGATAATCCTAACGTTAAATGGATTGAATTGTAATCAAAACTCGTGATGGGCGAGAAAATGGAATCAGAATATTTATCCATAAAGTGACTTAACGAATATGCATACAGTTGGTTCTTTCTGATGTGCTGTTATCTTGCAGTAAAAATTACCGATTAATCTAAGATCTGCAGTAATTGTTTGGGATAAATATTCAAATAAATATTCTTTTCAGTGAATCTTGTCGTAACAAGTTGTTTACAATTCTTAAGTAAATAAAAGATAGGGACGGTTGAAATGTTAAACCTACACAAAAAATCACTTCATATCACTAATGTTCAAAACGCCAATTGCGTTGTTATGGTGCCACCAAAAGAGTTTAAATTTAACGAAGAAACAGCACGTGATAACGAATTTCAGCACAGAGTTAATCTGACCGAAGCTGAGGTGAAAGTAGAAACGATGGCCGAATTTAAAGCTATGGTCGCTTCGTTGCGTAAAGAAGGTGTGCAAGTTGTAGAGTTTGATTACCCAGAATTGGGCGTTGAAACTCCGGATGCTGTTTTCCCAAACAACTGGTTCAGTACCTGTAGTGATGGAAGCTTATTCACGTTCCCTATGGCGTGTGAAAACCGTCAGAATGAAGTTAAGCCAAATGCTCTTATTGAAGCGTTAGAAGCGTCGGGTCGCATTGTTAACCATAGCGAGTCTCTAGAGTCTTACATCGCGCAAGGTTCTTATCTAGAGAGCACGGGCGTGATGGTTATCGACCATATCAACAAGACCATCTACGCTGCGCTTTCTCAGCGTTGTGACCGCGAAGTGTTAGAAGATTATGCGAAGCGCATTGGTTATTCTCGCGTGGTCTCGTTCCAAACGGCATTACCGTCTGGCCAACCGATTTACCATACCAATGTGATGATGGCGATTGGCGATAACTTCTGCGTGATCTGTGATGAAGTGATTCCTGAGTTTGAACGCCGCTTTGTGGTGAAGTCGCTTGCTAAAGATAAGCAGGTTATCTCTATCTCAATTGATCAGATGAACCGTTTCTGTGGCAACATCCTGCAGCTTGAAACCGTGAATGGCGACAAGGTGATCGCGATGTCTCAATCGGCTTACGATGCGTTTTCTCCAGCCCAACTAGCTCAGCTTTCGACACATGGCAAGCTGCTACCATTTAACGTGAAAACGATTGAAGACATTGGTGGTGGTTCGGTGCGATGCATGTTGGGTGAGGTGTTCCTACCAACACGAGTTAATCGCTTGTAACAAGTATAGAAAGTATAACAAGCACTCACTTTCAGTAATGAATCTTTGAATACCACTCTTATCGCAGAGTGGTATTTTTGTTTTTGTCTTTCACATATAAGAGAACAGAGCTCGATACAGGAGTCAACGCGCAAAAGCTAATGGAAATAAGCTATGAAGCGTCCTTAAAAGCTCTGTGTTCGATGAACTGAGCCGACAGTGTTACGACTTCTTTGGAGTAGACAAGCGCCGTGTGGTTGAGCTTGAGGGCGCAGGTGTCTGTTGCGCCTCGCAGGTTCGCGTCTTCAAGCGTCACCGTGCCATCACCTGGGTTTCTGCCCAATACAATGCGCCCTACACCAGCGTCATAGGTGCCGGTAATCACGCCAATCGGCACATCAATATCATAATCACCCAAGCCATCACTTAAGATCATCTTGCTCGAGCCAAAGATAAAGCCAAGACCATGATTCGACAACGTTTTGGCTATGGTTGCCCCATTGTGCGGCGTACCTGCGGTAATAATGCAGGTGTCTGCAAAGTCGGGTTGGTAGAACTTAAAGTAGTGGCGAATCAGCAAGCCACCGAGTGAGTGACCAAAAAAATAGACCTCATCGTACTCATTAAAGCGAGCATTTACGAAGCGATTGAGGCGTTTGGCTGCAGAAGGGAAACGCAGCGAGTTGTAGGCAAACTTGTGCGTTGTAAAGCCGCGTTTTTTGAAGTTTCTATCCAGATACTGCATGATCAACGCAGGCATATATAGACCATGAATTAAAACTATATGTTTGTTTTTATTATTCATTTTTGTCCTCCGTCTGATGGTGTTTTCAGTATATGGAGTCGCAATTCTAAACTCAATAAAACTTGCTACGAATGGGGCACAAAAGACAGAGGTGTACGTTATAAACAGTGCGTTCGTCATAGAGAAAAGGTGGGTTAGTCAGATCTCACTCCACCATACACATCTATGGTTAATCCGCCTTGTTTGGCGTAAGTATTGGGTGTTAGACTTTTTACCTTATTGAAGCTTCTCTCTAATGTCCTTTATCGCCAAGTTTTGCAATCCATGTCGAACTAAGCTCTTTTAATATCTTACGAATCAGTTCGCTGTGTCTATCTGTTTGACTTGCCGATATCTAAGGCACCAGTAGATCTTATGATTCTGAATTTTCAGTTTTGGTTAGCTCAGTATCACCTGCTTCACTTTTTGCTTCCGGTTCAACCAAAACTTTGATTACGCCTTTTTGTAGGATCAGGTTATTAGGGTAGGTGATAATGTTGCCCGAACTGTGTCGAAGAATAACATGGAACATGGTGATATCGATGATCACACCGCTGATGTCTTCGTCTTTCTCCGCGACTCTTACTCTGTCGCCAATGCGATAAGGGAAGACGAAAAATATTAGTACGCTGGCTGTGAGGTTACTTAGAATCGACCATTGCGCGAATAAAGCGACACCCAGCACCGCAAATATCGAAGACAAGAACAGAGAAATATCACCAAAACCCAAGTTAAGAACAATCGTAAACACAGCGATGAAGAGTAGAAACAGAACAATATTGAAACACTTAATCACGAACTGCTTTCGCTTCAATTCGACACGCTTATTTTCCGCTAATGTTTCTATCCAGTTCTTACCTAAGCGTTTGATCACCCAATACACAGTGATAAGAAGTAAACCTAAAACTACTTGTCTAAGCCACATATTGGATTGCAAAAACTCAACCATTAAATAAACCTCAATTTTTTCAAAATAACGACCTCTGCCGCTATGACCACGAGCAGCCCAACGCAAAATAGTGGAAATGCTATCGGGTTATCTGTTCCGGGTATCCCAGCGATATTGACACCCAGTAAACCGGTGAAAAACCCAGCAGGGAGGAAAATACCTGCAATGATAGAAAATAGGTACGTATTTCTATTCATTTTTTCAGCTTGTTGCTGACTTAGGCTCGCTAAAAATACATTAATTTGTTCGATGTAAAACTCAACAGACTCGTTAATTCTCAGGATGGTATCAAGGCTGTTCTTTATATGACTGTTGTGCTTACTCAATGGCGCAGGTAGGTCACTCATTAAATCTTCAAAAACGTATTTCTGTGGCTTCAAATAACGCCTTAGTCTGAGTAGCCTTGAATGTAGAGCGTTAATGGATCTTATGTCGATATTGGATGTAGATTCTAACTCGTCAATTAATAGTTCGACGGGTGCTAGGAAGGTTGAAATACTGTGGTTGATTCCACGTATCATGCCCAGTAATACATCAGGTAATGATGTCGGGCCTTGGTTTTGTTTGAGATCAGATATCAGATTACTGACCGCTTTTGAAGGAACTTTACGTGTCGATATTAAAGTGCCTTTGTACCATAAGATGCGTAGGCTAAGCATGTCGTCAGGGTTAGCACCTTCGTTTAGATTAATACCTCGCAGAATCATCAAAAAACAGTCGTGACCAAATTGTTCAAATCGAGGGCGGGTGTCATCGGTGAGTAATGAATCGATGATGGCATTTGGAACCGTATTACTGTGGAGCCATTCTCTCAAACCGTCAGCATCTCTTTGGCAGTGATACCAAGTTGATTGCTCGAATGAGGTTGGGCTGGTGGTGTGTTCATGTGCCACACCCTCAGAAAATTGCCAGCTTGAAATTATGAAAGCGTCCATTCATTTGTCCTTAATGATATGACGTAAACATTGATATTGCGGCGCCATTCAGGCGCGGTATTGAACTGAGCTTAATCGTGGTAAGTTCAATGAGCGATGTGAGTGAGATGAAGTCTAATAAGACATGTTGGCCTTTGGAGTACGACGGACTCTTCCATTATTGTCTCTATTAAATGTAGCTCATTGTTTCGTCGTTATAAATTAGCACTCTGGCTCCATGTTAGCGACAAAAAAAAGAAAAGACCGAGGTCTTTTCTTTTTAGGGGAGGTTGCTGAGAGCTTGCTCAGGCAACTCGAGTTTTCCGATGGTTTACATAAGCAAAAGCACTAGCGACAAGAAGCAAAAATGTCTTGGTTCTCTCGGTATTCTTTGGTTTGTACATCCATTAGGCCGAGTAAAGAGTCGAACAGGTTATCTTGGGAGAAGCTCTGTTCTTTGCCTGCCTTTCTTAAGCAGGTCTGGTTTATCCCTTTCTGCTCGGCGAAACCATCAGACATCCACATTATCATAGGCACATGGGTTTGCTCTTTCGGTGCCAATGAATAAGGCATGCCGTGTAAGTAGACGCCATTTTCTCCCAATGATTCTCCGTGATCGGAAATGTACATCAGCGCAACATTGTACTTATCGGTGAGTTTCTCTAGCTTCTGAATAGCCTGTGATAGAAAGAAATCTGTGTACAAGATGGTGTTGTCGTAGGTGTTGACCACTTGCTCTTTGGTGCAGTTTTCGATATCAGAACGTGGGCAGTCTGGCACAAACTTCTTATGATCTTCTGGGTATCGCTCAAAGTAAGTTGGGCCGTGAGATCCGGAGATATGATAGAAAATGATGCTATCTTGTTTAAGAACTTGAGTATCTTGTTCGAAGTTCTCTAGCATGGCTGTGTCATAGCACACATCTTTATTACACAGCGGGTCGCTGTCTTTGGCGACGAGAGTCATCTCTTTGATTCGATGTGCGACCGCCTTGTCTCCACCATCGTGCTCTCGCCAGATAGAGTGAATGCCCGCGCGGTTCATAATGTCGACTACGTTATCTTGGTTGTAGGCTTTGTCGCGATCGTAGTTGCTTCGGTTCATGTTAGAAAACATACACGGCACAGAAACCGCAGTGGCTGTTCCGCATGACTGAACATCAGAGAAAAAGATCGGATTATAGGGTTTGGTATGAGCATTGGTTTCTTTCTCATAGCCATAATATTGGTAGTTATATACACGTGCTGTTTCACCAAGAACAAACACCAATAAGGTCGGTTTGGTTGCCGCTTTTGCTTGTGGCTTGAGTTGAGCATCTAATCCCAATTCTTGATAGGGGATGGGCTGTTTGATGTAGGTGTTATTGATGTATTTGACTGTTGATGCTACGTATTCGGTCGGAATGATCATCTTTTTAAGATGAGAGTTATTACGACCAATCGACACATAATCTTTGTAAAACAACCCGGCAATGATGGCAATGACGATCAACGAAGAGAGCAATCCAATCGCCTTCCCAATAGCAAAATCTTTCCAAGATTCTCTTTCAAGATCCGTAAATAAAAGCAGCAGTGACGGGACTCCTCCCATCAGAACAAACCATAAAATAGAATAGCTGCTTAGGTAGCTAGCAGCCTCTCCGCTGTTGGTTTCGAAGACGTTTTCTATCATTCCATAGTCTACAAAAATGCCGTAGTTGAACATGCTGTAGCTGACTAAAGAGGAAGTAAGTAGTAACAAGATAAAAAAAGCTTTGGCGAATATCGGCCAGTTGAATACTTGAAAGATAAAGTTGAATGCGGCGAGAAAGAAAAATGGGATCGAGATGATAAACCCAATGCTTTCGGCTTGTGAGGCACTAAGAATATTGAACAGTTCGCGTGAGATAGGCAAGTTAATGACAAGCAGGTAATACACTGCCAAAACGAAAGGGAGTTTGTTTATCGACATGTTTAAGCGTGGTAGATTCATAGGTCTTGTCTTCCTGTGTCACTTATCCCTTTATTTTAGTCTCGCTACCAAGAAAACTCTAATATCAATGCATAAAGCTCAAATAGAAGGCGCTGAGCGATAAACTGGCTAAAGTGAAATGACGCTAAGGTGTGTAGATACAAAAAATTTACTTTACTGAGTGACCTTCATGACAAGGTGGAACAGCAAAGTGAATTAGTATGTTCAGCTTATTCTATGTGGTTCAATCACATTAGAAGTTGTATGAACCACCGAAGCTAATGCTTTTGAAGGCAAGCGTGTGGTCACCAGCTGATATCTGAGAGTTCTTAAATTGGACCGTGTCGTCTACGCTTACTGCATCCGCTTGCGAGATTAAGCGTAGCGTTAGGTGTTCGATTGGCGTGTATTCAACACCTACACCAAAGTGGAAACCCGTACCGCTGTCATCAGCGTAACCAGCACTCTTATTTGCGTTTAGGTCAACAGAGCTTAAACCAGCCAATACGAATGGGCGGATTGTGTTGTCGAATGTGTAACCAAGATTTGCTGACAAAGAAACAGACGTCGGAGACAGCTTTTCAGCGCTATTTTTGTAGTTTGCGTAATCTGTGTAGCCAAGTTCAACACCTACGATACGGTTGAATTGGTAGCCGCCGTATAGGTTGTAGCCCATGCCATCTGAATCTAAGCTACCGTGACCGTCTGTGTCAGAATTTTGGTAGACACTAAGTCCGCCACCAATGTACGCACCGCCGTCAGTACCTGCTGCTAAAGCTGGAAGAGAAACTGCGCTGATTAAACCCAGTGCTAATGCTGATTTTGTTATCTTGTTCATTTTTGTTACTCACTCTTAAATGTCATGCCAGTATCAATTATTTTTATTTTGCGACCTTTCGACCGTTGGTGAGTATTATTCCGTAGTCTTGTACCTATTACTGTATGGCTTTGTAAGTTGAATCGTTACATAGTAGAAAAAATGCTCATCCGGTTGCGTAGTGAGTTAGGCTGCCAAAAACAAGGAATACACATGCTAATGAAACAAAATACAGGTTTGGTGGTTGTGGACGTACAAGGTAAGCTTGCACGCCTTGTTGATGAGAATGAGACACTTATTTCTAACTGTGGAAAGTTGATTAAGGGCGCACAGGTTTTGGGTCTGCCAATTATTCGTTTGGAGCAGAATCCAGAGAAGCTAGGTGCGACGGTTGATGAACTCAATGACCTTTTGAGTGATGTTAAACCAATACCTAAATTCACGTTTAACGCGTGTGATGAGCCCAAGTTTGTTGAGGCGGTTCAAGCCAAGGATGTAGAGACTTGGTTAGTGTGTGGTATTGAGGCTCATATTTGTGTTTATCAAACCGCAATGGGGTTGTTGGAACTTGGGTACAAGGTTCAGGTAGTTGGCGACTGTGTTAGCTCACGAACGGCACTCAACAAAGATCTGGCAATCCGTCGACTAATGGATGCTGGTATCCAAATCACAGGATTAGAAATGAGCTTATACGAGCTTGTGAAAGACTGCCGCGCGCGTGAATTTAAGCTCATTCTATCCTTGATTCGTTAATCACCGAGAGGCTGTCTATCGCCACCGCCTCGGTAAGAATCGAGCGCAACTTTCAAGCGACGCAGTTTGTCGCGCGAGCGGTTCTTGTGATTGACTGCGATTCCCATAGAAAGCACATCCACTAACGCCAACATAGCGTAGCGAGAAGCCGACGGCTTGTAGATGAAGTCGGTTTCCATATGCTTGATGGGTAACAAGATATCGGCAATTTTTGCTAGCGGTGTATCTTGTGGGGTAATCGCAATGATCTTAAGTCCGTACTGCTTAGCCAGCTCTGCCGTTTCTGTGATCACTGGTGTAAAGCCAGTCGCAGAGATCATCACCATTACGTCATTAGCATCTGCCGTGGCAGCAACCATACGTGACATCAAGCCATCGTTGTACGACACCACTGGGTAGCCTAAACGAAACAGTCGATGTTGCAGCTCTTGAGAAGCAATGGTTGAACCACCACCCATACCAATAGCAATGATCTGTCTGGCGTTATGCAGCCAGCTGACTGCGGTTTCAACGTCTTGCTCTTTGAACAAGGTGCGGTTGATGTCTAGGCTTTGCTTGATCGATTCGTAGATACCTTGATAACCCGTTTGGTCAACCGGTTCGAGGATAAAGCGCTGGCCAACGGTTAGCGTCTGAGCCAACTTAATCTTCATATCACGTACGTTGCTGCAACCGATCGCTTTAGCAAAACGTGTAATGGTGGCTTCACTCACTTGAGCGCTTTCAGCAAGCTCTGTGATGCTGGCATTGGCAGCAAAATCAATGTCGTCCATGATCAGCTTAGCGACTTTTTTCTCTGCATCACGAAGAGCGGGAAAACGCTCCGTTATCTGTGAAATGATATCTACTTCTAAACTCAAGAATCCTGATCCTTTGTTGATGGGGCTAATCGTTATTACCTAGTTATTAAGAATCTAGCTCGTAAGAAGCAAGCTCTTTAGCTTTTTATGAGCACTAATCCATTAAAAACTAAGCCTTAGCCCCGTTAGTATATCTTATTGCTTCGCTGATTCTAGCTTATTGAAAAATCGAACTAGAAGCAGGTTTCCACCCAGTTTGTTACCTGATGGTCGTCATCGCTGATGGCAATGTAGCGCCACTTATCGAAGGTTAAACACGGGTGTGAGGTTGAGAATGCAATCATGTCGCCCACTTCAATTTCAGAAGAGCCGTCCGTTTCAACAAAGGTATGCTGATCCATCACGGCGGTCGCAGTCAGCCCTTTCACAGAGATAGCTTCGCCATTGCGATAGCCGCGTTCGGCAATAGGTAACCCCGCATCAAAGGCCACATCACGCTTGCCTAGCCCAACAACTAGTTTGGTCGGTTCTGGGCGAGAGATTACATACGCCCATACCTCAAGTGCCGATTCGAGATCTCCACCCAATTCGCACGCGTAACCTTGGTTTACTTGGGCACGCTGCAACACCTTGCTTTGAGCGTCTAGGTAGATACCTGTGTCGTGAATCGCGTAACAGCCCGGGCGGATGATCGCCAAGTAATCGGTTAGGTTCGCTAAACATTCTGCAACCACGTCATACCAAGCCGAACCTGCACCAGTGATGATAGGTTGCCCTGCAATTAGGCCATCTGATGCGAGGCTTTCGACCGAGGTCAGCGCTTGGTTTAAGAAGGTACGAATGTCTTGCTCGGCATTGTCGCCATGAATCACGCCCTCATACACCTCAATACCCGCTAGCGAAAGTGCAGGCGTATCTTGAATGGTTTGAGCCAGTTCTAAAACTTCTTGAGGTGAACGACAACCACAACGGCCACCCGGAACACCAAACTCGATTAGAGCTTTTAGCGTCTGCTTTTTGTTGGCGAAGTATTGGTTGAGTTGCTGCACGTTTACCGATGAATCCACACAGCAATAGAAATCAACGTCGAACTCACTAATAAGCTGTCCGATGATCGCCATGTTGGTTTTACCTACCAATTGGTTAGCCATGATGATTCTTTTTGCGCCTGCCATTGCTGCAATTTCTGCTTGTGCAGGTGTCGCAACGGTAATTCCCCAAGCGCCATTTTCTAGCTGTTGACGGAAGAAATCAGGCGTCATCGATGTTTTGCCATGTGGCGACAATTTAACCTGATGATGATCGGCGAATGATTGCATCCAATTCAGGTTATTGGTCAACGCTGATTGTTTGATAATTGCTACCGGAAGCGAAATGTCTTCATCAACCAGTCGATAAACACCGTTCTCAGATTGTGATACAGCTCTCCCTTTTTGGCCTTTTTCAGTCAAGATGAAACTATCTTTTTGATACTTTATAACATCTTTTTGTGCAGGGTTATGTTTCATTGCTGATTCCTAACATGATTTAAGTGGTTGTTATTTAATGTTTAAATATATCTGTAATGTGTTTTGTGATAGAAACTATCACACAAATTAAAATATTATGTGTGTTTTGTCACTGAAAATAATCGGCTGGATTTCTAATATAGCTCCATCAACAAAGTGGATTGAGAGAGTGAGAAATGTTGTTCGATACGATAATTAAAAATGTAGAGGTGTTTGATGGCACCGGCGAACAATCGTTTTGTGCCGATGTAGCAATCCGAGATGGAAAAATCGCCGAAATTGGCAAAATCGATCATGAAGATTGCAGCCAGTTGGTTGAGGGAGCAGGCTTAGCATTGGCTCCTGGATTCATCGATGTACACACACACGACGATACCAATGTTATTCGTTACCCTGACTGCCTACCAAAGATCAGCCAAGGTGTGACAACCGTGATTGTTGGTAACTGCGGTATCAGTGCATCACCTACAGTTTTGGCCGGCGACCCACCAGACCCAATGAACCTTTTAGGCGCGCAGGTTGATTTCAAATACCCAACCTTTGCCGCGTATGCACAAGCAGTGGAGCAGGCGCAACCAGCGGTGAACGTAGCAGCGTTAGTTGGCCACACCACACTGCGTAACCAAGTGATGGACGACCTACAACGCACCGCAAGCGAAGAAGAAATTGCAGCAATGCAAAGCAACCTTGATTTAGCAATGGAGCAGGGCGCATTAGGCTTGAGTTCTGGTTTGGCTTACGCAAGTGCGAAGCAAGCCAACGCGAATGAGGTGATGCAGTTAGCCAAAGTGCTGTCTAGCCATGGCGGCATCTATACCACGCATATGCGTACCGAATTTGAAGAGATCTTAAGCGCGATGGAAGAGGCGTTTGAGACAGGCCAATACGCGAAAGTACCGGTTGTTATCTCTCACCTTAAATGTGCAGGTGCAGGCAACTGGGGCAGAACCGTTGAAGTGCTTGATTTGATGGACAAGGTTTCAGAGCACCAAGATGTGTCTTGCGACTGTTACCCATATTCAGCGAGCTCTTCGACGTTAGATTTAAAACAGGTGACGGACGATTTCGACATCTTCATCACTTGGTCTAAAGCAAAGCCTGAACATGCAGGCAAAACGCTTAAGCAGATTGCTGATGAGATGAACCTACCACTGATGGACGCAGCAAAAGCGCTTCAACCAGCCGGTGCGGTTTACCACTGCATGGATGAGAACGACGTAAAGCGCGTATTGAAATACAAGCTGACCATGGTTGGTTCTGATGGTTTACCAAATGACCCGCATCCACATCCAAGATTGTGGGGCACTTTCCCGAAAGTCTTAGGCCACTACTGCCGAGATGAAAAACTGTTTGCGCTGCCAGAAGCGATTCACAAAATGACCGGAATGTCTGCGAAGCGCTACAACCTCGCGGGAAGAGGTGAGATTCGCCAAGACGCATTTGCCGATTTAGTTTTATTTGATCCAAAGAATATTAAAGACACAGCAACATTTGAAAACCCTATTTCAGTTGCTGAGGGAATCGAAAGTGTATTTGTAAATGGTGAGTTAACTTACCAAAAAGGAAAAGTAAAAAATAATCGTTCAGGCGTTTTTATTTACCGTAATTAGAATTTAATTATTTTATTAAATATACAGTAATAAGAAAACGACGAATTAATTTAAATATATTGGAACAGAACCAATATTATCTATAAAGAAGTGGAGTTAAAAAATGACTATTAAACGTTACGGTGTTGAAGGCGGTACAGGTACAGGCGGACAACATTTACCATTTGCACGCGCAACTGAAGCGGGTGGTTTCCTATACGTTTCTGGCCAGACACCGATGACAGATGGTGAAGTGGTAGAGGGTGGCATTGTTGACCAGTCTCGCCTAGCGATCCAAAACTGTGTCGATATCATGACTGAAGCGGGCTACGGCCTAGAAGACGTAATGCACGTAAAGGTTGTGCTAACGGATTCTCGTTACTTCCAATCTTTTAATAAGGTATTCAAAGAGTTCTTCGGTGCTAACCCACCGGCTCGTATCTGCATGGTCTGTGACCTAGTGGTAGACGTGAAGGTTGAAGTAGATGTGACTTGCTACCGCGCGGATCGCGTTTAGTAATAACCTAATCACAATTACCTACTTAGAGAGTATTAGGGGTTAGTCATCACTGTTATTATCCTTTAATACTCTCACCCTACATTTATAAAAATTACTTTAATTAAAATAGATAAAATCAATAAAGTAATTATATGAAATATAAAAATGAATGAATCATAAATAAATTTCAAGAATGAACTCAATATTTCACTGAGAGGTGTCAAATGAACAGCACACTTTTTCTTACAGGCTTCGGCGTGTACGTATGTTTTCTAATTTGGTTAGGCTGGTTTGTCTCGCGTAATCAAAAATCTGGCGAAGATTTCTTATTAGGCGGCCGTGGCCTGCCATTATTCTTAGTACTTGGTACAACGGTTGCGACTATGGTCGGCACGGGTTCAAGTATGGGCGCGGTTGGCTTCGGCTACGCAAATGGCTGGGCAGGTGCTCTGTACGGAATTGGCGGTGCTGTGGGCATCCTATTGCTTGCACTTTGGTTTGCTCCGGTTCGTAAACTGAACTTCATGACCATGAGTGAAGAGCTGGCTTATTACGTTGGCGCTAACCGAATCGTAAAAAACGTGGTTGGCCTACTTATCTTTATCGCGTCAATCGGTTGGTTAGGTGCGCACATTCTAGGTGGCGGCATGTACCTAGCGTGGATTGCAGACATCGACCTTAACCTTGCGAAAATTATTATTGCTGCAGCTTTCACTATCTACGTTGTTATCGGTGGTTACACAGCAGTTGTATGGACCGATACGATTCAAGCAATCATCCTTTTTGCTGGCTTCATCCTAATGGCGGTAATGTCTGTTGATCACATTGGTGGCATGGATAACCTTTACGCTGCGATGGACCCTGCTGCTACAAGCTTTTTAGCAATCGATAAACTGGGCATTCTGCCTGCTGTTTCTCTGGCTGTGGTTATCGGTGTGGGCGTACTTGCAACACCTTCATTCCGTCAGCGTATCTACTCTGGTAAAGATGTTTCAACTATCCGTCGCTCATTTGTCGCTTCTGGTGTGTTGTACCTTTTCTTCTCTATTATTCCAGCAATCATTGGTATGGCTGCGCACGCAATCGACCCATCATTGGATAACCCGAACTACTCGTTCCCATACGTAGCTGCAACGGTTCTTCCAGTTGGCGTAGGCATGATTGTTCTTATCGCAGGTCTATCTGCAACCATGTCGAGTGCAAGCTCAGATGCGATTGCCGGTGTATCTATCCTACTGCGTGACGTGTACGTGATGTTCACAGGCCGCGTACCAAACAAAGAATCAATGTTGAACTACTCTCGTCTAGCTTTGGTTGTGGTGATTGGCTTCGCACTACTGTTCGCACTGACGTCAAACGACATCATTGGCTACATCACTAAGATGATTTCAACGGTTATGTCGGGCATGTTTGTGTGCGGTATGTTGGGTAAATTCTGGAAACGCTACAACTGGCAAGGTGCGCTTGCAACACTAGCGGGTGCTTCTGTAGCTTCATTCGTAGTAATGTTAAACGCTGACTACACAGCCTTCTGGGGCAACCCAGTTATCCCATCATGTCTGTTTGCTCTAACGGCAGGTGTGGTTGTGAGCCTAGTGACTCCGGCTAACCAAGTAACACCTGAAATGGCAAAAGCGATTCTTGATGACGAGCGTGCTCTGATGGAGATGGAAATGTCTGAGACTGGCGTACTTGAAGAAGAAGCGGCACCTCAACGTCCTGCAAATCAAACAAGCTAAACCTAGTCTCCACAACTGGTTTGCTTAATTCAGGCCCTGCTTAACGGTAGGGCCTTTTCTAAAGTCAATTATCTCTATTTTTAGGAGCGGCTATGTCGGCATCTTCTCTGTTCAATATTGCTTTCTTCGGCGAATGTATGGTCGAAATCAGCGGCTCTCCATTAACCAAAAAGTTTGGCGGTGACACACTTAATACCGCACTTTACCTTTCTCGCTTAACTCAACATCAAAACCTCTCTGTGCACTATGCGACAGGGCTTGGCAGTGATGAGCTGTCTCAAAATATGATTGATAGCTGGCAACTAGAAGGCATTCAAACCAATTTCGTCGAACGCATTGCGAACAAGCTTCCTGGACTCTACATGGTTGAAACCGACGAGACAGGCGAGCGACACTTTCATTACTGGCGCAACGACGCGGCAGTCAAATCTTACTTTCAAGCTAGTGATCTGAATAAGCTTGAAATCGCCCTGACCGAGAAACAAGTCGATGCGGTTTACATCAGCGGTATCAGTATCGCGATTTTAGATGACGCCTATCGTGAGCGCTTATTCAAAGCTATTAGCGTGTTCTCAAATCAAGGCGGCAAGCTGATTTTTGATAACAACTATCGCCCGCAACTTTGGACGACTGAACAAGCTCAGCATTGGTACGCCAAGTTACTACCATTGGTCGACATTGCACTGATTACCGAAGACGACGACCTGCTGGTTTGGGGCAATGGCGAGAGCGTTCAACAACGCTGCCTTCGCTTAGGCTGCCAAGAGATCGTCATCAAACGTGGCTGTGAGCCATGCAAGATTGTTCAAGTTGAACAAGGCGATGTTGTTGAGAGTTATGTATCCGCGACTCGTGTTTCTAACGTGGTCGACACCTGCGCAGCAGGTGACTCCTTCGCTGCGGGTTATCTGGCGGCGCGTCTTACAGGTGAGAGCACCAATGATGCAGCTGAACTGGGTCACCAACTGGCTTCTACCGTTATTCAATACTCAGGCGCGATCATCCCGGTAAGCGCTATGAATCACTTAATTAAAAAATAGAAAAACAAAGCGAATTTATTATGTCTCAAGAAATGATCAACACACTTAAGCAGTTCAAAGTTATCCCTGTTATTCAAATCAACAAGGTGGAACATGCGATTCCACTAGCAAAAGTGTTAGTAGAAAACGGCCTGCCAGTCGCAGAAGTGACGTTCCGTACCGAAGCGGCAGCGGATTCGATTCGTGCGATGCGTGATGCCTACCCAGAGATGTGTATCGGTGCTGGTACAGTATTAACGCCAGCGCAGATCGACCTTGCGAAAGAGGCGGGCAGCGAATTCATCGTAGCACCGGGCCTGAATCCAAACACCGTAAAACGCTGCCAAGAGATCGGCATGCCAATCGTTCCGGGCGTAAACAACCCAAGCCAAGTAGAGCAAGCGCTAGAGCTTGGTCTTAACTTCTTGAAGTTCTTCCCTGCAGAAGCGTCTGGCGGCATCAACATGGTGAAATCTTTACTCGCACCTTACGTTGATGTGTCGCTAATGCCTACTGGTGGTATCGGCAAACACAACGTTAATGACTATCTAGCTGTGGATCGCGTGGTGTGCTGTGGCGGTACTTGGATGGTATCTCCGAAGATGATCGAGAACGAACAGTGGGACGAGATCGCGGAGTTAGTCCGAGAAGCGGTCGCTCTTGTGAACTAACGAGAAGCGTTTGGAATAAAGATAAGTGTTTTAAATAAAGATAAACAACAGCAGTGGTTGATGGTTCTGTTTTGTGAATTGCCTCCGATAAACAAAACAGAACGCCCTTTATATAGGAAAACTAATAATGAAAAAAACTATATTGTCTCTATTGATTTCAAGTTCAGTAGTGTCCCCAATGGCGTTAGCAATGGCTCCGAATACCGATCTAAATTTAATGCCGTATCCACAAACAGTCGAGCTGCAAGCTGGGCAAGTTAAGGTCGACGGTAACTTCAAGGTTTACATCAAAGGCTTTAACTCTGATCGCGTTGAATACACCGCGAAACGCTTTATCGATCGCCTAGAGCGCCAAACTGGCGTGCCGATTCTAAACTGGCAGGTTGATAGCGCAGACGAAGCGAACCTGATCATTGATATCGACGCGGCGCCAAAGTCTGAAGTACAGAACATCGACTCTGTAGAGTCTTACAAAATTACGACTCAGGGTGAGCAAATCACGCTGAGCGCACCAAGCCCATATGGCGCTATTCACGGCATCGAAACCCTTTTACAGCTCGTTGAAACCACAGCAACTGGCTACCATATTCCTGCCGTAACCATTGTTGATGAGCCCCGCTTTCGTTGGCGTGGAGTCTCTTACGATACCTCGCGTCACTTCATTGAATTTGATGTGTTGATTCGTCAGCTAGATGCGATGGCTTCTGCGAAAATGAACGTGTTCCATTGGCACTTCTGGGACGATCAAGGTATCCGCATTCAAACGGAATCTTGGCCGCGTCTATGGTCAGAAACCACTGATGGTGATTACTACACCAAAGACCAAGTTCGTTACTTAGTTGAGTACGCTCGTAATCTTGGTATTCGTGTTATTCCAGAAGTTTCACTGCCGGGACACTCTTCTGCTGTGGCGCACGCTTACCCACGCTTGATGTCGGGTGGTGAAGGTCAAAGCTACGAACAAGAACGTGGCTGGGGTGTATTTGAGCCATTGATGGACCCACTTAACCCAGAGCTCTATGAAATGCTGGGCGACGTGTTTGATGAAGTGACAGAACTGTTCCCAGACGAGTACTTCCACATTGGTGGCGATGAGCCGAACTATGCGCAATGGAAAAACAGCGAAAAGCACCAACAGTTCATCGAAGAGAACAATATCGATGGCGAGCGCGGCTTACAGTCTTACCTCAACGTAAAAGTTGAAAAGATGCTGGAAGAGCGTGGCAAGAAGATGACGGGTTGGGATGAGATTTGGCATAAAGATCTGCCAACTTCTATCGTGATTCAAAGCTGGCAAGGACACGACAGTATCGGTCGTGCGGCGAAAGAGGGCTACCCAGGTATTCTGTCTACGGGTTACTACCTAGACCAACCTCAGCCAACCAGTTACCACTATCGCAATGATCCAATGCCAAGTGGCATCACGGTTGACGATAAGCTGCACAGTGGTGAGAAGTTTGTGACTTACCAATGGCAAAAGCCTCGCTCTAAAGGCAGCCCACGTAAGGGAACACTGACTATCATTGAAGCGCAAGACGGTACTTTCCGCGCGTTCAGTGATTACAACGGTAAGTCTCGTGAAGAGATCTACATCCTTGATTATGTGCCGGGTAAAACCTTTGTCGGCCACTTCGATAACTTCATGTCGTATACCGAATTCAACCTGAACTTGAATCCAAATGGGTTTGCGGAAGGCAGCTATCAGTTAATTGGTAACGTGCGCTGGCCAACCACAGGCGAAGTGATTGCGAGCAGCGATGTAGAAGGCAGCGTGATCCCTGAGCCAAACGGAGGCTACCCCGCGGAGCTAACCGACAAAGAAAAAGAGCTGATTTTAGGCGGCGAGATCACCATGTGGCTAGAAAACAAAGACAGCCTCACGGTCGAAAACTACCTATGGCCTCGCAGTTATGCAATTGCAGAACGTTTCTGGTCGGATGCAGAACTGACAGACGAACGCAGTATGTATAAGCGCATGAAAGCAATGGATACATGGTCGGAAGTATCGGTAGGGCTACGTCATCACGCAGATGCTGATATGCTGTTGAAGCGCATTGCCAAAGGCCAAGATATTCACGACCTGCGCGTGCTAGCAAAATACACCGAGCCGGCTCAATACTATGCTCGCAACTGGGAAAAGTGGAACTCCACTGAACCTAAGGGCACCTTGTACAGCCAATACGAGCGCCTAAATCGCTTCGTGGATGCTTTGCCAGTAGAAAGCTACGCGGTGTATGAGATGCAAGACTTGGTCAATGAAGTGGCGACAGGCAATCAGCAGGCGCTAGAGCAACTTGCAGAGCATTATCAGCAAGCAAAATCAGCTGCACTAGCGGCGGAAACTGTCTTCGCTGGTAACGTGTCTTCGGTAGAGACTGTGGTGGTTGCAGAGAAAACCGTTGAAGTTGCAGATTTAGCATTAACTTTGATTGCTAAAGCGCAAGCTGGCGAGAAGGTAAGAGAAGCTGACGTGAATGCCTACCAAGCGATACTGTCTGATTCAGCGAAAATCTACGATGAATCGATCATCGCGATTGTGCGCCCAACAGAACTGTTGTTGAAGCAGTTAGCTGAGTAAGTCGTTAACGGATTAGTGAATAAGTCACACGCCAATAAGTGAATCAAAACCGCCCTCTGTGGGCGGTTTTTTAGTTCTAGCGCTTCAATAGAATGTGGAGTTCAAGGTCTGTGTAAGTAACTACTCACTATCGCTATTGTTTAGTGTTAACGTAAATGTCATGCCTTGGTCTGAATTGTTCTTCGCTATTAATGTGCCTTGCATATCGCGCACGTTGTTCGCTGTGATAGCCAACCCGAGCCCCAAGCCTTCGCCCATCTTTTTGTTGGTATGAAACGGTTCGAAAATGGTTTCGAGTTGGTCTTCTGATACACCGCAGCCATTGTCTTGCACCTTGATGATCACACGTTGTTGATCGGTATGTGCACTGATAACAATGGTCGCGGGTGTTTGATTCTGAGTAGCATCGATGGCGTTTCTAAGCAGGTTACCAAGCACTTGGCGAAGTCGTGCTTCTTCTCCCATTACCATCGAAATATTGGAAGCGATACGCACACGAATATCGACGCTGTCTAGCTCGGTTTGATGAATACGCAGGGTTTCTTGCAGTGCGTCTGTTAGGGAAACAGGATAAGGTTTCTCAAGCCTTTGAAAGGCGAATGACTTCAGCTGGCTAGTCATGTTAGCCATTCGGTCGATTAGGCTCATCACCAGATCCATGTTCGCTTTCAGCATCTTAGTCTCGCCTCTTTCCATCAGCAACTGGTTACTCGAAAGTAGGGTTTTTAGGCCAGTAAGCGGCTGATTGAGTTCATGAGTAATCGCACTCGACATCCGCCCTAGTGCAGCCAGTTTGCTAGATTCGACAAGTTCTTGCTGCGCATCTTTTAGATCTTGAGTTCGCTCTTCTACACGTAGTTGAAGTGTTTTATTAGCGTTTTGCACTGCAATTTCTGCTTTTTTGCGCTTACTAATATCGATCACGGTACACAGATAATAAGTGGTCGCATGCCAAGGAAAGGCACTTATAGAAAACAGTACCGGAAAGTAGCTACCATCGCTGCGTCTTGCCATGGTTTCGACGCTGGTTATTTCGGCCAGTTCTTGGTGTTGCTCTAGGTTCTGAAGCAACTGCAAGGTGGTTGAATTCGGGTTACCTGCCTCAAATAACTGCCACGCCTTGATGTTATTGATCATTGAATCAGATAGTGAAAAGTAGTTCTTCGCCATCAGGTTGATATCGTGAATGCGTCCGTGTTTATCGATCAGTATTAACCCAACATGGGTTTTATTGATCATCCCAGACAGTCGTTTCTCAGACTCTTCGATAAGCTTTTGGATTCTCAGATTGCTGAGCTTTTTCTGGCGTCTTTGGTAAAGAATAACCAACAGTAACAGAATGAAAAGACAGCCAACCGCCACACTCCAGCTGATCCAGTTCGTGGTCTGGTTGAGGCTGGTTAATGGCGTTAGGTAGGTTAAGCGCCAATTGAGGTCGTCTAACTTGATTGACTGAATCAGGTAATCCTTACCTTGCAGTCGCCAAACGCGAATATGGGTTTGGTCGTACAACTCGCGTTTTGTGGCTGTTGGCTGGGAATTGAAGGTGTCATTGAACCAATCGGCACTCAGCTTGTTGTCGCTGGAGAGGAAGAACTGATCTCTAGGGTTCTGGAACAGTATCGCTTCACCATCGGCGAACCATTGATCGGTCAGTAACGACAAGTCGATTTGTACCGCCACAATACCTACTATATCTGACGCTCGATAAACGGGTGCGGCAATGAAGTAATCGGGCGTCACGCCTTTGTTTTTTGTTACCACTGAAATCGCACCACCTTGCTGGTGGATTTTAGAAACAATCATGTTGGCGTTCTTATTGCTCAGTTTGCTTCTTTCGACACTCGATACCAACAAATCCCCTTCGCCAGAAAGCAGATACCAACCTTTGGTATTGGCGGCTTTGTCCAATTGAATCAGTTGCTTCTTGATACGTTTTTCGAGTAGTTGTTCACCATCAATGAAACGGACACTGGTCTCATCGTTGGTCACCAGGTAGGGCAAATAATAGAAACGCTTAAGGGTTCGCCTCGCTTCTGCAATGTAACCAAGGAAGCGTTGTTCGGCGTAGCGTTGGGCTTGCTCGAGTTTCCACTGGCTGATGCCATTCTTGGTGGTGACCTGCACCAATCCAATCAATAAACAGGTACACAGGAATAACCAATATCGATTGTTGTTAACCATGCTTGATTAAATCCTTTTAAAATTAGTGATTTACCTATCTAGATTAATGAGATACGAAGCTTCACTGTTTTATTGCTTGGAAGGTGGAGTGTGGGACAAATCGAAGCTAACAAACATTATTAAACTGTTAAAGGAGTGTTATTCAAAGTGGGAGCTAGCTCCTTTTCGTCTGAGGTTTTTTTACATACCGTGGACGATATTAATCAGATGTAGAGTGGCGGAACCAAACTATGCAGCGTATTGCTTTAATTGAAGATGACGCGATTGTGCGTCAAGCAACCAGCCAATGGTTGCAGCTGGCGGGCTTCGATGTCACCGCATTTGAAGTAGGACAAGATGCGTTAAACGCCGTAGAGCAGGGTGATTTTCAAACCATTATCACCGATGTTCGTTTACCTGATATTGATGGTGTTGATCTGCTAGGGCGTTTCAAAGGTCTTGTGCCAGATGTGCCTGTTATTTTGATTACTGGGCATGGTGATGTCGATATGGCGGTGAAAGCCTTACAGCAAGGTGCCTATGACTTCATTGAGAAGCCATTCGACCCAGAGCGTCTGTCTCAAACGGTATCGGAAGCGGTAGATAAACATCAAAGTGGCCAAGACAGAAACAGTCGTCAGAACTATCTGGATAACCTTAAGGGCATTGAACAGGTGCTGATCGGTCGCAGTAAAGTGATGTGTGAACTGCGCGAGCAAATCCAGAAAGTCGCTTCCATAGACACCAACGTGATCATCTATGGTGAAACGGGTTGTGGTAAAGAGCTGGTCGCCTCTTGCTTACATGAATTCAGCCAACGTAAAACCCATCCGTTTGTTCCGCTCAACTGTGGCGCAATCCCAGAAAATCTCTTTGAAAGCGAGCTGTTTGGACACGAAGCCGGAGCGTTTACTGGTGCGGCCAAACGACGCATTGGTAAGCTGGAATTTGCCGACAAAGGCACAGTGTTCCTTGATGAAATAGAGAGTATGCCGCTGTCGATGCAGGTAAAAGTGCTGCGCACCTTGCAAGATAATGTCGTCGAACGCGTGGGGGGGAATCAGCAACAACATGTTGATCTACGAGTGGTCTCTGCCTCGAAAAGCGATCTACTGAATCACCCCGACTTTCGCCAAGATCTATTCTATCGTTTGAATGTTGCCCAGCTGCATTTGCCTCCACTCAGTGAGCGTGAAGAAGATGCCTTACTTTTGTTTGAACACTTCACCCAAGAAGCCAATTCCGAAACACGTATAGCCAGTGAGGCTGATCGCTATGCACTGCTCTCGTATGCGTGGCCAGGCAATGTGCGTGAACTGCGTAATGTTGCGATTCGTTTTGCATTGGATGAAAGCTTGACCGTTGGGGATATTTTGGCGTGTCGTCCCAATTCTGTCACAGAGTCCACAACGGCGGGCATCCCTTTGGCGGTTCAAGTACAGAGCTTTGAACGGAAAGTGATTCATGATGCGCTAGTTCGTTATCAGGGACGCATCAATGATGTTATGCAAGACTTGGATTTACCTCGTCGAACATTGAACCAAAAGATGGTGCGTTATGGGTTAAATCGAAGTGACTATGTTGACCCTTAGAGAGCGGCTTCATCGCAGTGCTTGTTGATTTTTAATGAGCAATAAATGGCTCATTGCATATTTATCAATTTACATACATTGATCACACAACTGCAACATGGTGTGACTTGCTTCCCGATCTACAGGTGTTAATTCCGGTAGCCGATAAGCAAAAAATGGCTTACTTAATAACAGGGGAATAAGCAAAAAACGGCTTATTTTGAATAGGTTTTAAAATAAAAGTAAATTAAAACAAATAGTTAAAAACTGGCATTACGCTTGCTATCTATTGTTGTTAACAAAAATATAACGTGAATAACCCTACATGGAGAGTAACAATGAAATACAACAAGCTGGTTAAAACTTTAGCGCTAGCAATGGCTTCTCTTGGCCTTATCAGTAATGCGTCAGCTGAAGAAGATCGCAGCTATATTTTAGCGACGGCTTCAACGGGTGGTACCTATTATCCAGTGGGTGTGGCCTTAGCGACATTGAGTAAAGTTAAGCTTGCGCCTAAGCAGCATTTTTCTTTAGCGGCTATCAGCTCTGCGGGCTCGGGTGAGAACGTAAAGTTGTTGAACGAGAACGAAGCTCAGTTCGCTATTCTACAAGGTTTGTATGGTGCTTGGGCTTGGCAGGGTTTAGGGCCATATGAGAAATCTGGCAGACAAACTCAACTGCGTTCAGTTTCCATGTTATGGCAAAACGTAGAACACTTTATTGTGCGTTCAGATCTAGCAAAAACAGGTACGGTAAGCGATCTAGAGAACCTAAACGGTAAGAAATTCTCTATCGGTAAGAAGAACTCTGGGACTGAAAACTCAGGTCGTCAAATCATGCAAGGCTTATCCGTGGACCCAGAACAATTTAAACTCGCCTTTATGGGTTATGGTGGCAGTGCGAGCGCATTACAAAATGGCACAATTGATGGTATGAACACGCCTGCTGGTGTTCCTGTTGGTGCGGTGACGCAAGCCTTTGCAGCACTGGGTGAAGATATTCAAATCTTGTCGTTTACCGATGCACAAATCAAACAAGCGAATGGTGATTACAATATTTGGACCAAGTATGAGATCCCAGCAAACACTTATCCAGGTGTCGATAAACCAATTACTACGATTGCCCAACCTAACTTCCTAGCGGTTCGTGAAGACATTTCTGAAGACGATGTGTATCAACTGACCAAAGCTATCTATGAAAACCTACCTTTCCTACAAGGTATCCACAAAGCAACCAAAGCAATGGCACTTGAGAAAGGGATCGCAGGCCTTCCTGTTCCGCTTCACCCAGGTGCTGCTCGTTACTATAAAGAAGTGGGTATAGAAATCCCTTCTGAGTTGATCGTCGACTAACCCTTTGTCTTCGATTAGCCATTTATCTTTAACTCGCTATTTGGCGTGAACTGAATATTCGCGTTAATTAATTGCTTGGTGCGTTTTCATATGTTTCGGTTGCTTTGTTTGATTTGACCGTCTCCGATTCGTTCGATTATTTGAAGTGAAAACGCACCACCCTACTTTATGGATTTTCTCTGCGCGTTTGGCTGTGGAGAGCAGGAGTTTTCTATGAGCGATTCGCTGCAGCAGGAACTGAAAAAATTCGAATTGCCTACCCGAACAGATTTCCCTTGGGTAGGCAAAGCAATAACGACAATGGGAGTGATACTCTCCCTCCTACATATTTGGTTTAATACCTTATCTACCTTGCCAGAGCTTTGGATTTCGGCGACGCATTTCGCTGGTTTCGCAATCATTTGCGCGCTTTGGTATCCCGCTCATATCTCACTGAAAAAGAGCAAGATAGCTCTGGCGGTCGATATCGGAATTGCCTTGGCGGCTCTGGCTTGTCTTATCTACATCCCCTTTGCAGAAGATGCGTTGTATGACCGAGGCGTAAAATTTATCGCCAGTGATTGGTTTTTCTCTATCTTGGCGATTGCCATCGTCATTGAGCTGATTAGACGCACTATGGGCTGGTTCATTCCAGTGCTTATCTTAGTGTGTTTAAGTTATGTAGTGCTTTGGGGACAATGGACCAGCGGTATTTTTCATTTTCCGGGTTTAAGCCTTGAGACGTTACTTTATCGAAGCTTTTATTCATCAGAAGGGATGTTTGGTTCGATCTCAAGAATCAGTTGGACCTTCGTGTTCATGTTCATCTTATTTGGCGCATTTTTAGTTCGATCTGGTGTCGGCGACTACATTATTGATGTATCTCGTGCCGCGGCGGGCAAAGTGATTGGTGGCCCTGGTTTCATTGCCGTTATTGGCTCCGGCTTGATGGGCTCAGTCTCCGGGTCGAGCGTAGCAAACACAGTATCGACGGGCGTGATCAGTATTCCTTTGATGCAAAAGGCAGGTTTCCCTTCGCGCTTCGCGGCAGGTGTTGAAGCGGCTGCATCTACTGGCGGGCAGCTGATGCCACCTGTGATGGGTGCGGGCGCGTTCATCATGGCCTCTTACACGCAAATTCCTTATGTCGATATTATTGCGGTTTCCTTCGTTCCTGCGCTTATCTACTTTTTGTCTGTGGCATTCTTCGTGCGCATCGAAGCAAAACGCAGTGGTGTGCAAAAGGTGACTTCTGGCTGTGAGCCTCTATTGAAAGTATTGCTGTCGGGTTGGCACAACCTGATCCCATTAGCGGTGTTAGTGACTCTGTTGGTGAAGGGCTTTACGCCGACTTACGCTGCGGGCATCTCGATTCTGTCTGTCGTGGTGGCTTCATGGTTCTCTAAAAATCACAAAATGGGTCCAAAGGCGATCATCGAAGCGCTTTCTCAAGGCGCAAAAAACATGGCGACCACGGCTGTGTTGCTAGTGGGCATTGGTCTGGTGATCAACGTGATCAGCACGACTGGTATTGGTAACACCTTCTCGTTGATGATCAACAGCTGGGCGAACGGCGATTTGTTGGTGATGATCGCCTTAATTGCACTGGCGTCTTTGATTCTGGGCATGGGGTTACCAGTAACCGCGGCTTATATCGTGTTGGGTACTCTGTCTGCACCAGCTTTGTATAAACTGATTGCTGAAAGTCAGTTGCTCGACCTGTTGGTTTCGGGACAGTTACCGGAACAGGCGAAAGCTATCTTCATGTTGGCTGCGCCAGATAAGCTTGATTTGCTGAACGCGCCAATGGCACTTGAAACAGCCAAAGAGATGATTGCGTTAGTCCCTGCTGATTTTGTGGAAACTCTGCTTGAACAGAGCCTTGGCTTAGAAGCGATCAGCCTTGCACTGCTTTCTGCCCACTTGATCATTTTCTGGCTATCGCAAGACAGCAACGTGACTCCGCCTGTTTGTTTAACTGCATTTGCGGCTGCAACCATTGCTAAAACACCCCCGATGAGAACGGGATTAATGGCATGGAAGATAGCCAAAGGCTTGTATTTAGTACCATTGTTGATTGCCTACACTAACTTGGTAAGTTGGGATGTGATCTCCGTGTTAGTCACGGGTGGCTTTGCTGTTATTGGTACTTACGCGTTTATCGCGGCGATTGAAGGTTATCTAGAGAGCGAAGTTAATATTATTACTCGAGTAATGTTGGTTGCGGTAGGTATAGCTCTAGTATGGCCTGATGTTTCAGTCGTGATCCGTTTGGTATGTGTTGCCATTTTTGTTGGCATCTTTATCTACAGCGGTCGTAAATACGATGCTAATCAAGTGAAAATGGAATCAGAAAGTGAGGAAAAAAAGTTACCTCAAACCGGGTCTAACACTGTCGCGTCTTCCCTATAATTAAAAGGATTGAATGTAGGAATATTATGAACTCAATATACGACTATATTATCGTTGGTGGCGGCATTGTTGGCGTGTCTACGGCTTGGCAATTACAGCAAGCTCACCCTGATAAAAGTATCCTTTTAGTCGAGAAGGAACGTGGTTTCGCGCAGCACCAAACTGGCCATAATAGCGGGGTGATTCATGCTGGTGTTTACTACGCTCCGGGCAGTTTAAAGGCGGATTTTTGTAAACGCGGCGTAGAGCGCACCATCGCCTTTTGTAGCCAACACGATATCCCCGTCGAAAACTGCGGTAAGTTGTTGGTCGCGACCAATGAGCAAGAAGTGGAGCGAATGAATGCGCTCTATCAGCGTTGCCACGATAACGATATTGATGTTGATTTGTTGGATCAAGCTCAGCTCAAATTTGCCGAGCCAAATATCACGGGTTTGGGTGCGATTTATGTCAAAACCACCAGTATCGTCGACTACAAAAAAGTCACCGAAGTGATGGCTCAAGAGTTTGTTGAGGCGGGTGGTAAGCTTAGCCTTGGTACGGAAGTGATCATGGCCGATGAGCAAGAAGATGAAGTGCAGTTAACGTGCAAAGTAGATGGTCAGACTCTTCAACTGAACAGTCGATTCTTGATCACGTGTTCTGGCTTGATGGCCGATAGAATGACCAAGATGTTAGACATCGAAACCGACTTCCAAATCGTGCCTTATCGCGGTGAGTATTATCAGTTAGACGCTAAGCACAACCAAGTGGTGAATCATCTTATCTATCCGATCCCTGACCCAGAACTGCCTTTCTTGGGCGTGCATTTAACACGCATGATTGATGGCTCCGTAACAGTAGGGCCAAATGCAGTTCAAGGCTGGAAGCGAGAAGGTTATGGCAAGCTTAACTTTAGCTTCAAGGACACTTGGCAGATGCTGAGCTTTGTGGGTTTTTGGAAAGTGACTGCGAATCACTTGAAAACGGGTTTGGTCGAGTTTAAGAACTCGTGGTGGAAACCGGGATATCTAAAGCTAGTGAACAAATACTGCCCGAGTATTACGGTTGATGATTTTAAGCCTTATCCTGCTGGGATTCGTGCTCAAGCGGTACTGAAGGATGGCACCTTGGTCCATGATTTCCTGTTTGCCGAAAGCCCAAGAAGCTTACATGTATGTAACGCGCCATCACCGGCTGCGACCTCTGCAATGCCGATTGGTGAGTACATCTGTGGCAAGGTAATGAAAAAGACGGCTTGATGATAACTAAAGGTTATTAAGTTGAGATGCTCTCCGAAGACAATAAAAAATCCGCAAGCTCCAATCTATTTATGATCGTGGGCTTGCGGATTTTTAGTTTTAGCCGTGTTTGCTAGGTTTAATTGTTAGTCAATTAACCAACCTTAAAGCCAATCAGGAACGAAGTTAGCGACGATGGTGACATCACTAAAGTTACGGTAACCGCGCACCATGATGCTGAATTCACCCGCTGGCTTGTTCAATACACACTGTTCGTTGCTGCTGTTCTGGTATGGGCGGCAGTCGTAGTTCGCTTTCGATACGGTGCCGTTGTGTTTCACATATAAGTCGGCATCGCCACTTCGAGGGCCGGTTAATGTTACCGTTAACTGACCTGCACTTTGAGTCGTAAATGTGAAGAACTGCTCTTCACCATATCCTGCAGTAAGTCCTTTAACAGGCACGCCATTTTGCAGCTCTTTAGGGCCTGCAACGGGTGAATCAAGGCTGGTTTCGACAAGGTAAGCAATGGCTAGTTTGGCGAACTTGGTCGCGTGTGTCGCCGTAGGATCGGAGTTCTCAAGCGTGTCGTGCTCAGTGTGAATACTTGGGTTGTAATCATTGAACATGCTTTCGAATGGCATGGCAGCTGGGTAGCCAACATTGTGCCAAGAGGCGTGGTCAGAACAGGCATAGCCACAATCATCGAAACCGTAACTGATGTCGCTCGCGTAAGTGTCGATCAGCTCGCTTAAATAGGCGGTGAGGTTGCTGTCGGTGTAGTCTGTGATGAAGGTGATATCGTGCGCTGAACCGTTGTAGTTGGTCATGTCTAATTGCAATACCGATACAACGTTGGCTTGCTCATCTCTTAAAGCGTTGGCGACATCTTGTGAGCCACGTAGCCCTACTTCTTCAGCAGCATAACCATAGAACTTAATGGTTTTGTCTGGTTGAATACCACTGGCGATCATCAGGCGAAGCGACTCTGTTACCGTTGCAATGCCTGACGCATCATCATCGGCTCCTGGTGAGATGGTGCCTTCGCTTGTCCAAGAACCAACCGTTGAATCAAGGTGTCCGCCAACCACGACGATCTCTGCAGGATATTTCGCGCCAAGCAGTGTCACTTCAACAGATTTTTGCGGATATTCAGCATGTGTGATTTGGCGTGCAGACGCATACGGCACATCTTTAATTTCTGTTTCCCAACGCTCTAAAAGCCAATCCGAAGCAGCAACACCAGTAGAAGTAGTATAAAAACGGTTGGTGAAGTTGGTTAGATTTTCTATGGTCGTGACCATGTTGTTCGGCTCGACCTGAGCGAGTAGGTCGTTCACTGTGTCTTGATGGCTGATCACCGGCTTTTCGAAGGTGCTCATTGTCAATGGCATCGCTGCGGCTTTGAGTGCGCTTGCTTTGTCTTCGTGCACCATGTAGCCACCACAACGGTGAGTTTCTTCGTGCATGTGGCTGGAGAGTTTCGCCAGCTCTTTCTGGTTGATTTTCGCGACGATGGAATGCTTGTTTCCTGTCACGCCTGGGTAAACCGTTGCGCCATGTTGAGTCATAATATGTTGTGCGTCCGCATCGGTGGTGATCCAAACCTCTTCGTTCGCTGGTGGTGTGATACCTAGGGATGCGTAAGCCGAAGTACTGTTGATTAAGGCTAAAGAGCCTCCGAGCACAGCCAAAGCTAGCATGCTTTTTTGAATAGCCATTTATCGTCCTTTTTATGGTGAGTATTGTTATGTTGATGGGGGTGATTTTTGTGTAATACGTGGATGTTTTTGTGTAGATGTTTCATTTTCTGAACAGTTAACCGCGAAAAGGGCCCCTTTCGGAGCCCTGAATTTACTATCGATTATTGTGTTTTAATGAAACGGTAATGCTTGGTTTCTGAACAGATATCGCTTGAGGTACACACTTGGTACTCCACATCTACTGTTCCGTTATGACGGAACTTGTCGACGTATGAGTTGAAGTCTGTTGCACCAACATTCTTGCCATTGCGCTTAATCACGAAGTAGTCGTTGGTGTCGTAATCCCATGCCAGCTTAACGCGAGCTTTGCCGTTCGGGTTTTTGTTACCAAACTTCAGTTTTAGCGGGAAGCCTTCTGCTGAGTCACCTTCAATCGTGATCGACTTGCTGGTTGATGTTGCAACGCCTGCATCGTCAGTCACGGTTAGAGTTACCACGTAGTCGCCAGCTTCAGCGTAGGTATAACGAGCCACTTCACCGGTTTGTGTGTTGCCATCGCCAAGGTTCCATTGGTAAGAAACGATTTGACCATCGCTGTCTGAACTTGTGCTGCGCAACTCTACTTCTTTGCCTACGACCGTGTGTTCGAAAGAAGAAACTGGCGGTACGTTAGCATTGCCTGATTCGTACGATGCTTTCAGATTTGCACCTGCGTAATCTGAGTAACCCAGAATGTTCACCGTGTAGCGACCAGCTGTTGGGTTTTCAATTACACATACTTCATCGGTTACGCTTTCACTCTTACAGATATTCTCTTGAGAGCTTGGCGCATAATCTAGACCAACATACATATCCGGATCACCAGTAGACACAGCAAGATCAATCGTTAGCTTGTCTTGGCCTTCTGGTACTTCGATATCGAAGTAAGTTTTTGAGCCTGTTTCACCAGCAACTGCGGCTTCAACACCGTTTTCAAGGCGTTGATATTCCGGTTCTGGTGGAAGTGGTGGTTCGCCACACGGTGATACACCCACTAAGTTAAACGCAGAAACAACATCATCGGCACTGTAGCCAAGGTCGGTTGCTGAGTTTTTCACGCCACAGGCGCCCTGCCAAAAGTCACTGTTTTCAGACCAGTAGATCTGGTTGGCTAGCACGAACAGTTCGAACGCTTTTTTGGTGTCCCAACCTTGTGTGGTTGCAAGATGGTAGAACGCCTTGTTGAACACGCCAGAGCTGTAGTGCACGTTTAAGCCATCGTAGTACTCGGATGCGTTGTTGATTGAAGAGCCATCGCGTGATGGATCGTCCATGTAACGCAGCGCACCTTCGCCTTTAAAGATATTGCGTCCGACCATCCAGTCGTTGGTGCCTTTCATATAGTATTCTGCGGCTTCACCGGCCATGTCAGAGAAGGCTTCGTTCATACCGCCCGATTGGTTTGCGTAGATCAAACCTGAGTTTTGCTCAGTGAAACCGTGGCTCACTTCATGGGCTGATACATCTAGGCTAACAAGCGGGTAAAAGAAGCTCTCCCCATCACCAAAGGTCATGGCTCTGCCGTCCCAAAATGCATTCTCGTAGTTTTCACCGTAGTGAACACGCATCATGAGCTTGAAGGAGAGTGGCGCTGTGTCGAACCAGTTTTTATACATATCGAACACGATGTTGCCAAAGTAATGGGCATCGTTGAGTGGTGAGAATGCGCCGTTCACGGCTTTATATTCGTTACGAGGACATTCATAGCTGTAAGTGGTGTCGCCGTCGGTCGCGCCATTAAGGTCAACGGTAACGACATTTTCAGACTCCATTACACACTCTGTGCCCACTTCTTGAACATCAAGGTAGTGGTAGTCGGTGCCGTATTCGTACATGCCGGTTTTTTCGTTGCCGCCAGGGCCAGTGCCGATCTGAGCATGGGCAATACCTTCCCAGCGGTCGATGACTTCGCCTGTGTGCGCGTCTAGCATGGTGAACGGTCGAGTCGGCAGTTCACTGCCTTCTACTAGGTAAGAGACAACGTACACTAGTCGTGTTTTATCTACGCTTTGCTGTCCGATGCCTTGCTTCACAGAGCCTTGATAGATAAATAGCTGATGTTGAACGTTGTCTAGAGATTTGCTGGTTAAGCCTTGAGTCTTTAGATCTTTACTTGCGAGTTCAACCGCTTGAGCGCTGTTGATTGATGGCTTAACAAAAGATCGCTCTAAGGTCGTTGTTTTAAGGTAGCGACCTTGAACGGACTTAAGTGCGCCACCTTGGACACTTTGGGTGGCATTTAGGTAATGTCCCCATACCGGTGTTCCCCAGATGTTCTGCTGGATCTTAACTTTATAGATACCACGCTTTTTCAGGTTTACTTCTTTCACCATCTTGAAGCTAGAGGCGTTACTGACTCCTAACTGAGCGTTTAACCCAGAGAAGCTAGTAAAGTTGATCGGTTGATCGATTTGAACGGATTCACTTGCATGTACTGATAAAGACATAGCACTGGCTATAGCAACGGCAACTAAACGCTTTTTCATTTTCATTGTTATTTTCTCTTTCCATGTAAAATCCATGAAAACGTAACAAAATTATCACAACGAATTTACATCATTCGATCTGATTAATTAGTAGCATGGCAATGATCTCTTTTATTCATGAAACTTATATTTCTCGTATTTACAGATAGTTATCATTTCTGTTTATTTTTGAACGCACCTATATGTTTATTTATAAAATCGTGACACTTTTATTAAGTGTTTATTTCTCTTGGAAATTAAGATTTTCGAGTAAATTGATCTGTGCCTCAATTAACGGATTCTGGGTTGATAGAAGGATCAACGATTTGAAAGTGTCACTTTAAACAGAAGGCCATTTAGCGAATTTAGGGGCAATTTTGATAAGAAATCGAAGACTTTTCGGCTTATTTTTCGAATTGTTAGTTAAAAGAGGGAAGGGGAATCGGGCACTTGTTTGGCACAGAGCACAAAATCTGCTGGATGAAAAAAGCCAGCGACGGGTCACTGGCTTAGATTAACTTAGTTTGTGCAGGCTACTGAATATAGGTAGGCAACTGCGACACTTAATTATGGTACGTGGCTAACGTCACTATAGCGAATTACTGCTTTTTACCGCCAACTTGTACGTAGTCGATACCGATAATACGGTTGATGATACCCAGAACAGAGCTCGTATCAGAGTTTGTTGAGCGAATCGTATCAACCGTTGCACCTTCAGGTACTAATTCCATTGCGCGGTCTTGAGTGTTACCTGGCACTTGGAAACCGACAATGTTGAAGCTCTCTGCGTGCGCTGTGTACACTTCTTCGTTGTGGCTGATACCAGAACAACCCGCTAGAGAAACAATGCCTAAAACAACTAATAACTTTTTCATAAAAATACCTTAAGAATGATTGGAACCGAGATGGCAAGCCACAAAAGCAGTGTCGTGATTATCAAGATTCAATAAGTTCATGGGAGACAGCATCTCCCGACCGATGTTGAACATTATTCCAGAGGTGTTTTGTAGTTACTGTATGGGTTTGTCAGCTGAATCATTACACAGCTGAATGGTAATGGTGAATACCGCACCCTTTAAGGCTTGGCTCTGACCTACCTCCACGGTAGCGCCGTGTTGAGCACAGATCTTCTCGACGATAGACAGCCCTAAACCATGGCCGCTCTTGGCTTTGTTACGCGCTTTGTCGCCAACGTAAAAGGGTTCGAACAGGCGAGCTTGATGTTCTTGAGCCACACCATCACCGTCATCGTGTACCGCAATCTGTAGCTGATCTTGATGCACGGTCGCTGCAATCGACACTTGTGAGCGTGCGAATTTCATTGCGTTACGCACTAGGTTATCTAGTGCTCGGTTAAATAGCGTTTCATCCGCCATTATTGAGCTAGGTTGCTCTGGTAGCGATAGGTCGATGTTGAGCTGAGTGTCTTTGTTCCAACGCGCCATTGCGTGGTCGAGAAAGTCTCGAATCTCTAATGGCTTTTTTAAGTTTTCTAGGTCAGTGCTATCGAGTTTGGCGTAATACAATAGTTCATCGACCATCTTTTCCATCTCTTCCGTGTCTTCGACAATACTCTCAATCGTGCTTTCTTGCTCTGCGTTTAGCTGGGTGTCTTTCAACATTTCAGCTTGCCACTGAATACGGAATATTGGCGTGCGCAGTTCATGAGCGACAGCATTAGTGAGTGAGCGATTACTTTCTACCAAGCGATGAATTCGGTCGGCCATTAGGTTGAAGGATTTGTTCAGTGAACCAATCGCAATACCACTTGAAGTCTCGGCTCGTGTCGAGAGATCGCCCTCCGCAAAACGCAGAGTGGCAGCCTCAAGCTTTTTAACTCGGCGGAAGATAATAAATAGATGACATAACCCATATAAGATAAAGCTCGCTAAAAAGAACAACCAAATGAGGTCATCCTCCAACTCTATTTTTTGCCTAACGAACGCTTCACTGTTGGGGAGGTAGTGATAGGTATTGTCACTGCTTGCTAAGCGAAACCATAGGTCCCGTTCATCATCGTGAAAAACAAAGGTATTCGGATTCGTGCTGAAGAACTCTGAAACGGGGCTGGGTATTTCATCGTCTGGGCTGAATGTAACCAATTTATTTCGTGTGGTTTCTACAAACTGGTTTATCGCTTGATGAGCCGCTTCAAGGCCTTGATTTTTAGCGATGTTCTCGATCAATTGCTGGTGGGCAGCCGCTTCGTAATCTTCCAGTACGTATTCGTAGTCGGTATTGAGCTGATAGACGCTAATCTCGTAGGCGACAAGGCCGGCCATAAAGCAAACTAACAGCCCTATTAAGGACTCCAAAAAGATACGTCGCATAATCGCTCTCTTTTATTACGCTCGTATTGAGCGAGGTTAACGCCAGGCGGTCGAAACAAATAAGTAACCCTTCCCGCGAATGGTCTGAATTTTCTCTGCTGGTGTGTGGTCGTCGCCCAAAATCTTCCTTAGACGTACAACCTTGTTGTCAATCGTCCGGTCTATTCCGTCGTACTCAATCCCGCGCAATGTTTGCGTCAAGTAGTCACGAGATAACGGCGTGTCTGGGTTGCTTGCCAATAACCAAAGTAGGTCAAACTCGCTGTCAGTGAGTGATAAAACCGCACCATAAAGTTCACACTTCTTATAAGTGTTTTTCAGAACGAGTTGATCGAACTGAAGGGTGTCTGAGTCATCGACTGAAGCGGTATTGGTGTCTTGGCGGCGTAATAGCGAACGAACTCTGGCCAGCAGAACTCTTGGTTTGATTGGCTTGGTGACATAGTCATCAGCCCCTGTCTCTAAACCAGCGACGTGGTCAAAGTCGTCATCGCTAGCAGTGAGCATCAAGATTTTACCTTTATAGTGCGTACGCGTCTGTCGGCAGATTGTAAGTCCATCAGTTACAGGAAGCATCAAATCCAGCAGTACGATGTCAGGTTGCTCCGTGAGGATGGTGTGTGCGGCATCACTGCCATCGTCCAACACCGTGACATCAAAATCTTGCGCGACGAAGTAGTCCTGCAACATTTTCTGAAGTTTCAAATCGTCTTCCACGATGATCATTTTAGGTTTTGTCATTCCATTATCAGCCTTGTCGTTCGTTTCACTTATTGAGATTAGGTGAGCGAGTCTTCGTCGTGATGAACCATTACGATTATACGCTATTGCATATAAGTTCAGATGCTTCGCCAAATACCTAAAGCGAATGATTAAACACTTTATAAGTTAGTTCAATGATGAATTGGCATTTATAGGAAAATAAAAAACATCGTTCAAATAGGCTCGACATTCTCATACATTTTCACGACAGATAAATTCAGCGCTAAACAATAGAATTTTCTCATCAAACATTTTGGGAATAACGGTATGAACGACTATAGAAATGCATTACTGGCGTTACCTTTGATTCTGTTAGCGGGCTGTAATTCAAGCTCTAACTCAGGTAAAGCTGCCACCAAAGTGCAAGCAAAACCTCAAGCAGATTACGTATTTTCATCAGCGAAACTGGGTGAGTTGTATAAAGAGCGACAAGAGGTCCAAGAATCCATAAAACTTGATTACAACGGTGTGCAGTATGAAATCGTTCTGTTTGCGGAAGATATTAGTGATAAGCAAAAAGTGGTTAGGCTTGCGGATAGTTTAGGTCAAAGTGTGGATCTGTACCTCCCTGATGCAGGATTTGATAGCTGCGGTATCTACACAGAGAGCAAGGGTTTGGACGTGTTTGATTGTGGTGCGGCTCAACGCTCAATCGGCAATGACACCACGTTAATTAACACGACGACGAATACTCATAAGCCCGTCGAGCTTGAGTATCACAATGAACTGGTTCAATACGTGACTAGCCTTGGGTCTACCATTCTGAGTAACACTAAAAGTGGGAACAAGGTAACGATAACCACCTCGTTTGCTTTCAACGCTTTTTACCGTGATGTGCTCAACGAGACTGGCGCTGTTGATCGCATTACTTCCACTCTAGGCGCATCAACCTATTCTCAGCTTTTTGATATCGTGAAATTGTATCAAGGCAGTGAGATGACGTTGAAGTTTACCAACCATGTTGGTGGAAGTGGCGACGATGATATCAATATGTACACCGGTCGCATGATCCACAGTAACAACATGACGACGATCGTAACGCCTACGGGGTCGGTGTTCTCTGGCGGCACGGATCTTTTCGCTGCGGGTAACCCACGAGTTTTGCAACGAGCAGATACCTCCAAAGCTATTGAGCTTAATAAACAGGTTGGTGTGCATAGTTGGGCTGAGGATGATAAAACAGCCAAAGATTTCCCATACACGAACGAAAGTCATCGCAAGCAAGCGACCTACTTTAAAAAGGTAATGGGAGATACAGGAATCGATTTCTATATCTTCACTTTAGATTCTGCTCCGGCTTCTGGCGAACACTGGGTGACTAAGGCTGAGTCAGATAAATACGGTTTCATCACACGCATTGAGTAGCTTAGGCTTGCAATAACATTAGAAACGACTGAGAAGGTTGGTGATGACGCTGTTGTCGCCAACCTTTTTTGTTCATTTTTTGATTCGTTACCTGTGTTGATTGTGGATTTCCTTGTCTTAAATTTCAGTATGAAAATTCCTTGATACTTCCTTTCCACTCCCTCCCCAAAAAGTTTCTACAAGGACTCTCACTGATTGATTCTTGAACTTTCTAAGCAAAAACATTTGACCAATAACTATCACACCTCAAATCTTTAATTGTTTTCATTAGTGCTCTAAATGATATTTAAGCTGTTGTTTCATAATGATTTTTGTTGTTTTGAATGCTGTATTGTTACGAGTTTGTTTTAAATAATCATTTGAACCCTAACTAAATTTCTGTCATTTTATATTTAACTGAACGTTCAATATAAAATAAAAGGACTGAGAAATGCCGAAGGTTGGGATGCCTGATATACGTAAACCACAGCTTGTTCAAGCCACCATGACGGTGATTGATCGAGTGGGTTTGCATGCCGCGAGTATTGCGTTGATCAGCAAAGAAGCGGGAGTCTCCACTGGCATTATTAATCACTATTTTGGTGGAAAGCATGGGCTGCTCGAAGAGACCATGCGTGAAATCCTTCGCCAACTTTCTAATACCATCACGACTTCACTAAAAGCGCTTCCTGTTGATGCTCACCAACAGAGAATCAACGCGATCATCGATGGTAACTTCGAAGGTTACCAAGCAGAAAATAAGGTCGCGAAGGCGTGGTTGGCATTTTGGTCATATTCAATGCATGACGAACAGCTGAAAAGACTGCAGCGTGTGAATGAAAAACGTTTGATTTCACACTTACGTCTTGAGTTGAAAGGTATTTTGAATCATGAACAAGCGGATCTCGTTGCTCACGGGATTGCGTCTCTGATTGATGGTTTGTGGCTGAGAGGCACATTAAACCCAGATGGTATCGATGCTCAAAAGGCGCGTGCCATCATCAATGATTATCTAGATAAACAACTTACGTTCTACTCGTGTTACAGAAAATAGATCGCAGTGGTAGCGCTAGACGTTGAGCAAGAGCAAGAGCTAGAACGACCACTATTCGCACCTAATACTCACATATAGACCAGTAGAGTCTAATAACAATAATTAAGTCAGAATCTCAAATGGAAATGAACTCGTTATACATCGATGGCGCAGCGGTTAAAGCAACCTCTGGTGAAACCTTTGATAGCATTAACCCTGCAAACGGTGAGCCTATCGCGACGTTAGGCCAAGCATCTTCAGCAGATGTCGACAGTGCTATTGAATCTGCGAAGCGCGGATTTGCGGTATGGTCTGCAATGACCGCTGTGGAACGCAGCCGCATTCTTTTGAAGGCAGTGGAAATACTTAGAGCTCGAAATAATGACCTTGCAAACCTTGAGGTTGTTGATACGGGCAAGCCGCTGCAAGAAGCGATTGAAGTAGATGTGGCGTCTGGCGCTGATGTTATTGAATACTTTGCTGGTTTGGCTCCAACGCTACAAGGCGACCAACAGCCGCTGAGTGAATCTCAATTTTTCTACACTCGCCGCGAGCCGCTAGGCATTTGTGCGGGCATTGGCGCGTGGAACTACCCAATTCAAATCGCAATGTGGAAATCGGCTCCGGCATTGGCCGCGGGTAATGCGATGATTTTCAAACCTTCAGAAGAAACGCCGCTAACGGCGCTCAAGCTTGCAGAAATCTTTACTGAAGCTGGTCTTCCTGATGGCGTGTTTAACGTGGTTCAGGGCGATTACCGTGTTGGTCAGATGCTAACGGCGCACCCAGACATCGCGAAAGTGTCGTTCACGGGCGAAACCGGTACCGGTAAAGCGGTAATGTCGGATAGCGCTAAGACGCTGAAATCAGTCACCATGGAACTTGGCGGAAAGTCACCAATGATCGTGTTTGATGATGCGAAATTGGATGATGCAGTTTCAGCTTCGATGGTGGCTAACTTCTACACCCAAGGCGAAGTGTGTACTAACGGTACTCGCGTTTACGTTCATGAAAATATCTACAACGATTTCATCGACCAACTTAAAACACGCACTGAAAAGCTCATCATTGGTAACCCAATGGACATGGAGACTCAGATCGGCGCGTTGATTTCTAAAGAACACCTTTCAAAAGTCCTTGAAGCCATTGAGCTAGCTAAACAGTCGGGCGCAACCCTGCTGACGGGCGGCTATCAAGTGACAGACAACGGCCTCGAAAACGGTAATTTTGTTATCCCAACCGTGTTTGTGGATTGCGAAGACAACATGCCTCACGTTCAACAAGAGATCTTCGGCCCTGTGATGTCAGTGTTGAAGTTTTCGGACGAAGACGATGTGATTCGCCGTGCAAACGACACCAAATACGGCCTTGCGGCTGGTGTGTTCACGCAAAACCTTTCTCGTGCGCACCGTGTTATTCACCAAATGCAGGCGGGTATTTGTTGGGTTAATACGTGGGGTGACTCACCAGCAGAAATGCCAGTTGGGGGTTACAAGCTTTCGGGTATTGGCCGTGAAAATGGACCAGAAACTCTACTTCACTATACGCAGACTAAGAGCATTCTTATTGAACTTGGCGACTACGCCAGCCCTTATGCCTAACGCGTAACACTCAATTTTATGGGTTAGCTTAACAGAGCTAGCCCTACTGACTCATCTCAGGGAAATCAAAACATGGAACAACGCTACGATTATATTATCGTCGGCGCGGGTTCGGCCGGCTGTGTGTTAGCGGATAGGCTAACGGAAAGCGGTGAACATAGCGTTTTATTACTGGAAGCTGGTGGCACGGATAAGAGTATTTTTATCCAAATGCCAACCGCGCTTTCTTACCCAATGAATACTGAAAAGTACGCTTGGCAATTTGAAACAGAGAAAGAACCGGGCCTTGATGGACGCGAACTGCACTGCCCACGTGGCAAAGTGTTAGGCGGCAGCTCATCAATTAACGGCATGGTTTATGTTCGTGGCCACGCGTGTGATTTTGACCAATGGGAAGAAGAGGGCGCAGCGGGTTGGAACTACCAAGCATGCTTACCTTATTTCCGCCGTGCTGAATCATGGAACAAAGGCGGTGATGAATACCGTGGCGACAATGGCCCTGTCGGCACTTGTAACGGTAACGATATGGAGCTCAACCCGCTTTACCAAGCGTTCATCGATGCAGGTAAAGACGCCGGTTACCCAGAAACACAAGACTACAACGGCTACCAGCAAGAAGGCTTCGGCACTATGCATATGACGGTAGACAAGGGTGTTAGAGCCTCAACCTCTAACGCTTATCTACGTCGAGCATTGAAGCGTTCAAACCTAACCTTGAAGAAAGGTATTGTGGCGCGTCGTTTCTTACTTGAAGCACTCGTCGTAAAAGACCAGTCATCAAAAGGTCAATCAAGGCTGAAAGCTGTTGGGGTCGAGTTTGAAAAGTCAGGCAATACTCAAGTGGCTGTGGCGAACAAAGAAGTGATCTCTTCTGCGGGTTCTATTGGCTCGGTTCAACTGCTGCAGCTTTCTGGTATCGGCCCGAAAGCCGTGCTTGAAAAGGCCGGCGTTGAAGTTAAACACGAACTAAGCGGTGTCGGTGAAAACCTTCAAGATCACCTAGAAGTGTACTTCCAATATCACTGCAACGAACCGATCACACTCAACAGCAAGCTTGGCTTGGTGAGCAAAGGCATGATTGGCGCGGAATGGATTCTGACTCGCAAAGGTCTGGGTGCTACTAACCACTTTGAATCGTGTGCGTTCATTCGCTCTCGTAAAGGATTGAAGTGGCCAAACATTCAATATCACTTCCTGCCAGCAGCGATGCGTTACGACGGACAAGCGGCCTTTGATGGTCACGGTTTCCAAGTACACGTTGGGCCTAATAAGCCAGAAAGTCGCGGTACGGTTGCGATCACTTCTGCTGATCCGCATGCCAAGCCAGAGATCATTTTCAACTACATCTCGACTGAGCAAGACCGCCAAGATTGGCGCGATTGTATTCGTCTGACGCGTGAGATTTTGTCTCAACCTGCGATGGATGTGTACCGAGGCAAAGAGATTCAACCGGGTCTAAATATTACTTCTGATGAAGCGATTGATGAATGGGTTAAGCAGAACGTTGAAAGTGCATATCACCCTTCATGTGGCTGCAAAATGGGTTCAGATGATGATCCAATGGCAGTGCTTGATGAAGAGTGTCGCGTTCGCGGTGTCGATAATTTACGTGTTGTCGACTCATCGGTTTTCCCAATCATTCCAAACGGTAATTTGAACGCCCCGACCATTATGGTTGCCGAGCGTGCTTCCGATTTGATTTTGGGTAAGCCAATGCTCAAAGCGCAGGACGTTCCAGTGTGGATTGCACCTGAGTGGCAAGAGAAGCAAAGAATAAATAAACCAGTAAGAGAAGCGTAAGCCTCTGTTATTAGTTTAAAAAATAGAAAGTAGTTCAAAAATAGAAAAAGCAAAAAGTAACAACAAAAATTAGTCAAAAGTCAGAAGAACTGCTCTCTATCGGTGTTGATATCGAGCAGAAAAAGGAAAGATAAAAAGGAACCATTATGACGACTCTAAATATTCAGAACATGACCACGAAAACGTTAACAGCACTAGCCATCAGTTCATTTGCATTTGGTGCTAACGCTTCTATTGAACCGCAGCAATGTGAAAACGTTCGCTTCGCTGATGTAGGCTGGACTGACATTACCGCAACAACCGCCGTTACTTCTGAACTATTAAAAGGCCTTGGTTACAAAACCAAAACCGACCTACTTTCAGTACCGGTGACTTACTCTTCAATGGCGAACGGCGATATTGACGTATTCCTAGGTAACTGGATGCCAACTATGGAAGGCGATATTGCTAAGTACCGTGAAGCGGGCACGGTTGAAACCGTTCGTGCCAACCTTGAAGGCGCAAAATACACACTAGCTGTACCAAAATATGTGTACGACTCTGGCGTAAAAAGCTTCGCAGACCTAGCAAAACATGCCGACAAGTTTAAAGACCGCATCTACGGTATTGAGCCGGGTAACGATGGCAACCGCTTAATCCAATCAATGATTGATTCTGACGCGTTTGGCTTGAAAGATTTCAGCCTAGTGGAATCAAGTGAAGCGGGCATGGTATCGCAAGTATCTCGCGCTGCTCGTCGTAGCCAGTGGATTGTTTACCTTGGTTGGGCTCCGCACCCAATGAACAGCAATGTTGAAATGGAATACCTTTCTGGCGGTGACGACTTCTTCGGCCCTAACTACGGCGGCGCGAATGTTTACACCAACGTTCGTTCAAACTACCTGTCTGAGTGTGCAAACGTCGGTCAACTTCTACAAAACCTAGAATTCACTCTTGAGATGGAAAACCAGTTGATGGAAGAGATTCTTAACCAAAAAGTGAAGCCAGAAAAAGCCGCTCAACAATGGTTGAACAAGAACCCTCAACAAGTTGAAGCTTGGTTAGACAACGTAAAAACGCATAAAGGTGAATCAGCGACTCAAGCGGTTACTGAATACCTAAAGCAAGTTAAAGCTTAGTTCTACCTATCTCAACAGCTACATAAATAATAAAGGTGGGCTTGCCAATTTATCGATTGGTTTGAAGTAGCCCACCCATAATAAAAGGCAATATTGTGAATTTTATTACGGAAAACAAAATCCCTGTCGGACAATGGATGGAAGCTGGTGTTGACTGGTTAACTATCAACGCAGCGGGCTTTTTTGATGCTATTTCTATCTTTTTAGAAACCGTTATTCTGTTTTTAGTCGATGTATTTAAATGGATGCCGCCTGCGCTCCCTATCGTAATTACCGCTGCGATTGCTTGGTATTTACACCGTAAATTATCGTTGGTGATCTTCGTTGTCGCGGCGCTTCTGACCATTCTCAACCTTGGCTATTGGCAAGAAATGCTGGAAACCTTTGTTCTCGTCTTTGCGGCGACAACGATTTCCGTATTAATTGGTGTACCGGTTGGCATCATGGCTGCTCACCGTCCTTGGCTCTATACAGTTTTGCGTCCAATCCTTGATTTGATGCAGACCGTTCCAACGTTTGTGTACTTGATTCCAACTCTGGTTCTATTCGGCTTGGGTATCGTTCCTGGCTTAATCTCGACCATTATTTTCGCAATAGCTGCACCGATTCGTTTGACCTACTTAGGGGTAACGAAAGTCCCTGAAGAGCTGATTGAAGCGGGTAAAGCCTTTGGTGCAAGTCGCATGAAGTTACTGCTCAAAGTTGAATTACCTGCCGCTCTGCCAAGCATCATGGCGGGTGTCACCCAATGTATTATGTTGTCGCTTTCGATGGTGGTTATCGCCGCTCTTGTTGGTGCTGACGGGCTTGGTAAACCTGTTGTTCGTGCATTGAACACAGTGAACATCTCACAAGGTTTTGAAGCCGGATTAGCGATTGTTTTAGTCGCAATCATCCTTGACCGCTTGTGCAAAACACCAAACCAGAAGGAAGCTTAATCATGTCTATCTCTCAGGAACAAAAGGCAATGGACGCGATTACCATTAAAAACCTTGATGTTGTGTTTGGTAACAAAGCCAATCAAGCGCTGGAACTACTCGACCAGGGTAAAACTCGCCAAGAGATCATCGATGAAACCGGTCAAGTTGTCGGCGTCGACAATGTGTCGCTGACCGTTGAAGAAGGCGAGATTTGTGTGCTGATGGGGTTGTCTGGTTCTGGTAAATCATCTTTGCTTCGCGCAGTTAACGGTTTGAATGAGATCAGCCGTGGTTCACTAACAATCAAAGACGGTGACCAACAAGTCGATTTAGCACAGTGTGATGAAGCGACTCTGCGTCATCTTCGTACTCACCGTGTATCCATGGTTTTCCAAAAGTTTGCTTTGATGCCGTGGCTTAATGTATTAGACAACGTAGCGTTTGGCCTTGAAATGCAGGGTGTAGCAAAAGATGTTCGTCGTGCAAAAGCGCGTGAACAATTAGAAATGGTTGGCCTAGCGGAATGGGAAACCAAATTCCCTCATGAGCTTTCTGGTGGTATGCAGCAACGTGTTGGTTTGGCGCGTGCGTTCGCTATGGACACAGACATTCTATTGATGGATGAACCTTTCTCGGCGCTGGACCCATTGATTCGTGCTCAGCTGCAAGATGAACTGATCACACTGCAAAACAAACTCAACAAAACGATTCTGTTCGTGAGTCACGACCTAGATGAAGCACTGAAGATTGGTAACAACATCGCGATCATGGAGTCAGGAAAGCTGATTCAACACGGTAAGCCTGAAGAGATCGTATTGACGCCAAAAACAGAATACGTAAAAGACTTCGTTGCTCACACCAACCCACTGAATGTACTTAAAGGTCGCTCTTTGATGCAGCCTCTTGATTCACTGACGCAAGAGAATGAAAGCTGGAAGATTTGCGATTCTAAAGATCTCTGGATTGAACAGAGCGAAGGTGCTTTATCTGTGAAAGGTGAATCTGCTTTGGCGCTTGTTGAGTGGAGTGAGTCTGACGACTTAACTGCGATCAACGAGTCGAGTGTAGTTGTGGCAAGCCCGGAAATTGGCATGCGTGATGCGATTAAACTGAAACAGCTAAGTAATCACCCGATTTTGCTGGTGGAAGACAATCAACTGGTCGGTATTCTGGATAACAGCGAGTTTTACAACGCACTAACGGGTAATTTTCAGATGAATACAGCCGCGTAAAATTTCGTTTTCCAGCTTGGCGATTAGGGCTGGTTTTTTATTAGGTGGAGAGGGTTAAGTCTCTCTACCTCTATGATTATTAAAATATATTATTCTTTGAACTTGTATTCTCTGACTCGTTATTTTTGCCTTCATTGAAGCTTTCATTTCCCTTTCATTAAGTAAAAGTGCCGTACCACGCAAGTTTAGTGGTATAGAAAAGATTGAGAATAGTATGAACATCAGTACAATGCGGAAAAATCAATGAAGTAATTTATCAATTTACAGTGTAATTCGAGCTCACCTGACGTAAATAATCAGGACATATCATCGCTTCGACGCTGTAAAACCATTCACAGTATATTAGTACAAAGGTCTGCATCTTGGACAAACATGACGAAATCCTGGTCGCTATTCGCCAAATTATTCGCGCTATCGATTTACATTCGAAAAAGCTGAGTAAAGAGTATGGTTTGACTGGCCCTCAATTAATCTTAATGAGAGCAATCCAAGAAATGGGTAATGTGACGATCAAAGAATTGTCTAATCACACCAATGTAAGCCAAGCCACCACAACCACGATCATCGATCGCTTGGAACTGAATGGCTATGTACAACGTGTTCGCAGCTCGTCAGACCGACGCAAAGTACACGCAAACCTGACTGAAAAAGGTCAAGAGTTGCTAAACAATGCGCCACCACCGCTGCAAGATAACTTCGTTAAAAAATTCCAAAACCTAGAGCCGTGGGAGCAAAGCTTACTGCTTTCTTCAATGCAGCGAGTATCATCAATGATGAACGCAGAAGACATCGACGCCGCTCCAGTACTTCAACTTGAAGGCATTGCAAACGTAGCCAAGAGCTAACCTTATTTATAAATTGTTTATTTAGAACAACAACTTAAATAATTGTCAAATGGTCGCACTAAGCGGCCATTTTTGGTCCTGCCATTTAAAATTCTCTATTTGCCTTGCGTGTTAGCTACGCCTTCTTATTTTAAATTCCCCTGACTTTTTGCCCCGTTTGTAGCCGCCTCATTGGATTGTAATCAAAACTCCATTGACAATAAAATACTAGACCAACCGGTCTGCTTTGTATTATTGTGTGCTCATCTTAACCACGAGGTGATGTATGAAATACGAATTGACGCCAACACAAATGACCATGACGTTGAACAGCATGCAGGGAGCTTTTGCACAGAAACCGATGCCAGCGATATCGGAGAGAATTGAGCAGCTGCTCGCACTTAAATCTGCGCTAATCGATTACACAGATCGTTTGTGTGTAGCCGTGAGTGAGGACTATGGTCACCGCAGCCGACAAGACACTTTGATGGCTCACATATTGCCTTGTATCGGAAATATTGATCACAGCATTGAGTGTTTACCTCATTGGTCGACATCTTCGATTCGTCATTCCGGCCCATTGCTTTCAACCTCTCGTGTTGAAGTGGTTTATCAACCCAAAGGCGTCGTCGGGATTATTGCTCCGTGGAATTTCCCGATCATGTTATCCGTCGGCCCACTTATTTCGGCGCTGGCTGCGGGAAATCGCGCCATGATCAAGATGAGCGAATTTACCCCAGCGACGAACCAAGTATTAACAGCGCTATTGGCGGAAGTTTTCCATGCCGATGAGGTGTGCTTGGTTGAAGGTGAGGTAGAAATCGCAGCCGCGTTTTCGGCGTTGCCGTTTGATCATCTTCTGTTTACAGGGTCAACCCAAGTGATGAAGTCAGCGGCTGATACGCTAACCCCAGTCACGCTAGAGCTGGGTGGAAAGTCGCCGGTTATCGTGGCATAAGACATGCCGATCGATATTGCGGTAGAGCGAATTATTTATGGTAAGAGCCTCAATAACGGCCAAGTATGTGTCGCTCCAGATTACGTGCTACTCCCTGAAGATAAGCTCGAAGCCTTCATTCTGGAGTACAAAAAACAATACCAACAGCTGTTTGATGAAGGGATCTACTCTGAGGGTTTAACCTCGCTCATTAACCTTCGCCAATGTGATCGTATTGTTGGTCTGTTGAATGAAGAGCAGCAAGCTGGGACACGAATCGTTGCTTGCCATGACGAAGCGATGGACTTAGATACTCATCGATTGGTGACACATTTGATCGTTGAACCAAGCCTGTCATCCAAGGTGATGAACGAAGAGATTTTCGGCCCACTATTACCCTTGATTACGTATAGCAATATCGAAGAGGCGTTCCAAGTCATCAATAGCAAACCAAGGCCGTTAGCGCTCTATCTAATGAGCTTTGATTTGAGCTTACAAGCTCAGGTTAAACACCAAGTTCACTCCGGTGGTATGTGTATTAATGACTGTGTTTTTCATTTAGCGGTTGATGACGCGCCGTTTGGTGGCATTGGTGAATCAGGTCAAGGCAACTATCACGGTAAAGAAGGTTTCCTGACTTTCTCCCACGCCAAAACAGTCTTGGAAACGGGTTTAGATCATCGAGTTAAGCATCTGTTTTCAAAAGAAGACAACGAATTAAAAACAGCAGTGATGGGCATGCTTGGCCAGTAAATCACTGTTGGTATGACACTGTTTATTTTTCAAAAAGTTATTTTCACGAAATTATTTTAAGAGGTTACTTTTATGTTGGAACGTTTTTTTGAACGTACGATCAAATCGTATTTGATGATTACAGGTTTCTTAACGGCGACGGCTTTTTCCACTTTCCTAGCGCCTGATTGGAGTATGCAGACGCTGTTCTCGTACAACGATACCATGATGGAAAACAAAGAGTATTTGCTCGGTACTTATCAACACTGGGGTGTGGTGGTTGGCTGTATTGGTGTGTTGTTGATGTTCTCGGCGAAGTACAAATCGCTGCGTACCTCAACCATGATTTACAGCGCATTTGAGAAGTCGATGTTTGTGGGCATATTCTTATACAACGTGTGTATCAACGATTATGAATGGTTCTATGGCAGCAGCTCAAGAGTATGACCCTGCGCTCGACTTATTACATTGGATGTCGCAAGCCGCGCACTAATTCAAATCCTAACTCAGGTTAATCACAGAAAGGTTAACCACAGAAAAAGTTAATCATAAAAAAATTAATCACAGAAATTGGAGAACGTCTTATGCAGACATTCAAGAAATCTTTAGTGTTCACGGCAATGGCGGCGGCAAGCAGTGCTGCTCTTGCGGCTGAATCAGAAAAACCGAATATTGTTGTCATTGTTGGCGATGATGTGGGTTTTGCCGATACACAGCCTTATGGCTCAGAAGCGGATACCCCAAACCTAATGGCGCTGGCTGAAGAGGGGGTTAAGTTTACTAACTTTCACGCGTCCCCAACTTCATCGGTAACGCGCTCTATGATGCTAACCGGAGCAAACAGCCACGAGGTTGGGCTTGGTACCTTCGACTATGCCGTCTATCCGGGCGCGATTGGTAAGCCGGGTTATGAAGGTTACCTCACAAAGAAAGGTGTCACGGTCGCCACGCTGCTTGAAGAGAGCGGCTATAACACTTACCTCTCTGGTAAATGGCATTTGGGACATGAAGATGGATTCTTACCGGATGATCGAGGTTTTGGTGAGAGTTACGGTATCTTAGCGGGCGGTTCGAATCACTTTAACCGAGATATGATGTTCCCAGCCAAAAACGCTGCGACAGCGGATGCGCTGCAAAAAGGCGATATTCCAGGTGTTGAAGTTGAGCCAACTTACCGCAACGGTGAAGTGGTTGAGGATAAATACAAAGGCGAATACTCAGACCAAGTTTACACCAACGAGATCATCAAGATGATCGACAGCAAAAAAGACGACGGTAAGCCTTTCTTCGCTTACGTCCCATTCACCGGTATTCACCTGCCACTGCAAGCGCCTGAGTCTGCTTATCAAGATAAAGTCGATTACTACGTTGAACATGGTTGGGACTCGGTTCGAGAAGATCGTTTCCAACGCATGAAAGAGATGGGTGTGATTCCAAAAGACGCCGATATTTCAGATCGTAACGCATTAAGCCGACCTTGGGACTCGCTCTCTGAGAAAGAACAAAAGTGGTACGGAAAGAAAATGGCTGTCGCGATGGGCATGATGGAAATGCAGGACCAACAAGTCGGTCAGATAGTTGATTACCTGAAAGAAATCGGGGAATACGATAATACCTACATCATGTATCTAGCGGATAACGGCCCAGAAGCGGCGGATATTACCGGTGAAAACATCAGTGACCTGATCCGAACGTGGACCGCTCATCATTTCGATAATTCGACCGAAAACTTAGGTAAGGCGAACTCCAGTGTGTCACTTGGTCCTGAGTGGGCAAGCGCTTCAACCGGCGGCCTATCTTGGTACAAAGCTTACACAGCAGAGGGCGGCATCCGTGTGCCGTTTATCGTTAAGCCAGCCAAAGCGCTTTTAGAAGGTGAAGATGCGTTGCAACCGGGAACTCAAACAGACGACTTATCACAAGTGAAAGACATTGCAGCCACGATTCTTGAAATTGCAGAGGTAGAGCATCCAGGAACGGAATATCAAGGTCGAGAAGTGGCGCCGATGAGTGGTGTGAGCTTGTTGCCTTACTTCAAAGGTGAAACGGCAGAGGTGCACAGTGCCGATAATGCGATTCCATTTGAATTGTTTGGTAGCGGGATTTTGCTAAAAGGTGATTACAAGATCATTCGAATCTCTACGGGAATGGGTGGCGACAGTGAGTGGCACTTATACAACACCAAGAAAGACCCAGCCGAGCAACATGACTTGAGAAATGAAATGCCAGATCTGTTCCTTGAAATGGTCGCTGAATATCAAGAGTACGAAAAAGCGCAAAACATCGTCCCGGTTGACGAAGCGTGGAACCCGTTTGAAAACGTGAAATAGAGGAAAAAATCACTCGGCCAACCTAATGCCATCAAGCTTGGTTGGCCGATGAACACCGTGTAAAGGAATTACGAATTGTTTTGGCTAATACAATAACTTTTACATCGAGGCACTCTTCATGACGACATTATCGCTATCAAATTTGAGTTCAGTTCCGCAGTTCAATGGCAAAGCACACAGCAAACTTCAGGCGTTAGCAAAACCGATTGGGGCGGTGTGTAATATCAGTTGCACCTACTGTTATTATTTAGAAAAACAACAGCTGCTTGATTACCCAAAAGGCTCTCAATATACGAGGGATGAAGTTCTATTAGAGCGTTATATCAAGCAGTACATAGAAGGGCAGAATACGCCTGAAATCATCTTTTCTTGGCATGGTGGAGAGCCGACCTTGTTGGGGCTTGAGTACTTTAAAAAGGTCGTCGAGCTGCAGAAAAAATATTGTCCTAGCTACAGCAAGATCAGCAATGACCTTCAAACCAACGGCACGTTATTGAATGATGCGTGGTGCGAGTTCTTCAAGAACAATGACTTTATCATTGGCGTGAGTATTGATGGACCAGAGCACTTACACAATCACTACCGGACCAACCGTGCAGGCAAAGGCACTTTTTCTCAAACAATGCGTGGCATTCGCTACTTGAAACAACATAACGTCGAGTTCGCGACTCTAAGCTGCGTGAATGATGTGACAGGTAAGTATCCATTAGAGGTCTATCGCTTTCTACGCGATGAAGTGGGTTCGAAGCAATTGCAGTTTATTCCTGTCGTCGATAAGCGCGAAGCTCACACCAACAATAAATGGTTGAGCAACCAACAAGCGATCATTCCCGTATCAGGTGAGGTTGAGGCTTGGAGTGTCGATTCTGCACAATGGGGACAATTCCTCACTACCGTTTTTGATGAGTGGTTTGAACACGATTTTGGTCGGGTATTAGTGCCGTACTTTGAAAATTTTGTCGGCGTATGGATGGGCAGAGAAAGCACTATGTGTACCTTGAGTGAGATCTGCGGCAAAGGGTTAGCGGTTGAGCCCAATGGCGATGTGTACTCATGTGATCATTATGTCTTTCCTGAATTTCAGTTAGGTAATATTCAGGAACAAGCACTTTCAACTTTAGCCTTTTCGCCAAAGCAGCAGAGTTTTGGGTTCGCCAAACAGAAGTCTCTGCCGAAACAATGCCAAGCCTGTGAGTTTAAATTTGCATGTCATGGCGAATGCCCCAAAAACCGTATCATCACAAGCCGAGATGGTGAGGCGGGGTTAAATTATCTCTGTGAAGGTTGGCTGAGCTTCTTCAAGCATATCGACCCTGTTATTAAGGACTTATTCAAAGCCAATAATATTGCGTCTCGTCTGGGGTAATGGAGTAGGCGTGAATGGATTCAATCAAGATTTAAGTTAGATAGAAGGCTCGCTAAATTGTGCGAGCCTCTTGGTATTTGGTATTTGGTATTTGGCTTCTGGTTACGGGGGTATTTAGTCAGCCGATTCTTGTGCCGAGATCATGGCAAGAATGGTCTCATCCATGGCATTGTTCAGAATCGAACGGTTGCGCTGCATCGCTGCCATTAGCGTAGAGCCCAGCCATAAGCCATAAAGCGTTCGAGATAGCGATTCGGGCTCTGCGATAGTGAAATCACCGGCCTCATTGCCTTCTTCAAACAGCTTTGCCATACGCAGGATTATCTTTTCTGCGCCTTCTGCCATGGTCGATTGCAACGGGTTTGCAGACCCAGATACTTCTCCCGCCAGTTTTACGACAAGACATTGGATATTGAAGTCTTCAGTCAGTTTCGACGCACACCAAAACTCGAAATAGGCTTTAACGCGGTCACGACGAGAAAGCGATTCATCACTTAAAAAGTCATCCAGCTTAGCGAGATGCTCATCAAAGTAGTTAGTAAGAAGGATCTCACCAAAGTGTTCTTTGGATTTAAAGTAGTGGTAAAAAGAACCCTTCGTGCCTTCCGCTTGGTTGATGATCTTCATCAGGCCAACACCAGCAAACCCGTGTTCATTAATAAGGCTAAATCCTGCATCGAGCATAGCTTGTCGCATGTCTTTCATTGTTCTTACTCTTTATGCTGAGAATGAGGAATAGTGTAACGAGCAACATACCAACCGTCCAGTCTAGCGCGTTAGGACGCGGTCAATAATTGACTCGTTTCGTCAAAGTAACTTTTTCTCTTATTGGCACTTCTAAGCGACAAAACTTTTTTCAAGATAAGCACATCCTATAAATCGAAAATAACAACCTTAAAGGGCCTGTTTGGTGCCTTAAAATGGCTAAATTTGGGTGTTTTAAGTTGCTGTTTTTGTTCGTTTTTAATTTGGTGTTTTCTTAAGATCGCAATGGTAGTCTTAGCTTAATTTCTTTAGGGGGCTAAATGGACACCAATAACAGCACTTATCATCACCACAATTTTGCTCAGCAAGACTTATCAGAGCTTACATTTACAGCCTGTACGTTTATCCGTTGTGATTTCAGACGTTCGAACTTACGTGATGCAACGTTTATTAACTGTAAGTTTATCGAACAAGGCGATATTGAGGGATGCCACTTCGATGTTGCAGATTTGCGTGATGCAAGTTTTCAGAACTGTCAGTTGGCGATGGCGAATTTTAGCAACGCGAATTGCTACGGTATTGAGTTACGTGATTGTGACCTGAAAGGGGCGAACTTTACTCGTGCTAACTTTGCCAACCAGGTAAGCAATAGAATGTATTTTTGCTCCGCGTATATTACGGGCTGTAACCTGTCATACGCCAACTTGGAGCAAGCTTGTTTAGAGAAGTGTGAGTTATTTGAAAACCGCTGGATAGGTACTTACCTTGGCGGAGCGTCACTAAAAGAGTCCGATCTTAGCCGAGGCGTGTTCTCGGAAGATGTATGGGGGCAATTTAGTATGCAAGGGGCGAATTTATGCCATGCTGAATTAGAAGGGTTAGATCCTCGCAAAGTAGATACAACAGGAATCAAAATTGTCGCGTGGCAACAAGAACAACTGCTTGAAAGCATGGGTATTGTGGTGATGCCTGATTGATAGCTGTAATTTCTAACTACAGGCTATTTGGAATATGTAAGAATTCGCTATAGAAGAAAAGCCCAAAGCTAATAACTTTGGGCTTTTCCGTATTTGGTAACCAGCATTTTATAATGAATTTTTAAAAAGAGAATGCTTGGTGATAGAGAACTGATTGGTTGATTAATGCATGCCTGAGCGCATTTTGTCGGCGAGCGCAAAGAAGACAAAAACGACGAAACAGACTAGAGCAGCACACAGTGAAGTTAAGATGGTTGTGGCGTCTTTTGAAATCAATGGAATGGTGATAGAAGCTAGCGCTATCAACATAACAAGGATATGAACAATTCGACCCGGAATTGGATTTTTATGACAGAATGAAGCCCAGAGGTAACGCATTTTCAACACCAGTATAAAATTAGTGGTTTTATTCTATTTTCTTAGTGAGTATTTTGTAAATAACAATTGGTTACAATTGGTTGTAAATATGATCTAAGTCGAATTAGTATTAAACCAGTTAAATAACAGCAGTTTATTGATCTTTTATTGAATTTTAACTTTCAAAATGAACATCATAATATTCCGTATTCTTTGGAATACTAAGTCAAATATTATTCGACTTTTTGTTTTTTGACTTAAGATCTCATTTATTGAGTGTTCTGTTAAGAGACCGTTTGCGTATTGATTTCCGCCCTGTACATGTCAATTAGGCAGGTATCTATTTAGGGGCTGAAATTCGTTTAATGTCATTTATCAAAGAGAGTGTTCGAATTGAGAGCGCGGTAATCTTGTCTTAGATTCAGTTTGGTATACTCAAGGTTCAATCTACGAAGATGATGGAGATGATATGTCGAAAACCGCGAAGATCATGAATGAAGATAAGCTGGTTAAGAAGGCTCTAGAAGTCGGTTTTAAAATGGCAAAGTTGCAAGGTTTCGATTTGCCGAACTCATCTCAACCAATCAAGGTTAAGGCTGTTTATCTATTTCTTGTTGAAGTAAATCAAATCACTCCGTTACCAGACAGTAAGTTGGATGGTGCAAATATTAAGAAGCGCCTAGCGTTATGGATACACAACGCTTTGCCTGATAATGATCCCTTGAAGTAAACCTTTTCCAAGCTGATATTTCTGGACTCGTTTCCTCTGAGTTCATTATTCATCGATATGTTAGATAAGAAACCTAGCGAGCTCTCGCTAGGTTTTTTTGTTTTTGAGGCCGATATTTTAATAGTGGATAGCGAGTCACTGCCATTCGAAGCGTTGTTATCTACTCGATAGAATGTTCAACACTGAGAGTGTTGGTGATTTATGCCGCTTGATTGGCAATCTGAGCACATAATTTACTAATGACTCTAACCTTCTTTTGACGCTTATTCGGTTAAAGACATTTTCTTAAGATCTCCACCGATCAAATACATTAGAACTCAAAGTATTATTCAATTCATGCTGACCGCTATTAAATGTGACGCAGATCACTAATTTTTGTTTTTTAAAGTTAAGGTGTTGATCTTAGTAGGGAGTAAATGCTCATAATAAAAAGGAATTTAATTAGAGTTCAAAGGAATTTATCGGTATGATTACATCAGCGCCTTGGGTGTTGTGTCCAGAAGTGATAGAAAAAACGAGTGAAGAATGGAGTTTTCGCGAGCCCAAAGCTTCAGATGGCAACGACATTTATCGACTGATTTCAGAATGTCCGCCACTAGACACCAACTCGTCATATTGCAATTTTTTGCAATCCACTCACTTTAGTAAAACTTGTATTTTGGTTGAGAACAAAGGTGAGCTTGCGGGCTTTATCTCGAGTTATCAAAAACCGAGTGAGCCTAATGTTCTCTTTATTTGGCAAGTTGCAGTTGCCCCTCGATTTAGAGGTCACTCTTTAGCTTACAAGATGTTGAACAGCTTACTTCGTCGAGAGTGGCTGAAGAGTATAGAAGCTATTGAAACAACCATTACTAAGTCAAATCAAGCGTCTTGGGCACTCTTTAAAAAGCTAGACGCAAAAAATAGTAGCACTGGAAAAGTGACCACTTTCTTAGATGAAAATGTTCATTTTAAAGGGCTGCACGATACTGAGTATTTGTATCGAATACCCCTTAAATAATCATTAACTTATAGGAATCAAATAACGGCCTTATCATGGATATTTTTAAAAAGCAGGAATCTAACGTACGTTCATACTCGAATAGTTTTCCAGTCACTTTTGCTAAATCAAAAGGCTGCTGGCTTGAAACAAAACAAGGTGATCGTTACCTCGATTTTCTTGCTGGAGCAGGATCTCTCAATTACGGTCATAACAATCCAATACTTAAGCAAGCTTTACTTGAGTATATTGAAATGGATGGAATTACACATGGCTTGGATATGCATTCAGAAGCCAAAGCTGAATTCCTAGAAGCTCTTAGTCGCTTTATTTTGGAACCTCGAGCATTAGATTACAAAGTTCAATTTACCGGCCCGACAGGAACAAATGCGGTTGAGGCAGCGATTAAGTTGGCGAAAAAAGTAAAAAGTCGAAGCAGTATTGTTGCATTTACCAATGGTTTTCATGGTTGTACGGCGGGTGCATTGGCTGCTACAGGCAACCAACACCACAGGCAAGGTGCGGGCTCAAATCTCAACAACGTTACGCGTTTGCCATTTGAAGGTTACGCTGGAATCGATGGTTTAAAATTATTTGAAACGATGTTAACCGATAATTCCGCTGGTATGGATAAACCTGCTGCCGTTTTATTGGAAACGGTTCAGGGTGAAGGTGGGTTAAATGTCGCTTCAAATGAGTGGCTACAGAAGTTAAGCAAAATCTGTAAAGCCCACGATATCCTACTTATTGTGGATGATATTCAAGCCGGTTGTGGTCGAACAGGAACGTTTTTTAGCTTTGAACCTTCAGGTATAAAACCAGATATCGTTACGCTATCTAAGTCGATAAGTGGTTATGGCTTACCGATGGCTGTGGTTTTATTAAAGCCTGAACTAGACAAGTGGGAGCCGGGAGAACACAACGGCACCTTCCGTGGTAACAACCATGCGTTCATTACTGCTGCTAAAGCGTTAGAAATGTATTGGTCAAATGATGATTTTGAAAATCATATTCAACGTAGCTCAAGCATGGTCGATGATGTCATTCAACGCAATCTCAAGCGTTTCCCTGAGCTATTTGTTCAACGCAAGGGACGCGGAATGATGATTGGCATTGAATGTAAAGATGGGAATACAGCTGATGAGATTGCAAAAGTGTGTTTTGACAAGGGCATGGTAATTGAGACCGCAGGTCCAAACGATGAAATCTTGAAGTTCTTTTGTCCATTAACCATTTCAGAATCGGAAATGATGCAAGGTTTAACTATTTTCGAAGACTCAGTTGAAGTGGTAGCAACCAAGCATTTCAAGAAAGCATCGTAATAGGGAGAGTAAAATGATTGTTAGAACACTTGATGAATGTCGTAATAGTGAAAGACGTATTGTATCGGATAACTGGGAAAGCACTCGCATGTTATTGAAAGATGACAATATGGGATTTTCTTTTCATATCACAACAATTTACGAAGCGACAGAAACACATATCCATTACCAAAACCACTTGGAGTCTGTGTTTTGTATGAGTGGTGAAGGGGAGATTGAAGTCGTTGGTGGTAAAACTTACCCAATCAAACCCGGTACGTTGTACATCCTAGATAAGAATGATGAGCATTATTTACGCGCATATAAAAACAAAGAAATGACAATGGCTTGTGTGTTTAACCCACCAATTACTGGCGCTGAAGTACACGATGAAAACGGCGTTTATCCACTCGTTGATTAACCCATATATTCAGGGGTGATATCTCACCCCGCTCCCTATTATTTAGTCTTTAATCTCTTCAAGAACAAAAGGTCTTTTATGACATTTACCGTAGAAAAAATCGGCGGTACATCAATGACAGCATTTGATGCTGTGCTCGACAATATTATTCTCCGCCCTCAAAATCCTTATAACCGAATCTTTGTTGTGTCCGCTTACAGCGGTATGACGGATGCATTGTTGGAATGTAAAAAAACAGGTAAGCCTGGTGTCTATCAATTGATAGCGATGCGTGACGATTCGTGGAAGGATGCTCTATCTTATATTGAACGCCGCATGCTATTGACCAATGAGCATATTTTTGCGGATCCAATGAATCGTATGAGAGCAGATAAGTTCATCCGGTCTCGTATTTCAGAAGCCAAAAACTGTATTACTAACATTCTTGAAACGTGCCAATACGGACAGTTTTCACTGAGACATTATTTACCACAGATTAGAGAGTTTCTTTCTTCAATTGGAGAGTCACATAGTGCATACAACACGGCTCTTAAATTAAAAAACATTGGTATAAATTCGACCTTTGTTGACCTTTCTGGTTGGGACAACAAAACCCCTCAAAGTTTGGACGATACGATTAGAGAGGCTTTCTCTGACATTGATGTTACTGAGGAGCTTCCCATAGTAACTGGTTATGCGTATTGCAAAGAAGGTTTGATGCATACTTATGATCGTGGTTACAGTGAGATGACGTTTAGTCGTATCGCTACTATTACTGAGGCATCATTGGCGATCATCCATAAGGAGTATCACTTTAGTTCGGCTGACCCAAAAGTCGTTGGTGTAGGTTCGGTTAAACCGATTGGGGCAACTAATTATGATGTTGCCGATCAACTGGCTAACCTTGGTATGGAAGCTATTCACTCTAATGCGGCTGCTGGGTTACGAGAAAGTGGCATAGAACTGCAAATCAAAAACACCTTCGAGCCAGAACATGAGGGAACACTGATTTCTTCTGATTACCGACCAGACACGAATCACATTGAGATCATTGCCGGAAAACAGAAGGTATATGCGTTACATGTTTTTGACCAGGGAATGGTCGGTAAGGCGGACAATGTTAGTTATGAGTTAATGGAGATTATCGCAGATGCTAGAGTGAACCTTATTGGTAAAGAGATGAACGCCAATTCTATTACCTATTATCTAGGTGGTAGCACCGAGAGTTTAAACAAGGTGTCTTATAAGGCTGAGAAACGTTACCCTCAGGCATCTATTTCAGGTCGAATGGTCGCTATAATCTCAGCGATCGGTTCTCAAATTGATACCAATAAAACGCTCGCTAATGGTGTATTGGCTTTGATGAACCATAGTGTTACGCCTATTGCATTACATTCGTCTATGAGAAACGTAAATGTGCAATTTGTTGTGAGTGATGACAAGTATCAACAAGCGATTTGCGCGTTGCATGAAGAATTCTTTGACCAAGATAAAAGAACCGAGACATCGGTGAATGCAGCATAAAATTTAACAGTGGAGGGCTCACCCTCCACTGTTAAATTTTCATGGAAAAGCAAAACATCAACTGCAAATTAACGATCGCCTGTATCTATTTTGATCACACAGCAACATCAGATATGAGTATTACTACTCTTGATACTTATCGAGCTTGTTATAAAGCGTTTTGATGCTGATTCCCAAGTCTTGTGCTGTTTCCTTTTTGTTGCCTTCATTTTCTTCGAGCGTATTGATAATCGCCGCTTTCTCAATCTTCTCAAGAGAAACACCCGCCGGAACCATATCCTCAACGGTAGTCCCTGTTTCTAAAGGAGGAGTATCAAAAATTAGGTGTTCATCTTTAATCGTCTCATCTGCCAATATAAAAGCTCTTTCAATACAGTGCTTTAATTCCCTGACATTCCCTGGCCATGCATGGGCTGATATTTTTTGAAGCGCTGATGTGAAAATGGTCTTCGCAGTGGTTTCATTTGCGTTGCGATGAGCAATAAAATGTTTTGCTAAGCCGACGATGTCGTCGCCTCTTTCACGCAATGGAGGGACATGTATGGGGAAGTGAGCCAACCTGAAATAGAGATCCTCTCTCAAAAACTGTTCTTCAATAGCGACTTGTGGATCTCGGTTTGTCGCTGCAATGACTCGAGTATTAGCGATACTCGTTGCATTACTGCCTACAGGGCGATATTCACCTGTTTCTAAAACTCGTAGTAATTTGACCTGGTGCTCAAGTGGCATTTCGGTGATTTCGTCGAGAAACAATGTGCCACCTTCTGCTTGCCTAAACACCCCTTGGTGTGTGCGATTCGCCCCTGTAAAAGCGCCTTTTTCATGACCAAATAATTCACTATCAACTAACTCAGGGCTGATAGCACCGCAGTTGATCGCAATAAAAGGTTGGTTTTTACGATCACTGGCAAGGTGAATCGTTTGTGCGACTAATTCTTTACCTGCCCCACTTTCGCCGACAATCAAAACATTGGTGTCAGTCTTCGCGACTCTTCTTAAAGTTCGATACAGCTTATGCATGGGCTTAGAAGAACCGACTAACATACCGAACTGGTCTAAATCGCTGGTGGACACTTTACGCCCTTCTTCCTGCTTCTGGAGGAAGTATTGACTGAAGTCTGCAAGGGTATCTTCCAATATTTGCATGTCGACGGGCTTTCTATAATGGAAGATTGCGCCATGGTTCATCATCATGTCTAAATTTTTGTTTGGCGTACCTGTACTGATAATAATCAAGTCCATTTCGTCCAACCCTGTTGCACTCGATAAGGACTTAAAATCATCGTTAGTAAATCGAGAGACTTCAACAATAGCAGTATCTGGTTGCAGTTGTTGTAGCTTGTCAATCCAATGAACATCCATAGTACTTTGAATTATTTCAAAGCTTGATAATTCATCTAGAGAGTTTATTTTAGACCGCAATAATTCATCTTTTAACTCTATAAAAAGTGTCGGTAATGACATGATTTAACTCTCTTTTTGTACGACAGAAAACGACCTTGATAATAACATGATGTCCTTCAAATATGAATCTATCATTTACTATACGCCACCTTTTAAATGTAGTTACAATATTACTGATAGTAGAAGTGGCTAATTAACAGTATTGATATTAATTATTCTAGGATCTCCATTGATGATAATTTTTACAAAATACTCGTGTAATTAATACACCTCCGATTATTTTACCAATGGTAAATTTTCAAAATTAAAGTGTAAATCCTTTATTTTCAGTCAGTTAAAAAGTTGGCATGCTGGTTGCAATTGTACAAGTGTCAGTTAACTAGAGGAGATAATTAATGAGAAATACTGCAAGTAAAATATTATTAGCTACTTTGATTGCAACTTCTTCATCAACTGTTTTTGCTAATAGCATGTGGGAAAAAGAAACTTTCGATGCGTGGATTGATGGAAAAGCAGAAACGACTTTATTACTGAATACTAATTTAAACTCATTTGACATCAACACCTACGTTAAAAATCGAGTGGTTACTTTAACTGGCTCGGTTAAAAATGAAACAGAGAAAGATTTGGCAGAAGAGTTAGTGCTAAGCCTAGATGACGTTAAGTCTGTAAAAAACGAACTTACAGTGATTGATGAAGACAAAGAAAAAACACCCGCAGCCGTACAAGCTTTGACTGATGCTCACATAAAGACACTGGTAATCACTCGTTTATTAATGAATACCAATGTTAGTGGTAGCGATATTCAAGTTGAAACCGAAAACAGTGTGGTTATCTTGAAAGGTTCAGTTTCATCAAGCAGTGAACACGACTTAGCTTTATCTATAGCAAATAATACCCCGAATGTAGAGAGAGTGGTGGATAAATTAAATATTATTTAACCTCTCTACAATTGGTAATTTATTAAAAATTGGGGAATAACGATGATTCGCTGGTCGCTAATATTTTTTATTGTCGCAATTATTGCCGCCCTATTGGGATTTAGTGGTATCGCTGGGGCTGCTGCGACAGTAGCAAAGATCATATTTTATATATTTGCAATATCACTACTGGTTTCAGTGGTAATTATGTTGCTGAATAAAAACAAACATTAGGAGTTTATATGAACATCAAATCGAACGCTTACCGTTTTTTAACTATTGTGGGTATTACATTTGCACTTGCGGCATGTAGTGATGAAGGTCCGATGGAACAAGCCGGGGAAAATGTAGATGAGGCTGTAGAGGATACTCAAAACGCAATAGAAGATAGCTGTGAAAATATTAAAGAGCATTTAGATGCGAAAGATGAAGATTGCTAGAACTGTCATCTAGAGTGCAATGAGATGCCAAAATCCTCATAAAAATAAACCAATGAAGTAGGAATTAGACATGAAAAATATATTTGATGTGCTCAAAGACAGTCATGAAAAGCAACGACTTTTGATGGATGCGTTACTCCAAACTTCGGGAGACACACAAGCTAGGCAAGAACTCTATGTTAACCTTAAGGATGAGTTAACCAAGCATGCGACTGCAGAAGAGCGCCATTTTTATGCACCTTTGATCGAGAGTGATCAATCCATTGACATGACTAGACATGGAATCGCTGAACATCATGGAATCGACAAAATACTCGCTCAACTCGATGATACAGAGATGTCTTCACCAGCTTGGCTTGTTTTAATGAAAACATTAAAAGATAAGGTTGAACATCATTTAGAAGAAGAAGAGCAGCGTTTTTTTCAAACCGCAGGTCGAGTCTTAGATACTGAACAAAAAGAAACATTAGCTCGTAAATATGAAAAAGAGGTTGCTTGAATCACGAAGTAATCAAATTCTTTAAATAAGTATAAAACTGCTTTGTTATCAAGCTAAGGGCTCATTCTTGAGCCCTTCTTTTATTTAATTTAGAGATAGATAAATTTACGGATAAATATATTTAAATTCACGGATAAATTAAGGCGTAACATGTTTATTATTAAATATTATATGCTTCTTGCTATAGCTTGTTTTTTTGCTGCTGCTCTTATACCACAGCTAATAATCCGTGGTGTTTTTGCCTGGTGTAGTTTGTCGATGTTCATCGTTAGTGTTGCCTACATCTTCGATATGCCGTCAATATTTAGGAAGACTAGCGATGGGAAAATAGTGTGGTGGATTAGATGGATCTTCATTCCATTCTTCTTAGGTGTTCGACTGTACAATGCATGGGCAATTAAAAGAGATAAAGTTGAACCAATACAGAAGGTTGGAAAAGGTTTATATGTATCTCGTCGTTTGTTCCCTTCAGATTTATCGTTCTTAGAATCTCAAAACATCCATTGTATTGTAGATGTTACAGCTGAGTTTTCTGGTTTAGAAAGTGCAATGACCGGTGATCAATTTCGCTATTTAAACACCCCGGTTCTTGATCATAAAGTCCCTAAAATGCATAAGCTTAAACATGCTATAAATTGGATCGATACCCAAATCAATCAATCTAGATCGGTTGTTGTGCATTGTGCTCTCGGTCGAGGACGTTCTGTCTTTGTCGTAGCTGCCTATCTTTTAGCAAAAAATCCGTCACTTACTGTAGAGCAGGTCTTGAAAAGTATTAACGACGTGCGAAGTACAGCCCAATTGAACCATCTACAACTGAAAACACTTCAAGCAATCAGTGATAAAGGTTTGCTCACTCTTGGCCATAAAGCTTGCCTTATTGCCAACCCTGTTGCAGGTGGTGGTAAATGGTTGGCGAATGAACAACAGGTTATTCGTGAACTTACGAGAAAGTACAGTTTAGATATTTTTCTTACTAGCCAAGAAGTATCAGCAGAAATATTAGCTAAGCAGGCCAAAGACCGGAATACTGCGCATATTCTCGTTGCAGGTGGCGATGGGACGGTTAGTGAAGTCGCAAGGCAAGTTAGGAAGACTGATACACAACTCGGGATTATACCTTTGGGTACCGCGAACGCTCTATGTCATATGCTTTATGGATTGACCTCGAAAATATCGCCTGTTGAAAAAGCGTGTGAGGCTATTTTATCTGGCAACTCAAAAAGAATCGATCTGGCGTTCTGTAATCAACAACCAATATTACTGCTTCTTGGTATTGGGTTTGAAGAACAGATGATCGATTACGCACATCGAGAACAAAAAAATGAAAAAGGGCAATTCGCGTATTTGACTGGGTTCTTCAATGCAGTAATCACCGACGATAATCAACACTTTCAAATTTCAATCGATGACCAACCATCACAAAGTATGAAACTACAAAGTTTGGTCGTGGCGAACTCTTCCCCTTTTAGTACTGTGCTTGCTCAAGGGGGACAGCCTCCTAGGCCGGATGATGGGAAGCTGCATATTACCTATTTGGAAAACACAAATTCACTTAGTAAACGAGCTATCGCTCTATCTGATCTGTTGTTATCGAGTCTCGGAGCGAAAGAACAAGCTAGTTACTTTACTTATGCTTCGGCACAGCTCGTTAAAATTGATTCTGACCGACCTATTTCATACGTGATTGATGGAGAGACGTATTCGGCTGATTCGCTGGAGATAAGTATTGATAAGCAAGCCTTAACGGTTTGTATTCCATGAATGTATTGAATAATCCGCATATTGAATAAGAAGGAGACACCATGGACATGAATCTCTCTTTTAACTTAGAGAAGTTTCAGCATCTGATAGAGGGTAAGTTAGAGCATTGGTTAGTTGAAGCAATTAAACTTATCCCTAACCTGATTGTTGCTTTTGTTACGTTTCTTATTTTTATCTTTGTTGCCAACATAAGCGGTAAGTTGTTTAAAAGATTGAGCAATAGAGTTGTCGACTCTCAAGAAGTCATTAACTTACTGGCTTCTATTGTTAAGGTTACCATTGTTACTATTGGATTTTTTGTCGCGTTAGATTTTGTTGGGCTCCAAGGTACGGTTACATCGTTGCTTGCCGGTGCCGGTATTCTAGGTTTAGCTATCGGTTTTGCTTTTCAAGATATGACTGAGAACCTCATTTCAGGTATTACAATGAGTATTCGTAAACCTTTTAAAATTGGCGATGTTGTTGGTTCCAACGATGTCATGGGTACCATAGTCAAAATAAACTTACGAAATACACTGGTTGAAACGTTCTCTGGTCAACACGTCATGATTCCCAATAAGATGGTTTTCCGAAATATTTTGACGAACTACAGTCGAAAAGGACGAAGAAGGGTCGAGATCCCTGTGGGGATTTCCTACGCAGACTGTCCCAAAAGAGCCGCTGAGGTGATAACCAAAGCGATAAACCAAAAGTCTTATGTTAGTCGGAAAGAAGATACGACGGTTTACGCTTCAAGCTTTTCTGATAGTAGCGTTAACTTATTGGTTTGGTTTTGGATTGAGTACCCAGGAGGTTTTGGTTATATGGACGCAAAGCACGACGGTATTATAGCGGTTAAAGAGTCATTATCAGAGGCTGGAATGACAATACCGTTTCCGATTAGAACACTTGATTTTGATCCCAAAGGCGGTAAAAGTCTGTCTAGAATGATGACTGGGGCTGTCGATGACGCTTCCTAGAATAACATAGCGGTCCCTCTCGTAAAAAAGCGTCAAGGCAATATGCCTCGACGCTTTTTATTTTGAGTGATGTCAGAATTAGATCAGAATTAAACCTAGATTATTCCCACTGTTTAATGATTGTGTTGTAGGCTTTGATTCTCTTCTCAAGTTAATTAATCGTATCTATTTTAGATGGGTTATATCTGTTACAAATGCTTTGCTATCTCATCATTTTCAACTTGCAACGCCGCAACCCAATAGGAGAAAAAAGCAGACATATGTTGATTGTTAAACTTTCTAATAGTGTTCTTGAGGTAAGAAATTAGGCTTAAATTACTCTGGTACATATCGTTATAACTAACAATTAACGCAGGGGGCTGACTCAATATGTCATTGTCATTAACTTCATTGTTAATGCAGAACTTGGTGTTTACTTCGTTTATTAATGAACGTTCAACTTTTATAAATCGATTTGCAGCTCTTGCAATGTTCCCATGTGCTTTCTGTTCAATTAGGTCAACACATGAGAAGTAGTGATCTTTCAATGTACATAGTATTTTTTCTATGCCTTTATAGTGAATTACCTCAAGGGGATCATTGTCCTTTTTAAACAACATATCATTACTCCTTTTCATCTCAGTAGTATTTATAATTTCAGTTGATTTATAAGAATTAAAATAAGCCTTTTCTTTGATTCTGATTTCCAACCATCATTCGCTAATAACTAATTCTGACGCATGTTGTGTATTTGGTCTCGACATGATTCCATTTCATTTTTTACCACTTTTAATCTTCTTCTCCCTTCTAAATCAGGGTTAGTTTCTAGCAGTGATTCAATGTCGGAAATGATCTTTGTCTCGACACCTTCTAGGTGCTTTAAATAGAGCTCTTGATTGTTTTTACCTTTTGTATCTTCCGCTTCAATACAGCGCTCTCTGGCATTTATCGTATAACTAGCGGGTATCTGTTCTTGATGTATTTTTGAGTAGTAAGTTAAAGATTGTAACTTTAACTCTGCACATTTCTTTACCGTGTAGATATCAAAAAGATTTTTTGCCATCTTTTCACTTCTTATGTTGGATATCGCTTTTTCGTAAATAATATTTCCACTTTTTATCAGGTTAACAATAGATAATATACTTTGGTTTCTCATGAATCCTCATTTGGTTCTAAGCTGTATTTGGTTTATTGCATTTTTTATGCCAATTAATAACCCTATATTCAGCTTGTTTCGTCTAAGGTTTTACTTTGTTTTTGTAAAAAATACATTAATAGATGTTTTCTAGTGAAATTATTACATTGATTAATGCCATTTATTAATGATATGGGAGCTTATCTTCAATTATTCTGGTACTTGTGAAAGTTGGCACGATGCTAGCATTGATTATTAAAGTAGCTAGAGATTAATAGTATTAATATTATTCTCTGGCTTATGATAATCAAATAAGGAGAAAACTTATGCCAAAGTCAAACGCTAAAAATTCAGAAGCCAAACAACAAATTGAAGAAACTTATGAAAAAGCTGAAGAGGCCGCAGTAGAAGTTATCGAAAATGTGAAAGAGGCGGTCCATGAAACTCTCGAGGCCAGCTCTGAAAGTGTGAAGAACACGTCTGAGAAAGCGGAAAACATCATTAAAGAGCGTCCATTATTGAGTGTTGGCTGTGCGTTTCTCGCTGGTTGGGCTGTCTCGAAGTTAATCAAATAGCCATATATCAACATCGCAATTGAGAGAGCACCGTTATGCAGGTAAATAGTCAAAATGATCCAGTAAACTCTGCCAATGATAAATCGAGCGATCGTAAGGTGGATGATCTTAAACGTTCTGCTTCTGAGTTAAATGGATTGTGGAAAGACTTAGCTATATTACAGACACATACCCAGCAATGGTCTCAATCGACCTTAGAGCTTTTCTTATTGGAGTTTCGCAATAGTGTTGATGCATTTAAAAAGCGTCTTGTGTTTCAGCTCCTCTTTGTTGCGTTGTTACCGCTGTTTCTTTTTAGTATCGCCGTCGGTGCTGGAGTAGTGATCTACTACTTCACTTTGAATCTGTTAGCGGGTTACGGCGCGTTTATATTCACACTCGGTTTGATTCTAATATGCTTGGTACTTCGTTCTAGTTACTTAAAGCAATTTATAGGTTTTGAATGTACGAAAGAGCAATTGAAGGAGGGGTTACATGTCAGCACTCAAGAATCGACAAAGACAGATTCAAATGAAAAGACTTGAGGGGAGAAGTAGAGCTCGTCAAGTTGCACTTTGTATGGGACTTATTCGTCACAAAGGAAAAGAGTTTGTTCACAAGTACCCCTTGTATGCCCTTGGCATCACAGGCCTTGGTGTTGTAATTTTGAATCGAACTCATCGTTTTAAATCGTCTGTTTTTGGTTATAAACAGCTATCGCTAATACTTAATTTACTTAAGTAACCATCATTTTTAATTCAAGTTAGTGTTGGCTGACGGTATCGAGTGCCTGATTCAAATTGACGAAGCCTCAAAAACAAAACCTCCTACTCATAGGAATAAAATGACATCAAAAAAATACAGTATTCTTAGACAACGAAGTGTGTTGCAAACTAGTTTTATGCTCCTTGCTGTTCTCATGATGTCTATTTTTACATTACATATCGCCAAGCCATTTTTGTTGCCAATCATCTTTGGTGCTTTTATTTCTTTGCTATGTAGCCCTCTAGTTAACTACCTTACTCGCTTCGGTATCCCTCGAGTCATTAACGTAATGGCTGTACTTATTGGTTTTATTGGCTTTGTTGTGATTAGTTTGAATATGTTGAGTGAGCCCGCTCAGCAATGGTGGTCAAAATTACCAATGTTGGTTGAGAATGTATCTAATGAAGTGAGTGAGGTTACTCAAAACAGTCGCTTAACTGACGCCACCGGGTTCTCCATGAGTAGTACTGTTACCAATGATGGGCTTACCAATAACACGGCTTTTTCCATTATAGAATCAGTGCTTACGACAACACCAACCATTGTTACTCAGTTGTTGGTTGCGTTTCTTATGGCGTATTTCATGATGAATTACGGTCGAAAAATTTATTCTCAAAGCTTATCTCTTTTTGAATGCTTTTCAGATAAGCGTAGGGCTGTTGAATTGGTTAAAGTTGTTCAAAAGGATTTGTCTCGTTACATAGGCGCCATCACCATCATTAATGTTTGCTTAGGACTCACTGTTGGCTTTGCTTTTTATATGATGGGATTGCAAGACCCTTTCCTTTGGGGCGCTTTTGCAGGCTTAATGAATTTTATCCCCTATCTTGGCCCGATGGTTTCAGTTACGTGCTTTGCTTTAGTCTCTTTTATACAGTTTGAGTCGTTTAGCTACGCATTGACGGTCGCTGCGATCTTCCTGGCGATTAATTTGATAGAAAGCCAATTGGTTACTCCTACATTACTGGGGAAAAGGTTTAGTCTCAATCCGCTGATTTTATTTGTATGGCTTGTATTTTGGGGTTGGCTATGGGGCTCTATGGGAATGCTAGTAGGGGTCCCATTACTTGTCTGTGTGAATGTATTTTTTGAACAGTTAAGACATCCAAGGTTGAATGCTCATAAAGGTCAGTAGAGCAGAAGTAAGCCTTGATAACCACTCAGCGTCACTTCTTTCTGTGAGTGTTAGTTCTGTTGCTTTATGACTCCTTTTTGGACAGCTGGCTGAGGTTAAACTCTGTGTGAGATCAAACTAGTATCGCTATAGGCTTCAAAAGCAATAGTTGCTGGTTCTATTTCACTTAGAAAGGTTAAGAGTCGGTTGCGACGAAGCGCCTCCACCTCACAACGGTTATGTGCGATAGCATAGAAGCAATGTTTACCTAGGTCGATACCTAAAGTATGGATAGAAGATATTTGGTTCACCTCACTCTGAGAGCCGACTCTAAGCTTAAGGGCTTGAGAGTGAGGCGGATCATATAATTAAGCCTCACCAAAGTGCTGTGGCTTTATTGTTAGAAATTAAACAGGCTCTGTTTACCTGAATGACATAGACTAGTGATTCACCTGCTCAACAATCTCGCGTGTTAGGCGTGCGATCTCGTCCCACTCCCCGTTTATAACCAGCTTCTTGTCCACCATCCATGTACCACCGCAAGCTAATACTTGAGGCACTGCTAAGTAGTTATCGATGTTTGATGGCGTGATACCGCCTGTAGGCATGAGTCGAATATCGCCGTATGGGCCAACGAGCGATTTCACCATGCTGATGCCGCCAGATGCTTCTGCTGGGAAGAACTTCAAGGTTGTTAGGCCCATCTCTAATGCCGCTTCAACGGTGCTTGGATTGTTCACACCTGGAATGATATCGATGCCGATCTCTTGGCATGCTTTAACTGTGTTCGGATTAAAGCCCGGTGAAACCACAAACGTTGCGCCCGCTTCTTTTGCTGCGAGTGCTTGCTCACGGTTCAAGATGGTGCCCGCGCCGATCAGCATGTCAGGCTGAGCTTCTCGAAGCAGTCGGATAGCTTCAACAGCGGCGTCTGAACGGAACGTAATTTCAGCGGCGGGAAGCCCATTCTCAGCCAATACTTTGCCTAGAGGGATAATATCCTCTGCGTTATCAATGGCGATAACAGGGATAACTTTAAGTGCGTTTAGCTGTTCGTTAATTGTAGACATGTGTACTTCTTAATATCAGTTTGAAAGAGTGTCGGTGATGGATTTTGGGATGATTGCGCCATTATGTTGAATCACCAATCTGGCTAATGCATTACCTTGATGGCAGGCTTCTTCAATAGAACCTCCAGCGAGATAGCAAGATAAGAAACCGCCGTTAAAAGAGTCGCCAGCAGAGGTGCTATCAACCACAGTCTCGACAGGTGTCGTTGTGATTTTTACTGGCTCATTTGCGGGGTTTTCGCTGATCAAGCAGCCTTCAGCACCAAGCTTGACAACAACGGTTTTGACACCGAGCGTATGCAGCCTTGTTATGGTGTCTTGTGGCGTTTGATCGCTCCACAACAGTTGTTCATCATCGAATGTGACTAGGGCTATATCGGTCGTTTTATAGCCTAATAGATAGCATTCTTTAGTTGCGGCCTCTGAGCTCCACAACTTTGGTCGGTAGTTACTATCAAAGGCGATGGTAACGCCACGTTCACGCAGGCCTTCAATGATAGTGAGCAACTTTAGCTGATCGCTGTGTGGCAGTATCGCGAGGGAAATGCCACTCAGAAACACCATATCAACATCGTGAAGTTGGTTGGCTATCTTATCGAAATCGGGGTGCTGTACCATGTAGCGAGCCGCCGAATCGTTGCGCCAGTATAGGAAGGTGCGCTCACCAACATCGTCGAGTTGAATGAGATAGAGCCCGGGTGAACGCTGCTCGTCAATAAGCACGAATTCGGTTGATAGTCCTTCATCTTGCCATCGGTTAAGCATCTCTTGGCTGATAGCGTCAGAGCCAAGCGCCGAGACATAGCTAGTTCGCATCGCTGGATTCGCAGTGTTATTGCAGTTCATGGGGTTGCTAACCGCAGCGCTGCGGTTCAAGTAGATTGCCGCGTTTAATGTGTCTCCACCATAGCTTTGATGCATGTCGCCAAATGGAGCCCCATTCAGTTCAATCATGCACTCACCGATGATTGCGATGTGGGTCATAATATAGCCTTAGAAAGGAAAGGTTGGGTTTGTTCGTATTGAGGAAAACATGACTATAATGAGATATGGTCATGCTTTTTCGATTCTAATCTTACGGGAGTGAGACTAGCCGATTACTTGTTGTCTAGTTTTACGAACAACATCGTTAGGACGAAAGACAGTGCAAACACACCCACCACGCCCATCAGTGCTTGAATGAAGTTTTGCGTACCGCCTGCAAGGTAAGCTGGCAAGCTGAATACAGAAGAAAGAATGTAGCTTGTTAAGTGCGTATCGATTGTTACCGAGATAGCACCGAACACGCCTGCAGCCAAGCTCGCGGTCATCATCGCTTTGGTGTATTTCGTGAGTACACCGAACAGAGCTGGTTCTGTGATACCTAGAATCGCAGTAACACTTGAGCCCATCGTAATTGAAGATTGCTCTTTAGAAACCGTTTTACGTTGCTTGTGCCAGATAGCCATTGTCGCGCCAGCAATTGCCATGTTACCCAAACACATGATTGGCATAAGTAGATCCTTACCATACAGTGCAAAGTTGTTCAGGCTGATTGGCGTCATGCTGTGGTGGATACCAAATACGATGGTGATCGGGCGAGTTAGACCAAACACAAAGCCTGTTAACGTCGGAGAGATTTCCAGTAGTGAGCTCATCACCCAACCTGCGCCATTACTTAGCCAGATACCAGCAGGGCCAACAAATGATAGCGTGATGGTCGAAGTTACCGTAAAGGCAAGCAGTGGTGTAAATACAGGCTTCGCAGAAGAAGGAACTAGGCGGTCAACTAACGGAGTCACTTTAGACAATAACCAGATTGCTAGAATCGCGGGAACAATCGCGCCGCCGTAGTTGAGCAGCTCAATAGGAACCACGCCAAGAACGGTCAGCTCCGGAGCAGCGCCTGCGTCTTTTAGCATTGTTGCTTTATCAACAAGCAGAGGCGCTAGCATTGCTGAAGAGACAGCAAGCGCAATGTATTCGTTTACTTTGAATACCTTAGCAGCAGAGAAAGAAACCAGCATAGGTAAGAAGAAGAACACAGCAACAGAGATCGAGCGGAAGAAATAAACTGTGTCTGAGGTTTCAGAGATAACATTGGTTGCAATAAGACCAGACAACAGGCCCATCAACATACCCGCGCCAGCGATTGCGGGTACAACCGGACCAAAGATGCCTGCGACAATACGCATCACGCCTTGGAACAGCTTGCCTTTCTCTAGTTCATCAGCCGGATTAGCGTCAGCTTGTTGAGTGTTTGATAGCGCGTTGAACCACTTCTCGACCTCAACACCGATGATGACTTGAGTCTGGCCTTGTTGAAGTACCACACCTTTCACATCTGCGATCTGCTTGATCGCTTCTTCGTCTACCAGAGACTCGTCGGCTAATTTGAATCTCAGCCTTGTCATACAGTGCGTGATACTCACGATATTGTCTTCACCACCAAGTGCAGTGATTAATAACTGTATATTTTCTTTGAAATTTTTATTTTTCGATGATGACTTCGAGTTATTAATAACGGCATCACTCTTTTCTACCATTTGCATACTACACCTGTTATTGGAATATATTTAACTCGAGCAATCATAACGACAATCAATTTAAATCCAACGCAGTAAAAAGAGATCTCAATCACACTTAAAATTCGAAAAATTATTTTTCCACCGTTTTTAGCCAATTGGTATGTTTTGTTTATCAAAAAAATACTCTTAACGTACCAATTATTTTTACGAAAAATTAGCGCTTGAAATGTGCTTTTTAAAGCGGTTAGATAATAGGAGTTGACTTAAGTTTAGGTTATTTAATTGTGAAAGAAACTATTATATCTGATATCCATTGTATTATTACTAAACCAGACAGACACAATCTCATTACCGTGGTAGTTGAAACGAATGAAGGCGTGACTGGGTTCGGTTGTGCGACATTCCAACAAAGACCGCTTGCTGTAAAAACAATGGTCGATGAATATTTAAAACCTATTCTTATTGGTAAAAACGCCAATAATATTGAAGACTTATGGCAAATGATGATGGTCAACGCTTATTGGCGAAATGGCCCTGTTATCAATAATGCAATTTCCGGTGTTGATATGGCATTGTGGGATATTAAAGCCAAATTGGCGGGTATGCCGCTACATCAATTATTTGGTGGTAAGTCTCGTGATGCTATTCCTGTATACACACACGCGACGAGCGACACGATGGAAGGTATTTATGAGCTGGTGGAGTCTTTCCTAGACAAAGGCTACAAGCATATTCGTTGTCAGCTTGGTTTCTATGGCGGTGTTCCAACCGATTTGCATACCACTCAAAACCCGACTGAAGGCTCGTACTACGACCAAGATCAGTACATGGACAATACTCTAACGATGTTTAAGTCGTTGAGAGAGAAGTATGGTAACCAATTCCATATTCTTCATGATGTTCATGAGCGCCTATTCCCGAACCAAGCGATACAATTTGCCAAAGAAGTCGAGCAATATAAGCCTTACTTCATTGAAGATATTCTGCCGCCAAACCAAACGGAATGGTTGGATAATATTCGTAGCCAAAGCTCAGTTTCATTAGGTTTAGGGGAGTTATTTAATAACCCTGAAGAGTGGAAATCTCTGATTGCTAATCGTCGTATTGATTTCATTCGTTGCCATGTTTCACAGATTGGTGGTATTACTCCTGCTCTGAAACTCGGCCATCTATGTCAGAACTTCGGTGTTCGTATTGCATGGCATTGCCCGCCAGATATGACGCCAATTGGTGCAGCGGTCAACACGCATTTGAACGTGCATTTACACAATGCCGCCATTCAAGAGCATGTCGAGTACAACGAGAATACGCACAAGGTATTCCCGAACGCTGCAGAGCCAATTAATGGCTACTTATACGCTTCTGAAATCGCAGGTATTGGTGTTGAAATCGACCAAGAGGTTGCAGCCGAGTTCCCTGTTATGTATCGCCCCCACGAGTGGACTCAAAGTCGCCTTCCTGATGGCGCGATTCACACTCCATAACTTATCGAGTTAATTAAAATGGCCGCTTAAAGCGGCCATTTTTTTGACTAGTATTAATTACTCAATTAAATTTATCAAAGGTCTATAAGTTATTTTTATATAGCAAGATTATAACTAATAAATATTTGAGTACAGTTATTAACTTATAGGTTTTTGATTGTAAATACTTAACTGGGTTAGTTATTTAAATTAACTAAAATGGTGGGAACCTAAATAAATTATTACTTCTTATTTCGGAAGCTCATGCTCTCACTGTTAAAAGGCGTGTGGTAGGTGCATTGGTAATTGATATCGATAATATCGCTGACGATGAACAGTTCACCCGATGCCAAGAAACCTCGGTTGGTGATATTCATCGCCGCCGCATTTTTTTTGCAGCCGAGCAACTCCGCATCTTCTTTAGAAACATTGATCGCTTGATACGTCGTTAAGTAGCTATCGATCTGAAGGCCTTTCGCTAGCGCATGTTTCTGGATTGAGCTTTCAATGATCTCGGCATTCATCTCTGGGAAGACGCTGACAGGGATCTTGGCTTCTTCAATCTGAACTACTTTGTTGTTAATCAATCGAAGACGTCTAATTTTCCAAATGTAGTCATTGTCGTCTAAAGAAAAAATCTGCTGTTCGTGGTTATCGGGTAGCGCTTTATTCAGTTGGAGCTTTTTATAAGAGATCTCTTCAAAACTGTTTTCAGTAATGGAGTTGTACACCAGTGGTGTACCAATGAGAGAAGTGTTGACGAAGTAACCAGAACCCACCTTAGATTTCACCATGCCAATAGCCTCTAGCTTGGCTAGCGCTTTTCGAATAGTAAATCGAGATAACCCATATATTTCAGAGAGTTCTCTTTCCGCGGGAAGCTTATGATTGATACTGTTTTGACAGATCTTGCTCACAATATCTTGGACAACTAACTCGTACTTTTTCATAGATCAATAACTTTAAAGTGTATTCACTGTGACTAAAGAATAGTGAACTAAATCAGGGATTCAGTACGCTCTGAATGACTCATAATTGTAACATAGAAGGTTAAGTGGGTGATGATAAATAGGGTTAGTTAGGGGTACTAGTGACCACCTTTTGCGCTGACTTGATTACATCTTGTGATTCTAGTCCTCATTTTGTAAAACAAGATTATGAACTTTAACGTGCGGCATTTAATGTCTGTGTTGTTGCTATTTTAAGTGACTAATTCAGGAGTAGGGTATGAGTTCGAATCAAATCAAAATGTCGTATTTGATGTGGGTAATGTGATTGTGCGTTGGTCGCCGCTGGAAATTACTCAACTAACGTTTGGTAACATTGCCGACCCTGAAGCCCGAGAGCTTTCGATTTTCCAAAGTGCGATTTGGTCGGATTTGAACAAAGGGTTCTTAACCGAAAATGAAGCCAAACTTCGCTACCAACAAGAGCTCGATTTATCTTCATTAGAGTGCGACCGCCTGTTTTATTACGTTAAGAAAACGCAGATCTTATTGCATGGTTCTGTCGACCTTATCGAGCGCGTAAAGCGTGCTGGGTATGGTGTGTATGCACTTACCGACAACGTGGTCGAGATTGTTGAACACCTAAAAGCCACCTACGAATTTTGGCCTTTGTTTGATGGCGCAGCCGTATCCGCTGAACTTAGCATGCTTAAACCGCAGCCTGAGATTTACCAAGCGTTGCTTTCAAATAATGGACTGGAGGCTTCAGAAACGGTGTTCATTGATGATATGCCTTACAACGTAGAAGGAGCAAAAGCCGTAGGTATGGCGGGTATTCAGTTTATCGATTCTGCGCAATGTGAGAACGAACTTCGTGCTCTTGGCGTCGAATTTACGTGATCATGTAGCGAAATTCTCAAGCTATCTATTTTAGTCAGGTTTCTCTATGTAGATAATCTAGGTAGGCAAGATAAGTAGAAAAACGACGGATAGAAAAGACTGATAAAAGCTAAAACGAATCGATTAAAAAGAGGCGCTGTTTCATCATGAACATCGCCTCTTTTTCTATTTGTTCTTTTAATGAGCTTTATTTTTCTATTTAACTTTATTGCTCAGTATCCAAGTGTCGAATTAACTTCGCCGGCGTGCCACCGTATAGACAATCTGGCGGTACATCGCTGTTGACCACAGAGTTCGCCGCGATAACCGAGCGAGCCCCAATCTTCACGCCTTGGTTGATGACCGAGTTTCCACCAACCCACACATCATCTTCGATTGTTATCGGTAAACAGAAGGTTTCCCATTTACGACGGCTACGATAATCAAGGGAGTGTGATGGCGTATAGAATTGGACGCTTGGTCCAATTAAAACATTGTTTCCGACTTTGATTCTCGCACCATCTAGCATTACGACGTTCATATTGATGAAGGTGTCGTCACCAATCTCGATGGTTTTTCCAAACTCACAATGAAAAGGGGGCTGGATTAAGCTGCTACTCCCGACTTTACCGAATAGCTGCTCTTGCAATGTGTGTTGTTGATCTGGATTTTGATGGTTGTTGAAGGCCATTAACGCCTTTTTGGCATTGGTACGTATGGTATCAATTTCTTGGTCTGCACCATCATATACTTGCCCAGATAACATTTTATCGAGTTCAGTTTGATCGTTTGTATTACTCATGCTGCCCACTTTCCGAGAGTCTCGGTCTAAATGACGAATACTGCAAGATTAGCGATTTTTGGACATAAAAAAAGAGAAAAGCCTCAGCCTTTCTCTTCCTATTTTGTGCTTTAAGCACTAATGCTAAGTGAGCCCAGCTATTCAGCAAAAGGCGCGCTTTACCAATTAGATTTGCTCAACGAAACCCATTAGGTGCTGTTTCACTTCGTCTGAAGCAAAAGCGCTTTCTACCGAGTACTTGTAGATTTCTACGTAATCTTCTTTTGTTAGACCGAATGTTTCACACACACGCTTCACTTCGTTAGTCATGGTTGTGTTCGACACAGTGCGGTTGTCTGTGTTGATCGTTACAACGATGCCGTCTTTCTTGAATTCAGCAATTGGGTGGTCGCTGAATTTGTGAATACATTTAGTTTGCACGTTACTTGTTGGGCAAGTTTCAAGCGCAACCTGCTTCTCTTTAACGATGTTGTACGCGTCTTCGTTACCTTGGATGTGGACACCGTGGCCGATACGCTCAGCGTCAAGCAGTGTGACTGCATCGTAAACGTTCTGACCATGCCATTGCTCACCTGCGTGAACCGTCACACGGTAGCCTTGTTCAATAGCGTATTGCGTGTACTCAGGGAATTCAGCGCAGAAGCCCGGCTTTTCACCGCCTGCAATATCAAACGCAACCACGCCTTTACCAAGGTATGGTTTACCAGCGTCGATTACATCTTTGATTGAGTCTTTCGGGAACATACGAAGTACAGACATGATGTAGTTGCCCTTAATGTCGTATTTCTCTTCTGCACGCTTCATGCCTTTAACCGCACTTGCGATGATTGCATCAAGAGACAAGCCCTTGTTTACGTGAAGAATCGGTGCAAAACGAACTTCTAGGTACTTAACGTTTTCTAGTGCTGCGTCTTCGTAAAGCTCAAAAGAGATACGCTCAATCGCTTCTTCCGTTTGCATCACTTGCAGTGGCAGGCTAAAGCAAGCTAGGTACTCATCAAGGTTTTTGCAATCTTCAGGCACTGTTAGAGACTTTACTACCGCTTCACGGTCTTCTGGAAGTTCGATTCCGTACTGTTTCGCCAGATCAATAATGGTGTCTGGACGAACACTTCCGTCTAGGTGGCAGTGCAGATCAATCTTAGGGAGTGCTAGAAAGTTCATGAGTATTCCTTAGGTCTATTATTTTTTGAGTTATTAACTCATAGGTTACATGGGCTTAAATTAACAAGTTTGTGATATGATTTAAAGTGACATAAAGTCATCATTAATCTGAATCTAAGGAATATCATGGTAGATGTTAAAAGCTTACTCAAATGTGATATGAATTTACTGCTGTGTTTACACGTGTTGCTTGAAGAGCGCAGCGTGAGCAAAACGGCAGAGCGATTGTTCCTTAGTCAGTCTGCGGTGAGTAAACAACTCACTAAGCTGCGTTCTTTGTTTGACGACCCTTTGTTTGAACGTGAGTCAAAAGGCCTGTTTCCAACACCGAAAGCCACCTCTTTAGCGCCTAAAATTCATCAAATCCTTCTGCAAGTTGAACAGCTAACCGTGCCGGACATTTTTGAGCCGAAAGACAGCGAACGTACTTTTAATATCGATCTTGTTGAAACCGCTTATACCGCGATTTACCCTAAATTTATGCCTAACGCGCTAGCAGATGCGCCGAACATTACGGTAAACAGCACTACTTGGAGCAGCGAAACCTTTAAGCGCTTACTAAAGCGTGAGGTCGATTTCGGGATTGGAATTTTTGAGCTCGATGAAAGGGCTAGCACCCACATTCAAAATATCCCTGCGGAGCTAAACCACGTCGAGTTGCTGCAAGATTACTCTGTGTGCTTGATGCGAAATGATCACCCAGTACTTCAAGAAGAGTGGAATCTGCAAGCCTTCCTTAAATACCGTCATATTCAGTTGGTGACCGGTGGCGTTGGCGACTGGTTGCTACTGGAAATCTTGCAAGCCAAACAGCTTCAAATTAACAAAGCCGCCAACGTGTCGGACATCACCAGCGCAGTAAAGCTGTGCAAACAAAGCGATTTGCTGATGTGTTATCCGTACAACTCGGTTCGTGACTATATTGAGAGTGGCGAACTGGTGATGAAGCCGATTCCTATTGAGTTGGTTCCCGGTGGTTTGTTTTTGCTTTGGCACCGTTACTTTGATTCTGAACCAAGCCACAAATGGCTTCGCGACCTTATAGTCAATAAGACCCAAGAACCCTAGCTGTAAACCGCGAGCTACGATGATAAAAACGGCGAAATAACTTTTTTAAAATTTATTTCGTCTTTTTCGAATGAGCATCGTCTTATTACGGGTGCCAAATGCCCGCCAAGAATGAGATATCTAAATGAATTCAATGCCATCGATTCCGCAACAAGTTATTGAAGATGCTTGTGAGTGGGCAATTATGCACGGTGCGTCGTACTTTTGAACAGTTGAGCTGTCAGCTTTCATCGGGCGATAATCAACGCCTGCTATTGAAAGATGTCGGAGCTGTCGATGTGGTGTATCTAAGAGCTGGCTACCAGTATTCAGATTATTGGGCTCCAGAGCTAAATGAATCGGTGTGTTGCCATACGTTAAGTCAGACTCGCTTGTTTATGGAGCAACACCATGTCGCAATGAACGCGACTATCAGCCAGCAATTAGCGACCAGCAAAACCATGCAAATGCTGCTGACCATGATGTCAGCAGCAGAATACGCCCGCTGGGGTTTAACGCGAGAAGAAGCCGAACTGGTCAAGAGTGTTCTGGCTGATATGAAGCCTATCACCAATGAAGCAATTGAATGGTTTAACACACAAGCTGATAAGCAAGAATGGGAGCTGAAAAACCAAGGTGAGGGCGGTGGTCATTGTGTCTTTGGTGACGACATCAGCGAACAACTGAGCCAGCTTAAACCAGAAGAGTACGACGCGTGGGCATTGATGCAGCGCTTGTACCCGCATGAACGTGACGTGCCGACCATTGCAGTGCGTGACACTCACCAAACGCTCGTGACAGACTTAGTCAGCGAAGTGGGTTTGTTCACCGTTTACTTCAAAGGTGAACCAGTAACAGAGCTAGACGGCTACGCGGGTTACTTGATCCGCAGTAAACCTGCCAGCGAAAATGAAGGTGGAATCCACAGTGGCAAAGGGATTCTCGATTCGTTGGTGTTGATTGATTAGTTGAATCGGCATTAAAAACCAGAACTCATGTTCTGGTTTTTTGTATCTGAGCTCAGTAAAACTTCAGAGTTTGGATAACAACAATCACGCCCCTAACTTGGTAAAGGCCAACGGGGTTTGTCCAGTTTGCTGTTTGAAAAAAGCGATAAACGCACTGTTGGATGAGAACTCTAGCAGATGAGCCACATCAACGACTTGTCGGTTTTCTGAGAGCAGTTCAATCGCTTTAAACAAGCGCCATTGCTGTCGCCACTCTTGGTAAGTCATGCCTGTTTCGGCTTTGAATAATCGAGTAATCGTTTTGGTGCTTGCGCCAACCGAGTTCGCTAATGTCGAGAGGGCTGGGGCAAGAAAGGAAGCGGTTCGGACTTGTTTGCAAAAGCTTTTAAAGCGGCGATCTGTCGGTAGTGGCAAGATAAACGAGTGTTGGTTAGCACTGTAAAACTCTTCCCAGAATAGGTTGGCGGTATTGGTGGTTTGCTCGCGGGCAACGTCCCAATCCCAGAAAGCCATCTTATTGATCAGGGCTTTTAAAAGCTCATTCACTTCCACAATTTCAATCGCTTCTGGGCAGGTGTAAATACTGCTATCAAAATAGAGCGACCGATAAGCAACCACATTGGTCATCTGCGCGCGATGTTTGGTATAAGGCGGGATCCACACGGCTTTAGTCGGCGGCAAAATGCAAATGGCGTTTTCTAAGGTCAAGGTGATGCAACCCTGCGGAGCATACAGCAACTGTCCTTTTACGTGGTGATGTATTCCTGAATCATGCTGACCTAGCTCTGCCGCAATCCCTATTACGGGCGCAGGTAAGCTGTCTGCATCAAACTCAATCGTTTCGCTGATTAATGCCATTTGTCCTAATCTTGTTGTTTTTGGTTTTAATGTTGTTAACGAGCCAAGGTTAGTTTCCCCTAGACTCCTCGTCAAGTTCACTGGTCTTGGAAAAATGATGAAAACAAAACCTTCTTTATGGCAAATGGTGCTATTGCTGATGTTCCCTCAAATCGCAGAAACCATCTATAGCCCGATTCTGGATTCAATATCGAAATCCTTTGATGTGAGTTACGCACAAGCGGCGCAAACCCTCTCGATCTACTTCTCAGCGTTTGCGCTCGGTGTTGTGGTATGGGGCATATTGGCAGACAAATGGGGGCGCCGACCAACCATGTTACTGGGCATGGGGTTATTCGCCTGTTCAGCACTTATTGCTATGCAAACCGACAGCTTTACGTGGTTGATGATAGCCAGAGCCATGGGTGCTTTCGGGCTTGCGGTGGGCTCGGTGGTGACACAAACCATGTTGCGCGATGCCTTTAGCGGCGCGGAACTGGCCAAGGTGTTTGGTTACATGGGGATGGGGCTGTCGATTAGTCCAATCGTCGGGCTGCTTCTTGGCGGTCAACTAAGCCAAGCGGGCGGGCATCAATATGTGTTTATTGCCTTGTTTATTATGGTGTTAGCGTTGTTGGCACATAGCCTATGGTCATTGCCTGAAACGCAACAATCTAAGCAGCCATTACAGTTAAAGTCACTCAGTATTCACATGATCAAAGATAGCAATATATGGATGTCTGCGTTGCTGGTTGCGTCGTTCAATATTGCACTGTTTTCCTATTATCAATTGGGTTCATTTGCCTTCATTCAACTTGGATTTAGCGTTGAGCAGTTTGGCTACAGCGGCATTGTGCTTGGGTTCGGGACTCTGTTGGGAAGCTTGGTGAACAAGACATTGTTGAAGAGACAAGTGTCTTCAATGTCTCTGATTGGTATCGCAGCAGGGCTTCAAACATTAGGTGCGGTGGGTGTGTATTTTTCACAACACACGATCTGGTTCTTGCTTCCAATGATGTTGGTGGTTATGGCATTTGGTATTGCGATCCCTAATGTATTGAGCCGAGCGTTGGTACGTTACCAATCTCAAGCAGGAAGTGCAGGCGCACTGTTTGGTTTGATGTATTACACCTTGATCGGCTCAGGGCTCGCTTTAGCGGGAATGCTCCAAGATCTAGGTGTAGTGTTGGTACTTTGTGGCGCGTTATCTGTTCTGGTGACGATACGCAGTCGACTCCAGCTTAAACGCTAAGTCTCTCATCTGTATTGATAAATTCCGTGTCCTGTTTGGCGCGGAATTTATCATTTCTTGGTTTGTAAATTTGGATATTGACAGGGGTAGAGTGATCGTTCTACCCTGTGGGTAGAACAATCATTCTACCCTTTGTCGGGTATTGAGAGAGCACTATGTTGAGAGAACAGATTGCAGCAAGCTTAGAGGTGGCATTTAGCCAGCAAGGTTTTGCTGAGCCGAGCGTTGCACAGCTGAAAACGGCGTGCGATGTAAGCCTAAGAACCTTGTATAAACATTTCCCTTCAAAAGAAGCGATGATCGTTGGTGCCTTGGAATATCGACACCAACGCTACTTAGATTTCTTGTTGGAAACGTCGCCTGAAAAGGGGCTCGCATCGGTTACTCATATCTTCAACAAGCTCCAACAATGGTTAGAAGAGTATGCGCCACATGGGTGCATGTCGATGAATGCGATGGCCGCGTTTCCCGATAATGAGCTTATCAGCCAAGCGGTTACACAGCATAAAGAACAAGTTCGTTTGCTAATAGGCAAGCAGAGCCTGCGAGAGGATCTCGCGACACCACTGTTTTTACTTCATGAAGGCGTATCAAGCGCGTGGCCAGTATTAGGCGAAGAAGCGGTGGCATCGGCGCAGAATATGGTGACAAAATTACTCGAGGAAACACGATGAAATTCGAACTACCGAAAACAATGAAAGGCGTAGAGATGTTGGGTCACGGTGGAGCAGAAATGCTTGGCTACCGCGGAGATATCGCGGTTCCTCAAATCGAACCTAATGAAGTGCTGATCAAAGTCATGGCAGCAGGCGTGAACAACACCGACATCAACACACGAATCGGTTGGTATGCGAAAAGTGATGATTCAGACGATGCCAGTTGGTCGGGTGAAGCGTTGAAATTCCCTCGCATCCAAGGTGCCGATGTGTGCGGTTTTATTGTAGCTGTTGGTAACGAAGTCTCGGCTGATCGTATTGGTGAGCGTGTTCTGATTGAACCTTGTTTGACCGAGGTTTATGGACGAGATCTGCCACAGCCATGGTATTTCGGATCTGAATGCGATGGTGGTTTCGCTGAATACACCAAAGTAGCAGCTAAGCACGCTTACGCGGTGAACAGCACCATGTCGGATGTTGAGCTAGCGTCTTTCCCATGTTCTTACTCAACAGCAGAGAACATGCTAACTCGTGCCAATGTGGCTGAAGGTGATCGCGTGCTTATCTCAGGTGCATCGGGCGGTGTGGGCTCTGCGGCTATTCAGCTAGCAAAAGCTCGCGGCGCGTATGTTATTGCCATCACTAGCCCAAGCAAGAACCAACAGTTACTTGAACTTGGCGCTGATGAAGTGATTGCCCGTGATTCAGATTTGGTTAACGCGCTAGGCGAAAGCAGCGTGAATGTGGTGATCGATTTAGTTGCTGGTGACAAGTGGCCAGAGTTTCTTGAAGTCCTAAAACCGCATGGCCGTTATGCTGTGTCTGGTGCGATTGGTGGTGCAATGGTTGAGCTTGATGTGCGAACTTTGTATCTCAAAGACCTCAGCTTTTTTGGTTGCACGGTTTTAGAACCGCAAGTATTCCAAAACTTGGTTAATCGTATCGAGAAACAGCAGATTGGCGCCATCGTTGCAGAGTCTTATCCGCTAGCCGATATCCATAAAGCGCAAGATGAGTTCTTAAAGAAAAAGCATGTTGGTAAGATCGTGTTGGAAGTGGCAGAACGCTAGTTTTAGTCAGCTTCACGGTTTAGATTGATGGAAGAGTGAGCAAGCTTTATTTGCTCGCTCTTTTTGTTCCTGGTGAATACCGAGGAGCTGAGCAAATTGTTGGGTAACAGATCCTATACAGCTGAAAGGTTAATGATTCATTTATCACTGTATGGTTTATGAGTTGCCTGTGCGATAATCACCGCCGTTATATATCCCGAACTGTTTGATAATCATCTAGGAGCCGTATTGATGTTTAAAAGGGTATTGCAGGCACTATTCTCACCTTTTGTTTATTCAAAAAACAAACCCTCTGCAGAGCCTGCCCAACAAGAGCAACAACAAACCGTTGCTACTGATTCTGTTCAGTCTTCAATCTTTGTTCCGCCGTCGTCCGCTCAGCCATCATCATTAATCGTCGATAAGACGCTTAGCCTTCACGATGGTGAGTTCCTTGATTATTTGTTTGGAGAGTCTCGCCTTCGAACGGAGTCAGACCCATTTAGTGATTTTGTCGCTTGTCAAATCGAACGCTTGATTCGCTCTCCAAAAGCCTTGCTTAATGAACTTCCAGTGATGCCAGCCTCTGTGACCACGTTAATGGGCGAATTACAGAGCGATGAGTTTGATGTCGATACTCTGTTAAGAGTGATTGAGCGCGAGCCGAGTATGGCTGCCGATGTGATTAAACTGGCAAATAGCGCCTTTTACAAACGCAATGAAAAACAGGTTACCGACCTAAAAACAGCATTCTTAAATATGGGTTCTCAAGGGCTCGTTGAAGGGGTGGTGAATAGCTACATGAAGAACTTCACGCCGGGGAACAATATTTACTGGCGTCACTTCGGTGAGAAAATTTGGAATCACAGTGTTCAAACCGCGTCGTTTTCTAAGGAGTTGATGAAAGACTCTTCATCTCAAGAAGAGCAAGCAGCGGCGTATTTTGTTGGGTTAATTCGCAACTTAGGCAAGATGATCATTTTCCAGATGATGGTAGAAGCCTTCAAACATGTAGATCCTTCTGTTCCGCCTAACTCGTTAGCATTGAAGCGCCTGATGAACAGCTACTCCATTCGCCTGACTTACACCATTGCTAAGTTCTGGGAACTGCCAGAATCAGTGTTGACCGCGATTGGCTACCAAGAGTCGAGCCGATACGAATGCACGCCACTTGGTCAAGCTGTGTTTGAAGCTAACTACTTGAGTGAGCTGTGCTATTTACTGGAAGAACAAACGATTGAAGTCGAGCAATTTAAGCGCAGATGCAAAGAGACACTGATGTCTCCGGCTGCATACAAAGTGGCTAACCGTATCTATAAAGAGTCTGAATTATCGCTAGTGAGCTAACCCTTAGCCTATTCGACCTACGCTGTGACTGAACATAATGATTGGTTGCAGCTTGGTTGGGCTAGGTTGTGAAATACATTCAGCTACGAAATACGCTTACAAATGGCTAATCCACAGCTTGTCGAGTTCGCACCAACCGAAACCATTTACTTGTGCGCAGTGTATCTTTTCAGAAACCTCTAAGTTGAACGCCTCTTGCTTGAGCTCAGTCACAACCCCAGATTCATGCAACCAATGCCGGAGCGACAACAGTGCATTCATCGCTAACTCAAAGTCTGGTTGGTTTGTTATTGAAGCTAAGCCTTGTTCGATTGTCTCTAGTATCTCAGCAGGTAAAGTTAAGTCCTCAAACGGGAAGCGAGTGAAAAAGCTTAACCACGAAGTGAAGGTGTTGTTCTCATCAATAATACTGCACAGCGCGACGTCTTTGGTAGTTAGGTAGTGAGTTAGGTAGTGCCCATATTCCACGCTGGTTTTGTGGTCGCCAGACACTGACAACTGATCGAAAAGGGCTTGGCATTCAGAGGTGTCTTCAACGGTGAACTCACGAACGGTTGAAGACAACATCGGGCTTTGAATCTTAAAGAAGGTTGAGCCGAAATCCGGTTGGGAAGAATGGTCATCCCCACGCACGGTGGTCGTCTTCTCGGGCAGTTTCACGCACACCTGATTTTGAGCGCAGGCTTTGCTCTGTGCCCATTCAGGATAGACCCACAACTCGACTCGATTGAGAATCGGCGTGCTGTGTGAATAGGCGCTATTGCGGCTCAATCTCAACATCTTGCTTGAGAAGATGTCTAATGAGAACGCGCCAGATCCAATCAGCCTATCAGTCGGTGATGAGTGATCGAATACGGAGGCTTCAGCCCTAGCAAGTAGGCGCGGTAAATGCCAATCAGGTTGATTCAACTTTACGACAACCACATTGCCTGCCGAGACAGAGACCTCATCAATATGCTGATAACAGCGACGCCATATTTTGCTTTGGCAGAGCGAGTTTAGGCTGCGCGCTATGTCTTGAGGTTCGAGTGTTCGACCGTTATGAAAGTGAACACCATTGCGAATCTGAAAGTGCCACTGTGTTGCATCTTGATTAGGCTGCCAATGATAAGCCAGATCGCCGCTGAGTTTGCCGTGCTTAACGGAGGTTAGGCGTTGGCAAACTTGCATCACTAAGAAGCGTTCGGTGCGTCTAAGTACTCGTTGAGGGTGAAGCGCTTCGAGTTCTCGGTGAAACGGGATGTACGCGATATTCTGCGCCGACGGATTGGTGCTGCTTAGAAAGGCTTGCAACTCAGTGCCAGCATTGCGGCCACTCAATCCAACCTTGTGCTGTCATCGCTTTGAGTAAGGTCTGAACGTGACGTTCACTCACGTGCAGCAGTGTGGCCAGTTGGTTGACCTGACAGTGTGATACTCCAGGCCCAAAAGCCTGAAATATCTTTTCATACAGTTCAAGCTTACGCTTAAGGTTGCCCAATTTGCTTTTCCTAACGACGAGGTTGAGTTAAATGTGAATAGCCAGAATCAATCAGTGCGTTTTCCATCGTATCGAGAACTCGAGAGGTTATCTCTGAGCTTAGGATATTCGACTCAGTTTTGCCTTGAAGCACCAAATCTGAAAAATGGTCGATTTCAAATTCGAACCCATTGCCCGTCACTCGTTTGTTGATGGTCGACTTCTGCCCTTGATGTTCAATCTCAATAAAGGCCGGATTCCACCATTTTTCGTGAATGGTGATCTTAGTATCAGGCCCACTCAAGTGCGCTGTTCGGGGAAGGTTTTGCACGGTTGATGCCGATATCTTACCGTTCATATCACCAGAGAAGGTAAAGCATGCATCGGTATCAACATTCGCTCCCTCATAAAGACACGACATCTCTACCTGAGGTTTTGAAGGGTTTACACCCAGCGTTCGGCACAGATCGTAAAAGAACCAAAGCCCATAGACCCCAACATCGAGTGTTGCTCCGCCTGACAAATCCGGATTGAAGATAAACAAATCGGGCTCATAGTCATGATGGTTACCAAAGCTGGCTTCGATGGAATCTATCTGAATGTTGTTATCGACCAAGAATGATTGGAGCTCACGATACGCGGGAAACACCACGGTTTTCATCGCTTCTAACAGCATCACGCCATTTTGCTTCGCGAGAGCTTTCATCTCAAGCCAGTCAGCAAGGTTGGTAAAAGCCGGCTTCTCGACCAATACGTGCTTGTTATTCTTCAGAAACAGTTCAGCAAGTGGCTGGTGGTATGGGTGAACCGTAGCGATGTAAACCGCTTCAACACTTGGGTCATTCGCCATCTCTTCATAAGAACCATAAGCCTTGTCGCAAGCAAACTTGTTGGCGAACGTGGCTGCGCGTGAGTGATCTCTGGCGGCAACCGCATCAAGCTCACCATGCAGAGAGTGCTCTGTGACTGCGGTTGCGAATCGATTGGCGATATTGCCTAGCCCTGCGATGCCCCATTTTATTTTGCGTTGCGTGTCGCTCATCTGTTGCTCCAAATCGTTGTTTTGTATCAGTGTACTCAGAGACGTCACATACAAATAGAGAACAGATTTCTCAACCTGTTCTCTATTTAATTTATTCTAGTTGAAGCTCAGGATTAGCTCTGTATTGAGTGTTTCCAATCGGCTAGGGCTTTAATGTGTTTTGGCCCGATGCCACAACAGCCACCGATAATATTCGCGCCCAGTGCATGCCAGCGTTTAGCGTAAGTTAAGTAACCTTGGCCATCCAGCTCACGCATCTCCTGAAACATATCATTCGCTTCATGTTCGTTGCTGATAGGCGCAAAATTGTTGGCATAGACACCAACTTCTAAATCACTGCCTAGCTCATCGATCACTTTCTTGGCATCGATAATGGCTTGATCCATCACTTCAGGCACTGAACAGTTAAACATAATGCCTGTCGCGTTTGATTGGCAGGCAAGTTTGATGGCGTCTGTTACGCTCTCGCCAGAACGAATATTGGCAGAATCGCCCTTGGTATCTTCCAAACTGAATGCGTAGTAACACGGCTTATCTGACTGCTTAAGAACCGCATGAATGGATTCGAACTCTTGCAGGCTGCAGATGGTTTCCGCTATCCAAAGATCGATGTTTGGATCCTGGGCATCGTAAAGCGTTTGAATGATTGGCGCCGCCTCTTCTACCTTAAATAAGTCTGGTCGGTAGCTGCCAAATGGCGGTGGAATCGCGCCCGCCACTTTTACGGTGTGAGAAGCATTGTTAGCAACTGCTTTAGCCAGCTCACCAGACAGTGCGGCTAGTTCAAAACCTCGTTGTTCGAACAGCTCTGCACCCAAGTGAAAAGGCACACACGCGTAGCTATTGGTGATTAGGATTTCAGCACCTGCATCGACAAAGTTTTGATGCGCTTGGCTAACAAATTCGGGTGCTTTAATCAGCGCTTGAGCACTCCAAAGCGGTTGAGAAAATGGCGCGCCAATTTCTTTGAGTTCTCGGCCCATGCCGCCATCAAGTATGGTTAGTGTTTTCATATTCAATACTATCTAAACAATTGCTGAAGTTCTGCCGCCACCATAGCAGACAACCTTGTCAGACAGAAGCCATCAAGCCAAGGTTCAACTATCGATGAGGGAGTTTCGTTATAAGCCGTCTAGCGGGCTAGTCGTGCCACTAAAGTGTTGCCCAATAACGTGAGTGTAAATCTGAGTTGTCTTAACATCACTGTGCCCCAGTAGCTCTTGAACCGTTCTGATATCGGAGCCTGACTTTAGAAGTTGCGTAGCAAAACTGTGCCTGAAAGTATGACAACTAATTCGCTTGTGGCGCAATTTATTAGAGTTAGTCGCCTTCTTCAGCGTTTTTCGGAGTACCGAATCATGTAGGTGGTGTCGGCATACGATCCCCGACTCAGAGTGTTGAGTGACGGATTTTGATGGGAATAGGTACATCCAAGCAAGTTGTCGATAGGCACTAGGGTATTTTTTACCTAATCGGTGAGGCAAAGATGGCCCAAACCCATTCAAGTTATCTTTAGCGAGCAGAACTGCAACTTGTGAAATTTTGTCTTGTATAGCTTCAGTGAGTGAAAAACTTAAAATTGTCACTCGGTCTTTATTTCCTTTCCCATTGTGAACAGTGAGAGACCCTTGTTTTAGATCTATATCTTGTACTCGAAGCCTCAGGCATTCCGATACTCTCAAACCTGAACCATACAACAAGCGAAAAAACAGTTGATATTTAGGATCTATTTCATTGATCACCGAGATAGCTTCCGCATGATTGAGTACGCTAGGAATTTTTCGAGACCGAGTCGCATAGCTAAACCCTAAGTCTCCTAGAGGTTGCTTAATAAATTGATTGTATAAATAGGCTAGAGCATTGAGAGCTACCTTTTGAGTATTGATGGCTACTTTTTGTTGATTAGCTAAATGAGAAAGAAAGGAGACAACTTCAGCGGCATGCATCTGTTCAGGGTGTTTAAGCTTATGAAAATGAATGAAGTATTTTATCCAGTAACAGTAGGCTTTGATTGTCTTGCGACTATAGCCTCGCATCGTCATATGTTCGCAAATTGCCTGCATGAATTGACTCGCCATATATTCCCCTCACAAAATCTGTACATACAGACAGTTTATTGCTTGTTGAATAATTAATGACTTAAAAAAGAGTGGTTTTTAACTCTGATTGAGCACGAATTTAACGAGAGGCTTATTTTAAATTATTGATTATACTGCATATTTATGGGTGGTTAAGAATGAGGCCGAGCGTTACATAGTCGGCAATATGTGCTTGCACGTTTTCACACTTATTGTTTAGACCCACTTTTATATTAAATGCATAGCATTCAGTTGGTTATGAGTGACCTTTTTGATATGTTAAGCGGATGGATTCGTGCTTGCACAATATTAAAATGTTAGTTCGCCTTAAACCTATTGCACGTATTTAGTTTCTTAATTGTGTTTTATGGCTTCTGGTAGTTATTTTCTATTCGTCAATTGTTGCTTTGCAGGCGCTTTAAATACGCTCATTCCGTTCTTTGTTTCTAACTGCTAATAGTCGCAGCGTCAAAGTTTAACCTCCGTGTGTATTTAAGTTAGCTCCATTATCGAAAGCAGCATTCTAATGCGTCATTCCGTTTTTAGTTTTTACAAAAGAAATGCGTTGTAGGTTTATGTTTTAATGATGTATTCTGGTTTCTTCGTGGAATAAACGTTAAAGTTACGGCATACCAGTTTTATAAATTGGTGGCGGTAGCGTTGTCCAAGACGGCAACTAACAAGCACTTTAAACGGAACAAAAACAGTTGGCTACGTTCCGCTTCGCTCCACAATTTTAGCCAACCATTTTTGTCCGCTTAAGTGGGCGTTAATTGGCCTTAAAATAATTTGGGGTATGTTTTCAAATTTAAGTGTTTTTAATACCGAATAATTTGTGAAATACGCTCAAATAAGTTGCCTTGAATGTGACTTTTAATCTGCACATTCAGCCAGATTAAGGTATTTTCGCTAATAGAGTTTTGCTTTTATAAAAACAAAAAGCATAAAACTCATTAGCTTAGTTTTTAGTAAATAGTGGCTTCATTTTTTTCCTAGTTTTCACGTAATATCGAGCGTGTAATTTTGCTAAAAAGGTTTGTAGTTTCCGTTTGGTATTTAGTTTCTCAATATCGAAATGGTCACTAGATTAATTGGTGATTAAAGTTCTATTATCGGCATCAATTAACAAGGCATTTAAACGGAACTAAAACAGTTGGTTAGGTTCCGCTTCGCTACACATTATAACCAACAATTTTAGTCCGCTTAATGCGGCTACATGGATTCCCCCGGTTGTCAAACATCCGCTAAACTTATGTTGATGGGTT